>JBPOHC010000360.1:0-9524 GCA_052035985.1 Myxococcota bacterium | reverse complement strand
GCGAGGAGCTGGAACATCGCCTCGGGCTCCGCCGACGAGCCCGCTGAGAGGTTCTGCGGCCAGAGCGCGTGCACCACACCCGCCGCGCAGGGGATCACCCGCTCGGCCTCCGCGAGCCACGGACGCGTCGCGGGGTTCTCTTCGAAATGCCTTCGCAGAAGGGCTGCGAGCGCGAAACTCGACGCTGCCGCGCACGCCACGCTGATGAGGCGAACGGCGACGAAGCCTCCGCCGAGCGCGTCGCACGCGAGGTCGACGAGGTGCCACAGCGGGAGCCAGACCCAGTGGATCGTCAGGTCGCGCCACTCGGCGGCGAGCCTGCGCGCGATCTGAAAGTGCGCGTAGCCGTCCGTGTCGGGGTCGGGTCCCGCGGTGATGAGCCCGAGGCGCAGCCACGTGGCCCACGCGACGACGAGCGCGAGGAGCGTCCGCCCCGCGTACCGGCGCGCGGACGTCACGAGCGAGACGGTCACACGTCGATGTGACGGAGCTTCATCTGCACGTCGCTCGACCAGTGGTTCGCGAACGCGCGGACGCAGGTCGAGAGGTAGCGGTCGTAGTCGTCGAAGACCGCGTCGCCCCAGGTCGCGCGGATGTGCTTCTCGTGCATGCGCATCCGACGGAGCCACTCGGCGGTGGTCTTGCCGTAGTGCGTGCGGCGGGTCTTGAGCTCGACGATCTCCCAGTAGGGATTGACCGCGGCGACGAGCTCCTCGAGGCGGGGGTTGAGCCCGCCGGGAAAGATCACGTCGGCCGTGAACTTCAGGTCGGCGATGTCGGCCCTCGTGCGCGGAACGCGGTTGCGGAGAATGGCCTGGAAGCCGAAGTGCGACCCGGGCTTCACCCACTGCGCCGTCTTGCGGAAGTACTCGCGGTAGATCTCGATGGCCATGCCCTTGTTCGCCTGGTCGGGCGAGCACAGGTGGTCGATCATC
The DNA here is from genome assembly GCA_052035985.1 of Myxococcota bacterium. GTDB lineage: Bacteria > Myxococcota_A > Polyangia > Polyangiales > CAISKJ01. The sequence continues at coordinate 8,589 of JBPOHC010000360.1, read as the reverse complement.
TCGATCGACACGAGGCCGTCGTACTTCTCCGCGGGCTCGAAGTCTTTGTAGTCCGTGCACCACGCCCGCATGTTGGGGATCTTGCGGTCGTTGATCTCGCGGAACTGCTCGGTCGACAGCGTGATGCCGTGGGCCTGCTTGATCCCGCGCTGCACGATGTACTCGAGGTTGGCGCCCCAGCCGCAGCCGATGTCGAGCACGGTCTTCTCGGGCGAGAGCTCGGCGTAGTCGTAGAGGATCCGCGACTTGTTCACCTGCGCCTGCTCGAGGGTCTCGCCCTCGTGCTCGAAGACGCCGCAGGTGTAGTGCATCCGCTCGTCGAGCCAGAGCCTGAAGAACTCGTTTGAAACGTCGTAGGAGACCTCGACCTCGTGCTTCGTGGACGTCACGTCTACACCTCTCGAAAGAACACTCTCAGAACGGCTGTTCGGGCGGCGACGCGTTACCGCGGGCGCTCGCCCCTCGTCAATGCGTCAGGGGTTACGCAGTGCCATGCACGCGGGGCGTTGCAGCTCCTGGTCGCGCAGGGCGGTGAGCACGTCGACGAGGCGCTGCACCCCGACGGGCACGGCGAGGCAGCCGGTCATCATGCCCGCGCGGCAGGGGGCGCCCACGAGGAGGCGCGCGCCGTCGGCGTTGATCTCGAAGACGGTGCCGTCGACGGGGCGGGGGTCGTAGCCGTAGAGGGCTTCCATCATGGGCATTCCGCGGGCGAAGCCGAGGGCGACCTGCACGTCTCGCGCGGCGAGGGCGGCGTTGAGCTCTCCCACGTCGACCATGTCCGTGGTGTTGCAGCCCGGGAGGGTGGTCATGCACATCGCGGTCACCGTCCCGGTAGGTCCTCCGCTGCGGCGCTCGGCGCGGAACGAGAGCGGGGCCGTGAGGGTGAAGCGCTCGGTGAACGCCACGAGGCCGCCGTTGAGCCCGAAGGTCACCGTGGTCGACAGCATCGGCGCGCACGGTACATCGCTCGTCGCCACATCATCGACGAGCGGAACGTCGGTGAGGTCGAGCACGTCAGGCGCGGGCCGATCGACCGCGACGCGATCGGTGGAGCCGTCGTACTGCGGGAGCCCCGCGTCGGTGCGCGTGACGTCTTCGGGGACGAAGGGGGTCGTCGTGTCGCCGCAGCCCGCCGCGAGCGGGAGCGCGAGCGTGAGAAGCATGAGGTGCGATCGCATGGCGCGACGCTAAACCCGTTCGCGGACGAACTCCAACGGGGCTTCTCCGCGCGGACGGTGCCTACCAGCTCCAGAGCGCGCCGAGGTCGAGCTCGATGGCGTCGAAGGGCTCTGCGCGCACAGGGCCGTCGCCCTCGGCGAAGAGCGCGAGGAGCCACCCCTCGGTGACGCGACGAAAGACCTGTAGCGAGCGCGCCTCGGGGTCGACGAGCCAGAGGTGCCCGACGCCGTGACGGAGGTACATCGGCACCTTGACCTGCACGTCGTGTCGCCGCGTCGAGCGCGACAGGATCTCGCAGACCCAGTCGGGCACCACGGAGATCGCGGCCTCGGGCGGCGCGTCGGGCAGTCGATCGCGATGCCACCCCGCGAGGTCGGGCTGCGCGAGGTCGGGCAGGTCTCCGAGGCGAAGCTCGGGCTCGGGCAGGATGATCCAGCCGCCGGGGCCTCCGCGTCCGCGACGAAAAGGCGGAGAGAGCGAGTCGCTGAGCGCGATGGCCGAGTTCTGATGCATCGGCCGCGGCCGCGGCATCGTGTAGAGCGTGCCCGCGATGATCTCGGCGACCATGCCGGGCGGCGGGTCGCGATACACCGCGAGGGCGTCGGGGGCGAGGTTGGGGTACTCGGCGTCAAGCGCCAGGGCTGCGTCGGCTGCCATCGCGGCGAAGGTATCACGGCGCTCCTCGGACGACCGCGCGGAAGGCCCACTCGAAGGGTGACGTGACGTCGCGTCTCGGTGCGAGGTCAGGGCTGCGCGCTTCGCGACGCGGGCAGCACGTCGAGCACCGCGCGGTTGTCGTGGCTGAAGTAGCGCCCGGCCACGCGCTGCACGTCGGCCGATGTGACCGCGAGGTAGCGATCGAGCTCCGTGCGAATGAGCGTCGCGTCGCCGTCATACATCTCGTAGACCGCGAGGCGCCGCGCGCGGATGAGGTAGCTCTGGAGCCCGAAGACGAACTGCCTGCGAAGGAGGTTCCTCGCGCGCCCGAGCTCGCGCTCGGTGATGCCGTGTTGGGCGATGTCGTCGAGCTGTTGATCGATGCGCGCGCGGGCCTCCGCGCCCGTGTGACCCGACGCGAGGATGCACCACACGGTGAAGATGTCGGGGCCTCGGTGTCCCTCGGTGTCGACCTCGATGGAGCTCGCGATCTCGTCGCGGCGCACGAGGTCTTGATAGAGCCGCGAGCTTCGTCCGTTGCCGAGCACCGTGGCGAGCACGTCGAGCGCGTAGTGGTCGGGCTCTCGCTGCGGAGGGATGTGCCACGCGACGTGAAACGCCGGGGCCTGCGCGTGCGCGTCGGTGATCGTGTCGACGCGCTCCGCGTGAGGGGGCTCGTACGCGGGCGCCTGCCACGGCGGTGTGTGATGTGGTGCGATGGGGCCGAAGTATTGCCGCACGAGCGACATCGCCTGGGCTGCGTCGAAGTCACCCGCGATCGCGATCACGGCGTTGTCGGGCGCGTAGTAGCGGTCGTGAAAGGCGCGGACCTCCGCGAGCGTGACACGCGAGAGGTCGTCCATCGCGCCGAGGGTGCTGTGCTCGTAGGGGAAGTAGCCCTGATAGACCAGCTCGTCGCGCCGCAGGAACGAGAGCATGTAGGGCCGGTTCTCGTAGGACTGCCGTCGCTCCTCCATCACCACGCCGCGCTGGACCTCGAAGGTCTCTCGCGTGACGGCGAGGGCGCGCATGCGGTCGGCTTCGAGAAAGAGCCCGAGCGCGAGGTCGTTGGCGGGGAGGGTGTCTGCGTAGTGCGTGCGGTCCTGGTTGGTGCGCCCGTCGAAGGCGCCGCCGCGCGCTGTGATGAGCCGAAAGTGCTCGCCGCGTGCGACGTTCTCGCTCCCCTCGAACATCATGTGTTCGAAGAGGTGCGCGAGCCCCGAGCGGCCCGGCTCCTCGACGCGCGCGCCGACGTCGTAGAAGACCTCGATGGCCACCGTGGGCGACGTGTGGTCGGGCGAGAGCGCCACGCGCAGCCCGTTGTCGAGGCGCTCGACCTGCACCGGAACAGGGAGCTCCTCGGCGCGCGCGGGGGCGGAGAGCGCGAGCGCGGCGAGGCACCACGGCGCGCGAAGCGGCAGACGCATTGGGGTGAATGCCCTCCCTTCGGGGCGAATGCGGAAGTACCACCGCGCTCGCGTCGGCCTCAAGACCTACGGGGATCGAACGCGAGGCGAACGAACGCCGCGCCTACCACGCGACGGGCAACGGCGCGTCGGTGTACGTGATCGGGCGCCAGACCTCCTGCGTACACGGCGAAGGGCGACACGGGATCGAGTCGAGGATCGGCGGAACGGTGCTCCCGAGCGCGCCGAAGCTGTTGTCGCCCCAGCATGAGACGCCGCCGTTGCGGCCGAGCGCGCACGCGTGCGCTCGACCGATCGCGACGCTCTCGGTCGGGTCGGTGTCTCGCCCCACGCGCGTCGAGCTCGGAGTGCGAGCGCCGACGAGGTGGACGCCCCAGCACCGCACGACGCCTCCGCCGAGCACGCAGGTCCGCTCGCCGCTCGCCGCGACGCTCGTCGCGTCTCGCACGGTGGTCATCGCGACGGGCTGATGGCGCTCCGTACTCGCGCCGTCGCCGAGCTGCCCCTCGGCGCCGCGGCCCCAACAGAGCACGGATCCGTCGCGTCGGCGCGCGCACGTGTGCTGCGAGCCCGCCGCGATCTCGACGGCCTCGGTGAGTCCGCGCACCTGCGCGGGCGTGTCGCGATCGCGGTCGGTTCCGTCACCGAGCTGACCGGCGTCGTTGTCGCCCCAGCACCACACCGAGCCGTCGTCGGCGCGCGCGCATGTGTGGCCCTCTCCCGCCGCGAGCTGCATGAACCTGCGCGCGTTCGAGATCACCCGAAGCGCCGCGCGATCGTGGGCGCACGCGACCGCGCCGTCGCGACCGAGCGCGCACACGCGCGACGCGTCGACCGCGACGTCGGTCACGCCGCCGGGGGGCGTGACGACCGCCTGTGCGCTCTGCGACGCTTCGCCGTGACGCCAGCAGACAAGACCTCCGTCGGTGAGCGCCGCGCAGCCGAGTCCACCACCGAGCGCGATCCGTGACGCGCGCGAGACGCCCGCGACCCGCCGCGGCGCAGGGACCTCTCGCTGCTCCGCGGGGCGCACGTCGAGGGCCTCGCAGCGCACGCTGCCATCTTCGAAGAGGCCGCACGCGTCGCCGTCGCCAGCCGTCCGCTCGAGGATCGCCACCTCTCTCGCGCCACGCAGCGCCGAGACGCGCGACGGAGCGCCGCCCTCCCACGACCAGCACCGCACGACGCCGTTGCCGCTCCGCGCGCAGGCGTGTCCGTCGCCGAGCGTGAGCTCGACCTGGCGATCGCTGCGCACCACGCCGGAGACCACGCGTCGACCCGCGATGCAAGTCACTGCGCCGTCGCGCATCACCGCGCACACATGCGCGCCGCCTCCCGCGAGGTCGACGCCGCCGCGCAGCCCCGCGATCTCCGTGGGGCGCTGCACCGGAGGCGTCGCGTACTCGTGATCGTAGTCGCCCCAGCAGCGCACGGCGCCGTCGCGCAGGAGCGCGCAGGTGTAGCGATCGCCCGCGACGACGCGCGCGACGGGACCGAGGTCCGCGATGGGTGCGCCGGGCTCGCTCGTCGCCTCGCCGTCGACGCCGAGCTCGTGGTCGTAGTTCGCGCCCCAGCAGCGCACCGCGCCAGCCCGCGTGACGACGCACACGTGGTTGTCGCCCGCTGAGACCTGCACCACATCGGCGAGGCCGGGGACGACGCGAGGCTCTTGAAACTCCGCCGTCGCTTCGCGCGCGCCGCGCATCGGAGTCGCGTCGCCGCGCCCCCAGCACGCCACCGTCGCGTCGCGCCGGAGGGCGCACGCGAACATGCGTCCGATCGAGATGTCGGCGATCCCGGTGAGCGACGCGGCGGGGTCACCGTCGCTCCTCCACCACTCGGGGAACCAGCAGCGCGCTCGTCCAGATGCGAGCACGACGCACGCGGACGCGCCGTGAGTCGCGAGGTGGGCCGCGCCGGTGATGTCGTGCGCGTCGCGCTGCCACGCCGCGTCGTCGCCGGACCTTCGCGGCGCTTCGAGGCCGCCCCAACACCACACGGTCCCGTCGACGGAGCGTGCGCACGTGTCGTGTCCGGCGAGAGCGAGCTGCGCGATGCGTCCACCGGGCGTGGGCCCTGGCGCTCGAAGGCGCGGCGCGGGACCGGCCGAGATGCGCGTATCGGGGTACTCGTCCGCGGGCCGATCGGCGGCCTGTCGACGCGCGCTCGTCAACCACGCGCCCGCCGTCGCGAGGAGCGCGCTCAGCGCGAGCGTGACGCCCACGCGCCACGTCCTCGACGCGAGCGCCTGCGTCGTCGCGGCGATGGTGGCGGGGACCCTCGCGATCCGTTCATCGCGCGCGTCGTCGCGGTAGGCGCCCTCGGTCTCGTCTCGACGGCGCATGAGCGTCGCGTCGAACGCGCGCGCGTCGCCCGCCGTGAAGAGCAAACGCGCGTCGGGGTCACTCGCAGACGCCGTGACGGACCATCCAGCGACCTCCCCTTCGAAGACGCGCTTCAACCAGCGCGCGCGGAGCGTGTCGCGCACCAGCACCGCGACGAGGGCCGCGAAGCCGATCGCGAGCGCGCCCGCGCTCACCCACTGCGCCGCGTGACCGCCGAACGCGAAGAGGCGGAGCGAGCCCGTGAGCGCGAGCCACGTCCCGGCGCGGCTGAGCGCGACGTCGCTGCGATCGAAGCCGATGGAGCCGAGGCCAGGCGGCCACAAGAGGAGCATCGACGCGGTGATCACGGCGGCGATGCACGCGACGACGCCGCGGTGCGCAGCCGCGTGCGAGGCCGCGAGCAGAGCCGCGCAGAGCGACGCCGCGACGACGACCGCCATCGCGAACCACGCAGACGACGGAGCGTTTGGAAAGCCACGCGCGCGTCGCGCCGAGCCTTCAGTCGTCGACGGCTGGTCTCTCATTTCGTGCGATGGGGCATCCGTCGCGACCTCGTCGTCAAGCGTCGCGCGTGGGAGACGACGCGCGCGGGGAGTATCTTCGCGACCGACATGGACAGCTCGATCCCGCTCGACCCCGACACCTTCGGCCCGGCGTCTCCCTGCTTCGGTTGCAGCCCGACACACCCCAACGGCTTTCACCTCCGCTTCGCGCGCGAGGGAGAGGTCATCACCACGCGCTTCGTCCCGGGGCGTGAGCACCAGGGGCCGCCCGGCGTGATGCACGGCGGGCTCGTGATGACGCTCGCCGACGAGCTCGCCGCGTGGACCATCATCGGCCTGCGCGAGCGCTTCGGCTTCACCGCCACGGTCGAGGGCCGACTCGCGCTGCCCGTACGCATCGGCGTCGAGGTGATCGGCCGCGGACGCATCGCGAAGGACGGACACCGCGTGCTCCAGATCGCGACCACGCTGGAGCAGTCGGGCGCCGTGGTGTTCGAAGGGAGCTTTCGCTTCGTGCTGCTTGATGAGCGGGGCGCCGTTCGCCTCCTCGGCGCGGAGATCCCCGAGGTGTGGAAGCGCTTCTGCGTCTGAGCGGCGCTCCCTCCGCGATCTTCACCGATCGACCGCGACGGACGTCAGCGACGCTCAGCGCCCCTGTCACTCACCGTCGCTGCGAACGGCCCACCCCTCGGGCCGATCAGAGACCGGACGCGGGCGACTCATCGCGACGTGGTGCACGCGCGCGAGGCTCGTCGCCACGAGCAGCACGTCTTCGCTCGGAGACAGCGCGATCGCGACGGGGTGCTCGCCCGTCGCGCGGAGATCGAGCTCGCCCACGAGGCCGCCCGTGCGGTGATCCCACACCTCGACGAGATCGCGCGTCGGCACCACCACCCGCGCCGCCCCGAGCGCCATCGGGAGCACGTCGGCCGGTCGCCCGTCGCGTTGGAGGAGGCGCACGCCCTGGCGCGTGTTCGCGTTCCACACGTGGACGAGTCCGCGGCTGGAGGTCTCCGACGCGAGCAGGGCGCCGTCGCGCGAGAACGCGGCGGACCCGCGCGGCAGAACGGGGACCATGAGTCCAGCCAGCTCGAGCCAGTCTCCGCTGGCCTTCTTCGGTGGGCTTCGCGGGCTGGCGTCGCGTCCGTCGAAGCGAAGCAGGTACATCATGTTGAGGACGACCAGGGCCACGACCTCGTCGCCGTCGCCCGCGAAGCACGCGGCTCTGTGTTCGAAGACCTCGGCGCAGTCGAGGCGCGCGGTCACCCCACGCGCGAGGTCGACGATCGACGCGCCGCGCCCCTTGCGGTGCACCGTGACGATGCGCCCGCCGTCGGGTGACACGCGGATCGCGCCGACGCCCGCGCACGCGACGGGGTCGAGCTCCTGGCCGTCGGTGAGTGTCCAGACGCGCACGAGGTCCTCGGCGCAGGCGGCGTAGAGCCTCGCGCCGTCGGGCGAGAACGCGACGTCGATGACGGTGCTCTTCGGACCTTCGAGCGCCCACACGGTCTCGCCGCTGGAGACGTCCCACACGCGCACGCTGCGGTCGGTTCCCGCCGTGGCCGCGCGCGCGCCGTCGGGCGAGATCGCGAGGGCGGTGATGCTCCCGGCGTGCTCTCCGTGGTGGTGCGACTCGCGTCCCGTCGTGAGATCGCGCACGCAGAGGGTGCTGCCGTGACGGAGCCACGCCGCGCGCGTCGCGTCGGGCGAGATCGCCGCGTCGTGCACCGACTCGTCGAGCGTGGGCGCGAGGGTCGTCATGCGTCCGTCGGGCGTCATGCGATGAACCGCTCCGTCGCGGTCGACCATGACGAGCGCGCCCTCGCGGTCGCAGCCCGTCGCCTCCGTGGTCACCGCGCGCACGAAGACGCCGACGCGCGTGTTGCTCGCGAGGTGCCAGCACGCGGCGCCGCGGCCTTCGCCCAGGAGCCACAGGAACGCGCCGCCGCAGCTCCAGCGCGTGCGTCGCATGCTCGATGGCGCGTCGAGGCGTTGCTCTTCGCCGGTCTCGACGTCGACGACGTGCACGCCTCCGCGCCAGTACGCGACGCGCCGCGCGTCGGGTGAGATCGACAAGGGGCCGTTGCCGCGCAGCGTCCGCGGCTCGCCGTCGCCCGACGTCGGCCAGAGGCGAACGAAGCCGTCTTCGCACGCGTCGACGGCGATGGCTCCGTCGTCGGAGAGGGCCACGTGGGTGATGGGTCCGCGTGGGCGCCCGAAGCGACGTTCGAGCGTTCCGCCGCCCGTGCGATAGAGCAGCACCTCGCCCTGGTGCGTCCCCATGAGCACGCGCGCGCCGCTGCCGTCGATCGCGATGGGCGCGTTCGGCGCGAGCGCGGGCCGCGGAGACCAGGGCGTCATCTCCGCGCGGCGGCCGGTGTCGGCGTCGAGGCGCGTGAGGCCCGCGCCGGTCACCACGAGCACCGCGCGCGGGTCGTGGATCAGCGCGAGGCGCGGCTCGGCGTCCGTGAC
>JBPOHC010001114.1:0-1829 GCA_052035985.1 Myxococcota bacterium | reverse complement strand
GTGTGGTGCTCGTCCTCGACGACAGCGCCGCCGCGCGAGCGTCGATCGTCGACGCGCTCGCAACGCGTCTCAGCGTCCCGATCCTCGAAGCCGACAGCGCCGCGTGCGCCCGCGTGCGCGCGTACGACCGCCCCGCCGTCGTCGTCGCGGACTGGTTGCTCCGTCGCGACACGTCGCGGGAGTACCTCGCGCAGCGCCCGCCGTGGATGCGCGCCGTGCTCGTGTCGAGCGCGACGACTGACGACGCGTCGATGCGCGCCATCGCTCTCAGCGTCGGTGCGCGCTACGTGCCGAAGCCCGACCCTGCGCGCGGCGAAGCGTCGATGGCCGCGGAGTACGACGCCCTCGCGTCGCTCGTCCGCGACCTTCTCGACGACGCCACCGTGTAACACCGCGCGCCGTGGTGCGTAGTGGTCGGGCATGAGTGACCCGTACCGCACAGCCTCCGAACCATCCACGCAACGCCCACCGCGCAAGCGGTGGTACGTGCTCTTCGGCGACGCACCCGGCCCGTGGATGTGTCTTTCGCCCGTGCTCATCGGCGTACTCATCCCCGCGGCCGGGTTCGTCGAAAGCGGGTTCTCCGCATGGATTCTCCGCGCCCTCGTGGTGCTCGCCATCTTCGCCGCCATGTGGTGCCTCGCGTTCGTCCGTCGCTCCGCAACGCCGCCGAAGGGCGCGTTCGTGATCGGGGGCGACGATGAGTGACGCCGTGACGTGGGACAACGCCACCACGACGGAGGGCGGATGGAGCGGACTCTCGCTCGTGATCGACACCGACACGTACGCGGGGAACATCGAGCGCGAGATGCTCGCTGCGTGCACGGGCGTCGTCATCGACGAACCCACGGTGATCCTCGAAGAGATCGCGTCGGGGTACGATGGCCCCGACCTCCGCCACCTCGTGACGGGCGACGCGGAGGCGTACGTGACGCCGGGATGGTCAATCGCAGCGAGTGGCGAGAGGCATCGCGTATCGCCTGAGCATCCGTTTCGGATGCCGACGCTTTCGAGCGTCCGCATCCCGCTCCGCGCCGAACCCGACGACGACGTGCTCGACGGCATCAAGCGTCGCGCGCTCGCCTTCGCTGCGGTTGGCGTGGTCGACGCTGACGGCTACGTCCGCATCGCCCCGCTTCGCGTCACCGGCTTCCGCATGATCCGCGAGCGCGTCACAACGCAGTCGCGCGACGTCTGACCCCGCCGCATTTCGTGCCTCGCTCGCGCCGCTGGTGTACGCTGCGCGCATGAGCCACCCCACCCCGCCGCAGCCCGCGGCACCCCTCTACGATCCGAGCGACGAGGCTACTGTCCTCGTGCGCCCCACGCCGATGCGTCGGCCCGTCGCGACGCGGCCGATGCGCCCTGCGCGCGGTGGTGCGCGATGACCAACTCCATGCAGTTCGGAACCGCGCTCTCACTCGCCAAGATCGGCCACCGCATCGCCCGCGAGGGATGGAAGGGGATGTTCGTCGCGTTCATGCCGCCCGTCGTGATCCCCTCCGAGAAGGTCAACGAGCGCACGCGTCGCTTCGTGCCCGACGGCGACCTGAACGTCGGCGGCTACCTCGTGCTCAAGACCGCGCATGGCGTGTGGCAGCCCGGTTGGAACGCCTCGACGCCCGACCTCCTCGCGAACGACTGGATCGACCTCGACGACGGCGAAGGTCCGCTGTGACGCACCCCTACCGCGAGACCTCCGTCGTGGAGCCCCCGCGCCCCCGCGACTATCGCCCGCTGTTCCGCGCGCTCTACGCCGTCGCGCTGCTGTGCGTGGCGAGCGGCGCGACGGCGCTCGCGCTCCTGTCGATCGGGTGTCACCCGAACCT
>JBPOHC010000881.1:0-3230 GCA_052035985.1 Myxococcota bacterium | reverse complement strand
GTGTGGTGCTCGTCCTCGACGACAGCGCCGCCGCGCGAGCGTCGATCGTCGACGCGCTCGCAACGCGTCTCAGCGTCCCGATCCTCGAAGCCGACAGCGCCGCGTGCGCCCGCGTGCGCGCGTACGATCGCCCCGCCGTCGTCGTCGCGGACTGGCTGCTCCGTCGCGACACGTCGCGGGAGTACCTCGCGCAGCGCCCACCGTGGATGCGCGCCGTGCTCGTGTCGAGCGCGACGACTGACGACGCGTCGATGCGCGCCATCGCTCTCAGCGTCGGCGCTCGCTACGTCCCGAAGCCAGACCCCGCGCGCGGCGAAGCGTCGATGGCCGCGGAGTACGACGCACTCGCGTCGCTCGTCCGCGACCTCCTCGACGACGCCACCGTGTAACACCGCGCGCCGTGGTGCGTAGTGGTGGGCATGAGTGACACCCCTCCAGACCGTATCGCCACGACGACCGACGGCGAGTGGCACGGCCTCTCGCTCGTGATCGACACCGGCACGTACGCGGGGAACATCGAGCGCGAGGTGCTCGCTGCGTGCACGGGCATCAAGACATCGTTCGCAACGAAGGCGTCGAGGCGCATCGCGGCGACGTACGACGGCCCATGCCTTGACAACCTCGTGTCGTCGGTCGTGTGGGACCCCGGCGACGACGGCATCGAGCGTACGTGCGTCACGATCTATCCAACGCCCGGATGGACGAACACGGGTGGCGGCGAGCACGTTCGCGTGTCGGAGTCGCAACCGTTCGAGTGGCCCGCGTACATGAGCGTTCGCATCCCGCTCCGCGCCGAACCCGCCGCCGACGTGCTCGACGGCATCAAGCGTCGCGCGCTCGCCTTCGCCGCTGCTGGCGTGGTCGACGCTGACGGCTACGTCGACGTCGCCCCGTTCCGCATCACCGGCTTTCGCCTCATCCGCGAGCGCGTCACAACGCAGTCGCGCGACGTCTGACCCCGCCGCCTTTCGTGCCTCGCTCGCGCCGCCGGTGTACGCTGCGCGCATGAGCCACCCCACCCCGCCGCAGCCCGCGGCACCCCTCTACGATCCGAGCGACGAGGCTACGGTCCTCGTGCGCCCCACGCCGATGCGTCGCCCCGTCGCGACGCGGCCGATGCGCCCTGCGCGCGGAGGCCGATGATGCGCGTCCCCACGGTCGCGATCCTCGCCGCCCTCGCGTGCGTCGTCGGCGCGGTGTCCGCGTGCCCGCGATTGCCGCCCGTCGCCGGATGCCACGTCGGCGCCTACGAATGTCGCGAGGGGGCGCCCGCCGTGTGCTCCTCGTCGCAGCGTTGGGAACCCATCGGCGATGCCCCGTGCTCTCGCAGCGGAGGCGTCTGCGTCGCTCCGACCGACGGCCCCGCGCACTGTGCCCGCGCGCAGAGCGACGCCGCTGCGGACGCTCCTGACGCGAGCGATGGGGGTGCGTCGTGAAGATCCTTCGCCACGCCAACGACTCAAATTCCATCACCGCCAGCCACAAGAACGGGCGCGTGATCCTCACGGCTCGCGACGAGACGGGCGCGGTGATCTCTCGGTACTCGCTCTCGCTCGACAACGCCGACGCGTTCGCGCGAAACATCATCGACCACGCGCGCGCCGAACGCATGGCCCTCGCCGCCGCTGCGTTCGAGGCATCGAAGACGCGCAAGGCTGTGGGCGCAGCCGTGGCAACTCGCGGACGGCGCGGTGCGAAGTCTCTGCTTCGCGTCGTCAAAGGGGGTGCGGAGTGATCGACCCCACGATCTACGCCGTCGCCCGCGCGCGTCTCGATGCGTGGAGGGCGACGCAGCAACCGTTCAACCCGCTCGCGACGGGGTGTATCGCCGACGGATGCGCGACTTCATTCAACGCGCCGTCGACGGTCGCGGTCGGCGACGTGCTGACGTGCCCGACGTGCGGAGCGCGGACGCGCGTCATCGACACCGGCCGCGATCCGTCACGCGTGGAGTACCTGCGCGCACGATCGCTGCGCCCCGACGAGGTGACGCCGTGACCATCGACCCCCGACGCATCGAAGCCGCACTCCAACCGCACTACCCATCGACGATCCTGCGCCCCGGCGATGTGCTCTACACCGTCGCCGTGGGCCTCTACTCCGCTCTCGCCGCAGCGCAGCCCGCGCCGATGCGCGCGGTCACAAGCGTCGTGCTCTCGTCGCTCGACACGCTCTCGCAGCGCGTGTCCGTGACGATCGGCTCCGTGATCGTGCTCTCGCCCGCAGCGGTCGCCGACGACGTGACGCACGCCGCGACGATCGCGCATGAGTTCGTCCATCGATCGCAGGTCGAGCGCGCGGGCATCGTGCAAGCGACGGTCGACTATCTCGGGAGCGGCGAACTCCGCGCGCAACGCGAGGCCGACGCCGCCGCCGCGGGGTTGTGGCTCCGCTACGTGCTCACGGGCGAACTCCCCGACGACGCGCCGACGCTCTCGGACCTCTACCACCTCGACGCGGGCGACGCGGCGATGGCGCGTCAGATCATCGCTGCGCACCTCGCGACGATCCGCGCGGGCGTGTGCCCCAACCTCGACGTGTGCGTGGTGCTCGCGCGGTGGTTCCACGCGCAGACGGACATCCCCGCCGACGTGCTCGCGCGGGTCGCGGTGGTGCCGTGATGGGCGCAGACGATCCGATGAAGTGGGCTCGCGACAACCGCGCTGACGTGGCCCGCTACGCGCGACGCATCGGCGAGATCACGGCGCGTGCGCGTGACGTGTGTCTCCCCGGCGTTCCGCTCGCGATGATCTTCGCGTGGTTCGCCAACAACGGCATCGACCAGAACACCACAGCATGGATCAGCGGTTCCGAGAGCGAGCGCGCGGAGGCTCTCGCGAAGGGACGCAAGCCCCTCTTCAGCGCGAACGCATGGGTGCGCTCCTGGATCACGCTGGCGCCTTCGCCGTAGTCCTCGCCCACCACGATCAGCGCGCCGCCCATCACGCCGGGCGACGCCAGATTGCTCAGGGCGTCGGACGCGACATTGGTGCCGACCACCGATTTCCAGGTGACCGCGCCGCGCACCGGGTACATGATGGACGCGGCCAGCATGGCGGCGGCCGAACTCTCGTTGGTGCAAGCCTCGACGTGCACGCCCAGCTCGTCCAGGTAGTCACGCGACTGCACCATCACGTCCAGCAGGTGCGAGATGGGCGAACCCTGGTAGCCGCCCACATAGGTCACGCCCGATTGCAGCAGCGCCTTGGTCACGGCCAGGATGCCCTCGC
>JBPOHC010001087.1:0-1564 GCA_052035985.1 Myxococcota bacterium | reverse complement strand
CGCCGCGTGACGCTCACCGCGAGCGGCGGCTACGTCCCCGAGGACAGCGACGACGGCCAGACGTGGCGAGCGCCGCGCTACGGCGAAGACTGCGCGCGACGTGTAACGCCCGACGACTGAGCCGCGTATCGTCGCTCGATGCCACGCCCCTCGCTCGACTCGCCCCGCGGCGCCATCGGCCCGCGCTACCTCACCCCCGCCCTCGTCGCCCCGCCGACCACCGCGCGCATTGCACTCACCCGCGCGCAACCCGTCGTCGAGCGCCACCGCTTCGCCCTCGTCGCGCTGCTCATGCTCACGTCGCGCAACGGTCAGCGCGTCGTGCGTGGCGTGGAGCGAGCGTGCGCCGACGCCCTCGCCACGCTCGCGAAGCTCACGGAGCGCGAAGCCGACCGCGCCGACGCAATCCGCGCGCGCCTCCACGACGCGATCGAGGCCATCGAGAAACCGCGCCGCGTCCCCGTGATCCTCGCCGTCGTGACGGAGTGCTTGCAGACCGCGCCCTTCGCTCGCGACCTCGCCGCACCGTGCCCGTGGCGTGCGCTCGTGTGCGCGGTGCAGTCGCTTCGCAGCGCCGCGGGGTACGACGTCGCCGCGGGGTCGCTCGACGCGCACGCGGAGACCGCGGAGCGAATCGTCGCGGAGGTGTTCGCGTGACCCCCGACGTCGCCGCCGACCTCCACGCCGCGCAGGCGCACGAATGGATCGCGCTCGACCTCCTCGTCGCCCACGGGATGCCGCGCGACTGCGACGACATCCCCTCGTGGGTCGCTGCGGAGAGCACCGCCGCGAAGGCTACTCACGCCGCAGCGCAGGGCACGCGCAACGCCGACGTAGCGCGCCTCCTGTGGGCGAGCGTCGAGGCCGTCGAAGCGGCGTTCGCGCTGTGGTCGCGAGCGCGCAGGGTGATCGAGCGATGCGGACGAAGCATCGCCGCCAACGAAGGGGAGACGAAGTGACGATCAACGATGACCTCCGCGCGCCGCTGCCGTATTTCGGCGGGAAACGCGCCGCTGCACCGCTCGTGTGGGCCGCGCTCGGACGCGTGAAGAACTACGTCGAGCCGTTCTTCGGCAGCGGCGCCGTTCTCCTCTCGCGCCCGCGGAGCACATGGGCAACGCCCGACGATCCCGGAACCGAGACCGTCAACGACGCGTCGCGCTTCCTCGCGAACTTCTGGCGTGCGCTCAAGAGCGATCCAGACGCGGTGGCCGATGCGTGCGATTGGCCCGTCAACGAGACCGACCTGCACAGCCGCCACCGATGGCTCATCGCCCATCTCCCCGACCTCGCGAAGCGCCTCGACGGAGACCCCGAAGCCTTCGATGCGAAGGTCGCGGGGTGGTGGGTGTGGGGCGCGTGCGCGTGGATCGGCTCGGGGTGGTGCGACGAGACTCGCGCCGACGTGCGGGTGCTGCTCCCGCACGTCGGCGACGCGGGGCGCGGCATCCATCGGAAACTCCCGCACGTCGGCAACGCGGGGCGCGCTCCGTCCGAGCAACTGCCACACCTGAGCGGTGCTCAAGGCGTGAATCGCCTTGAGCACCGCTCAGGTGTTCGTGAC
>JBPOHC010001156.1:0-3912 GCA_052035985.1 Myxococcota bacterium | reverse complement strand
CCGTACGCGTAGGCCGTGCCCGTCTTTACGACGTGCGCCCCGTCGACGAAGATCCCGCACGACTCCAGTTCGCTCTTCGTGAGCGGTCGCAGGAGACGGCACCGCTCCACCGCGATCTTGTCTTCGCGCTCTGACGTCGCGCCGTCGTACTCCGCGAGATACGCGGCGACGTTGCCTTCGTGGCTCCACCACAGCGCGGGTTGCGTCGTGAGATGCCAGCCCTTCGCGCAGATTGCCGGGGAGACGGTCGGCGTCCACTCCCCCGCCGCATACGTGCCGTCGGGTTGCGCGACGGGGAGCGACCACTTGTGATCGCCGCCGTGCCACGAGGCGCCGTCGCGGAGGGTCTTGATTGCTTGGTTCGGTCCGAGGTTCATGCTCGACACTACGCTCCGCGCGCCGCGGTGTTACAGCGCCAACCGCCCCTGCGTCGGCGCATCCCCCGCGCACGCCGCAACGATCGCGTCGAGCTCCGCGCGCCACGAGAGCGGATAGCGTGCGTGGCAGTGCGCGCCGTGGCCGCTCCCTTTCGTCGTGTTCGCCTTCGGTGGCTGCCTCCCGCACCGTCGCCTCCACGCCCGCTGCGCCGCCGTCCCGCACGTCCACGCGAGGTGCTTCGAGTACGCGAACCCGAGCGCGTGAATCCTCGCCACAACCGTTGTCGTCGTCGCGTCCTCGCGGTCGAGCGCGTCGACCTGCGTTGACCGCGCCACCTCGTCACGCAGCCTCGCGACCTCCGCGCGCAGGGCCGTCGCCTCGCACGCATCGTCGCCGCTCACGATCCCGCGCACCGCAACGCCGTGGTCGAGCGCGAGCGCCGCGAAGAGCCGCACCACCGCGCGCTCTGCCGACGTGTCGACGCAGCGCAACTCGGGCGACGCGAAGCCCGACGTGCGCGCACTCACGCCGCGGGGCGACGACTCGATCACGACCGCGACCGGGCCGTCGCTCGTGGCGATGCTCCACGCGGTCACGGTTCGTGCGGACCTCCGACGCCGCGCCACCCGTTGCGCTCGCAGATCGGACACGGCCCCGCGTCGCGACCGATGCGCGCGAAGTCCATCGCCACGACGTGACCGCCAGCGTGCTCCGCGGAGAGGCGCAGCGAGTCACCTGCGGGGCGCCATCGCTCCTCGGCGCCGTCGATGCGCCACCAGAAGCGCACGCCGCGGAAGCGTTCGGCGTCGCGCGGGAGTCGCGAGGTCGGGAACCCGTCGCGCAGGATGTACCCGCGCACAGCGCCCGTCGGATCGTCGCGGTACCACGACGACGCGTCGAGCGTACGCCAGAGGTCAGAAGGCACGTCAGGGCGCATCGGTTCCATCGTCCTCGGGCAACGGCCCGTCGTAGTTCTTCGACCCGCTGCGGAAGATCCCGCGCGCCTTCTCGAACATCAGCGAGGGGCGCATCACTTCGCCGTCGCGACACTTCGTCATCGCGAAGACGACCTCGACCTCGGGGCGCGTGTCTTTCGGGTTCGTGCGGATCAGAAACGCGGTCGTGTCCGCGGCGTACTCCGCGCCTGATCCCTTCGCCGCCGTCTGATCGACCTTGCCGTCTGCGGCCTCGCGCTGCGCCGCCTTCGTCATGGCGGTGATCGCGATCACCGGAGCGTTGGCGTCGTTCGCAAGCATCTTGAACCCCTGCACCCGGTCAGCATCCGCGCGGTTGTCGTCGCGGTACACGCGCTCCATGCCGACGAGTTGGAGGTAGTCAACCACCACGAGCCCGACCTCTCGACGCGAACTCTCGGCGAGCACTCGCGCACGGATCGCTTCGAGCGTGCGCGCCGTGTCGATGATGTAGAGCGGAAGCGTCCCGTAGTCGTTCGCCTTCGCGAACAAGCGGTTCATCTCGTCTTGATTCAAACGCCCGCTCTTGATCCTCTTCGACGCGATGCCGAGTTCCATCGAAGCCGTGCGGCGGAGCAGGTTGCGGCGCGGCATCTCCAGCGAGAAGTACAGCGCCACGCGTTGCTTCTCACCGGGCGATGTCGTCACCCATCGACGCGCGTTGCCGATCGCGGCGCGGATGCAAAGCGCCGTCTTCCCGGCTGCGGGCACACCGCCGATGATGTGCAATTCGCCGCCATACATCCCGCCGATGGCGCCCTCTTCCCACCCGTCGCGCGTAGCGTACCCGTCGAGCGACGGGACACCGTAGAGCGCGCCGCTGTGCTGGCCTCGCTCCGATGCCTTGATGATGTCGTCGATGACCTCGGAGGCGCCGGTCAGAGCCGAGTCATCGCGCGCGCCATCGATGTCCGCGGGAATGTTCTTGAGCACCGCCCGCGCGTTGTTGACTGCCTCGACGGGATCGCAGGGCTTCTTGAGTTCCTCGTACGCCTCGCGAACGCGATCCGTCGCCGCGCGCAGGAACGCGCGCTTCGCCACGGCCTCGACGTAGCGGTCGACGCCGCGGGGGTCGATGATGATCCCCGCCACTTCGCCGAGGTACTTGATCGCCGCGGACTCTCGCAGTTCCGCGAGGCGCTCCGCGACCATCGCAGAGTCGGGCGCGTACCCGCGCTCGCGAACGTGCGCCATCGCAGACCATACCGTCACAGCGAAGCGGTTGCCGAAGCTCTCCGCGCGCAGCGTCACCGCGGCGCGGTCGTACGCGCACTCGCCCCCGTTGGTGTCGCAGAGCACGCACGCGATGACCGCGCGCTCCGCTTCGAGCGCCGCCTCCACCGCGCCTTCCGTGACCTCCGCGAACCCCGTCACTCCGCCATCCATCACGCCGCTCCCTTCAACGCTTCGTTCCAGTCGTGAACGCCACCGCGAGGCACGACGCGCGAGACCATCGGCCCGCGCTCGCCTCGACGCGCGACCGCTCGGAACTTCGGCCGCACCTCCTCCGCTGCCTTGTTCCCTGAGTCGTCGGGGTCAAACGCGATGAGGCACGGGCGACGCGCGAAGATCGAAAGCCACTCGTCGCGCCACGATGCCGTGCCGGGGATCGCGAGCGCGTACGAGTCTGCGCTCGCTGCGCGAGCGAGCGCGTTGAACGACTCCGCATCAATCGCCCCCTCGACGCTCGCGATTGCCGTGTCCGGTCCGATGCCCCCGAGACCATCGACGCCGTAGGGCCATCGCGGGGGCCGTCCGCGCCCGAAGGAATACTTGCGCGTCCCTTCGGCCATGCGCCCGAACGCGCGCCCCTGCAACGCCTCCACGACGCCGTGAGGCGAGCGCCACGGGATGACCACGCGGCGAGCGTCCCACGCGTACGACCACCGCGAGGGGTCTTCGGCGCTCGACAGACCCGACGCCACCCACCCGTCGAGACCGACCTCCGCGACGATGGCTTCGATGATCGAACCGCGCGCGTTGAGTTCGGGGAGCGCGTACCAGTTGCGCGCCGCGCTGCCATCGAGACCGCGTGAGCGAAGGTATGACATCGCAGCGTCGTCGCGCGTGATGGGTGCGACCTCGGCGAGCACCGCCGCGATGTCGTCGGTGACGCTCGGAAACTCGTCGACGGGTTCGGGCGTCGGCGTGCGTTGCATCGTCCGAGCGCGGCACACGTACGCGCTGCGCTCCAACGACTCGGGCGGCGACACGCCCGCGATTGACGCAGCCGCTTCAAGCACCTTGCGGAACTCCGCGCGCAGGTCGAGATGCTCCGCCGCCGCAACGAGCGTGAGCCCGTCGCCCGACGCGCCGCACCCGAAGCAACGCACGCGTGCGCTCCCGTCGGGGCCGCGGGTGATCGAGCACGACGGCGTGTGTTCGTCGTGCCAGAGGCACCGGATCATCACGCCCGATGCCTGCTTCATCCAGTCGCGACCGTGGCGACCGTCGAGGAGCCCGAGCGCTTCGGCGAGGCCGCGGGGATCGTCGAGCGCGCGGCGGATTCGTTCGGCGTCGTCGTTCACGAGTTCACCACCTTCGCGCCGGGGTTGCGAAG
>JBPOHC010000493.1:0-2278 GCA_052035985.1 Myxococcota bacterium | reverse complement strand
AGCGCGCCGTGCCAGGCATTGTCTTCGGCTTCTCGCAGCCCATCAAGCAGCGGATGGCGGAGCTCATCGCGGGCGCGCGCGGCGACGTCGTCGTCAAGCTCTTCGGCGACGACCTGGACCTCCTGCGCGAGTCGGCCGACGCGATCGCCCGCGCGCTCCGGGGCGTTCCGGGCGCGGAGGACGTGCGCGCCGAGCAGGTGAGCGGACTCCCCATGCGCCGCGTCGCGGTCGATCGTCGCGCGGCTGCCCGCTACGGCGTGCGCGTGGGCGATGTGCTCGACACCGTGAACGCGCTCGGCGGCATCACCGCGGGCGAGGTGCGCGAGGGGGCGCTTTCCTACGCGATCCAGGTGCGTTTTGATCCCGCGACGCGTGCCGCACCGGAAGTGCTCGATACGCTTCCCGTCGCGACCCTCGACGGCCGCACCGTGCCGCTCGCCCAGGTCGCTTCGATCGAGAACGACCCTGGCCCCGCCCAGGTGAGCCACGAGGACGTGTCGCGGCGCGTGACGATCCAGGTGAACGTCCGCGGACGCGACCTCGCCTCGTTCGTCGCCGACGCTCGTGCGCGCGTGGGACGCGACGTGCGCCTCCCGCCCGGCTACCGCGCTGAGTGGGGCGGGCAGTTCGAGCAGCTCGAGGCCGCGACCCAGACGCTCGCGGTCGTGATCCCGCTCGCGCTCGCGCTCATCTTCGTGCTGCTCTACACGAGCTTCGGCGCGGCGCGCCCGGCCGCGATCATCTTCCTGAACGTGCCCTTCGCCGCGACGGGCGGTGTCCTCGCGCTCGCGGCGCGGGCGATGCCGTTCTCGATCTCCGCGGCGGTGGGCTTCATCGCGCTCTTCGGCGTCGCCGTCTTGAACGGTCTGGTGCTCGTTTCAACGGCGCGGCATCATGAAGAGAAAGGCGACGACCCGCTCCGCGCGGTCCGGGAGGCGGCGCTCGTTCGGATGCGTCCCGTGCTCACGACGGCGCTCGTCGCATCGCTCGGCTTTCTGCCCATGGCGCTCTCCGAGGGAGCGGGCGCCGAGGTGCAGCGCCCGCTCGCGACCGTCGTGATCGGTGGGATCGTCTCCTCGACGCTCCTCACCCTCCTCGTCCTCCCCGTCGTCTACGCCTGGCTCGGCGGGCGACGCGCACCGACCGAATTCACTCACTCCGAAAGCCATTCTCTATGACTGACGACGACACTACGCACACGTCCGACGCGGACGACGACCACGACGACGAGAAGGGCGAGACGTGCAGCGACGGCTGCCAGGCGAAGCGCACGAAGCCCATGCCGAAGCCCTGGCAGAACCCCCAGGTGCTCACGGCCGCCGCCTCGGGAATCCTGCTCGCGGTGGGCTTCGTGGGCTCGAAGCTCGGCCTCCCCGCCACCATCGCGACGGGGCTCTACGTCACGGCGGTTGCGGTCGGCGGGTACCACTTCGCCCGCGAGGCGCTCGAAGAGATCGTCAAGGAACGCGAGGTCGGTATCGAGCTCCTCATGACCGTCGCGGCCATCGCGTCGGGGCTCCTCGGCGAGTGGTCCGAGGCCGCGACGCTCGTCTTTCTATACGCCATCAGCGAGGCCTCCGAGGGGTACACGGCGGAACGCACGCGCCACGCCATCCGCGCACTCATGGACCTCGCACCGAAGACCGCCCTCCTCCGGCGCGGCGACAGGGAAGAGCGCGTGCCCGTCGAGGCCCTCAAGCCCGGGGACGTGTTCGTCGTGCGGCCGGGAGAAGCCGTGCCGACCGACGGCGAGGTGCTCGAAGGGCGCTCGGCGGTCAATCAGGCGCCCGTGACGGGCGAGTCGGTGCCGGTCGAGAAGGCACCCGCGGACGCGGTCTTCGCCGCGTCGATCAACGGCGAGGGCGTGCTCGCCGTGCGAGCCACCAAGGCGTTCGCGGAGAACACGATCTCGCGCATCATCCAGCTCGTCGAGGCGGCGCAGGCGAAGAAGGGCAAGAGCCAGCGCTTCATCGAACGCTTCGGGCGCCGCTACAGCCCCGCCGTACTCCTCGCCGCCGTACTCCTCGCGGTCATTCCCATCGCCCTCGGGCTCGGGGTGGCGACGTGGCTCCACCGCGCGGTCGTCTTCCTCGTCGCGGCGGCGCCCTGCGCGCTCGTGATTTCCGTGCCGATCACCCTCGTCGCGGCGATCGGGACCGCTGGAAGGCGCGGCATCCTGATCAAGGGCGGCGTGCACCTCGAAGACCTCGCGAAGGTTCGAGTCGTCGCGCTCGACAAGACGGGGACGCTCACGGTCGGCCGGCCGGAGGTGACCGAG
>JBPOHC010000528.1:0-6693 GCA_052035985.1 Myxococcota bacterium | reverse complement strand
CCCGGGGCGGGCGCCACCTTCCGCGTCTCGCTGCCCGCCGCGGCCGAAGCGTAACGGCTCCGTCGCTTGCCCCCGGGGCCTCGGCGCTGCTACGCGTTGCCTCGCGATGGCGCCGACCCTCCCCTCGCGCGACGACTTCGACGACGACGTCTCGCCCGCGAACGATCCCGTCGTGCGCATGCCGAAGCGCATGTACGTGCCGCCGCCCGAGCCCGAGGCGCAGGGCGCCACCGGGGCGCGCGGGATCTTTCTCATCGCGGGCGTCGGCGCGACCCTCGGCGCGGCCCTCGGCGCCCTCGGCCTCGCCATCGTGTGGACCACCCTCGACCCGCTGCGTCCGCCTCCCGCGGCGCGTCCCGTCGCGCTCGCGCGTCGCGTCGTCGAGCCCGCCGCGGCGCCGCCTCCCTCCTTCGCGCTCGACCTCGACGCCTCGGCGCCGACGGAGCCTCCTCCGCCCGCGGGGCCCGCGTTCGACGTGTCGCAAGAGCGCCTCGGCGCGCGCACCCTCGCCGCGGCGTTGCGCTCCTTGCGCCTCACGCCCGCCGACGCGCAGGGCGTGATCCGCGCGCTTCAGCCGCTGGTGAACATGCGCGCGCTCCAGGCGAGCGACCGCGTCGCCACGATGCGCGACCAGATCAACCGCGAGGTGCGCAGGGTCGAGTACCGACGCGAACCGACGCTCGTGTGGGCGGCCATCCGCGAGCCCGAGGGGTGGCACGGCGAGCGCGTCGAGGTGACCATGACCTCGCGCCGTATCGCAGCGGGGTTTCGCGTGACGGGGTCGCTCTCGGCGACGCTCGCGATGTCGCACCTCCAGCCCGACATGAGCGCGCGGCTCGGAGAGGTGTTCACGGGGATGGGCCTCGCGCCGCACATCCTCGCGGGCGACGTGCTGCGGCTCATCGTCGACGAGGAGCGCATGAACGGCCAGTTCTACCGCTACGGCCGCGTGCTCGGCATCGACTACCGCGGCGCGTACGGGCACCGCAGGGCGTTCTGGGTGGGCATCGGCCCCACGCGCGGAGACTTCTTCGACGCCCAGGGCCACACCTTCGAGCGCGGTCCGCTGCACTCTCCGGTGCCCGGCGCGCGGCTCTCTTCGCTCTTCAACCCGCGGCGCATGCACCCGGTGTTGCATGTGATCAAGGCCCACAACGGCGTCGATTTCGCGGCCCCCGAGGCGACGCCCATCTACGCCGCGGCCGACGGGCTCATCGCGACGGTGGGCGACGCGGGGCCCTCGGGCAACCTCGTGACGGTGAACCACCCGACGCTCAACGTGGCGACGGGCTACGCGCACATGTCCCGCTTCGCGCCGGGGCTCCGGCCGGGGATGCGCGTCCACGCGGGGCAGCTCCTGGGCTACGTGGGCACGACGGGGCGGAGCTCGGGGCCGCACCTTCACTTCTCGACGCGCCGCGCGGGGGCCTTCATCGACCCGATGACCCTCATGGGGATCCGTCGGACCATCGCGCAGGAGGCGAGGCTGATGTTCGACGCGCAGTCGGCGCAGATCGGCCGCGCGCTCGATCGCATCCCCGTCGACGGCGTCACGCTCGACGACGCGCCCGCCGCGGAGACGGGCGGTGACGCGGGCGCCCCCCCTCCCACGCTGCCGCCCCTCGAGGTGGCCCCTTCGGGCGTCGAGTCGGAGCACGAGGAACCCGAAGGAGAGGGCGAAGACCCCCTCGACGACGGCGAACGCCCCCAGTAGGGTCCGCGCCGCTCTGCCGTCGCCGTGGGTGCCTCGGAGTGGCGGTTGTCTTCGCGCGCGGGGTTGATCTAGTGTCCGCGCGCTCCGCTAGAGACTGCGTCCCTGAGAGAGATCATGAAGACTTCTTCGAGCGACCGCTGGGTGTCCTATCTCGTCGCGGCGACGGCCGCGGTGGTCGTGTTGCTTCTGGGCCTTCAACGGTTTGGCATCTGGCAGCCCGCCGAGGTGCACGTCGCCGACCTCGCGCGCGAGCTCATCGCGGGCAACACCGTCGCGTACGACCGACCGCCCGCGCAGGTGAGCGTCGTCGCGACGGGCTTCCGCATCGGCGGTACGACGGAGCTCTGGGGGCGCCTCCCCGGCGCGCTCCTCGCGCTCCTGGCGCTGGGTTCGCTCATGGCCGCGGCGCGCAACGTCGGCGACCGTCGCCTCGCGGCGTACACGGGCATCGCCTACGCGACGCTGCCGCTGGTGTTCATGAACGCGCGGCAGATGTTCGGCGGCGGCCTCGCGCAGAGCGCCACGACGCTCGCGCTCTCGGGCCTCGCGCTGCACCTCTGGGGTCGCGACTCGCGCTGGCGCGTGGGCGGCGCGGTGGTGGGCGTCCTCGGCCTCGTGCTCGCGGAGGGCGCGGCGGGCGTGATGCTCGGCGTGGTGCCCGTGCTCGGCGCCGCGGGCATCGCGGTGGCGCTGCGATTCGCGCGCGAGACGCGTCAGTCGCGGGCCATCGGCGCGGTGGCCTTCGTCCTCGCGGGCGGCCTCGCGATCAAGTGCCTGATGGTCGCGTCGCGCGAGCTCACGGGCTACTCGCCCTGGGTCGGCGCGAGCAACCTCTCGCAGCCCGCGGGACAGTGGCAGACCTTCGAGGTCTACCTCGAGAACCTCGCGCACGCGTCGTTCCCGTGGACGGGCCTCGTGCCCTTCGGCCTCGTGCGCCTCGTGTCGCCGCCGTCGCCCATCCGCGACCGCGGGCGCGCGCTCCTCGACGACGACGAGCTCGACGCGCTCGACCCGTGGCGCGAGTCGGGCCTGCGGCTCATGGCCTTCGTGGCCATCGCGCTCGGCTTCGCGCTCCAGACCTTCCACATGCAGATCTACGGGATGACGGCCTTCGTGGTGGCCGCCCCCGTGGCCCTCGGCGTCGCGGCGCTCCTGCGTGACGCCGAGCGCGAGCTCAAGCCCTGGCGCACGGTGGCCGTCGCCGCGGCGCTGCTCACGGCGCTGATGCTCCGTGACTTCCTGCAGTTCCCGAAGACGTCGTACGCGGCGCTCGGATTGACCGACGGGGGCCCGACCTTCCCCGCGGGCTTCGCGACGAAGTTCACGCAGTGGCTCCAGGACTGGAAGGCCGCGCGCGAGGCCCACGGCGAGATGCCTCCGCTGCCGGGCGAAGCTTACTTCCTCCTCGAGACGGTGGTGTTCCTCGGGCTCGGCGTGGTGGTGCTCTTTCAGGGCGCGGGCGACGTGGCCGCGGTGACCTTTCAGCGCCCCTGGCGGTGGGTGCAGGACATGGAGTCCGAGGGCCGCGACGCCGCCGCGCAGGACCGCAAGGACCTCGGCCGCCCCAGCGTGGGCTCGCTCCTCCTCGCGAACTTCCGCTACACGCTCGCGGGCATCGCGGGGCTCCTCGTGGCGCTCGGCGCGGCGCTCCCGCTCGTGCCCGGCATCGCGCGTCAGCTCACGACGCCGCAGAAGCACCTCTTCGTCTACGTCGCCGCGTCGCCGGTCATCATCATCGCGGGCGTCTTCGCCTTCATCGCGGTGTGGAACGTCTACGCCTGGCTCGGCCGCCCCGGCACGCCGGTCAACAACGCCCTCGGCTCGCGCGTCGCGTGGATCCCCCTCTCGGCCGTGGCCGTCGCGGTGATCATCACGCAGGGCTTCGTGCCCGCGCTCTCGGAGCACATGTCTCCGCGCGGCGTGTGGGCCGTCGTCCGCGCGATGCGCCACGGCACCGAGCGCGTCGGGCGCTACGGCGGACCGGCCGACGACCCCGCGTCGCGGTACTACACCACCACCGCCCCCGAGTCGCTCTCGAGCGAAGAGGAGGCGGTCTCGTGGCTCACCGCGTCGGACCGTCGCTTCCTCGTGGTGGGCTCCGACGTGTTCGGTCAGCTCAACCGCTCGTACCGCCGCGCGCGGCACGTGAACGTCCCGGTGGCCGACTCGAGCAACTCGAACCTCCTGCTCGCGGTGAGCGACCTCGAGGGCCGCCCCAACCGCAACCCCCTCGAGCAGTGGGTCTCGACGACCGAGCCCCGCATGGGCCACCCCCGCCGCGACCCGCGCAGGAACCCCTCGGGCGAGCCCTCGCGCCTCGACGACGTGATGGAGTACGTCGGCTACGACCTCGACTCGCACGGCATGTCGTATGTGCCCATCGGCGGGTCCTTCGACATCACCTTCGTGTTCCACAGCCTCACCGAGTCGCCGCGCAACTGGCAGGTCTTCGTGCACGTCGACGGCCCCGGCGGGCCGCGCATCAACCGCGACCACGACCCCGTCGAGGGAGGCAAGTACCCCGTTCGCCTCTGGCAGCCCGGCGACTACATCCGCGACCGCATCAACATCGCGATCCCGGTCACCTACCGCCCCGGCGTCTACACGGTCTACATCGGCTTCTTCGACGGCGGCGACCGCATGCGCGTCGAGGGCGGCGACCACGACCACGAGAACCGCGTCGTCGCGGCGCGCGTGCGCGTGCAGTAGCGCGCGGACCTCGCGACCCACTCCCCTCCCTCCGACGGAGCGACCGCGTGAGCGACAGCAAGCGACCCGACGGCGCCTCCCACAACGGCCACGAGCGCCGGTCGTTCCCCCGCTACGACGTCACCTGGGCCGTCGACTGCTCCGACGGAGAGACCTTCCTCTTCGCCTCGATCAGCAACATCTCCACGCTCGGGATCTTCATCGCCACGCGCACGCCCCCCGCCGTCGGCGCCACCATCTCGCTGCGCTTCACCCCCCCCGGCGAGAGCCCCTTCGAACTCCGCGGCGAGGTCGCGTGGATCAACCCCCTGCGCGCCGACGGCGACAACCTCAACCCGGGCTTCGGCGTGCGCTTCGTCGACCTCGACCCCGACATGCGCGAGCGACTCGTCTCGCTCGTCCACGCCATCGCCTACCTGCCCCCGACCTCGCCCCCTCCGAAGGGGTGACAGAGTACGTCACACGCCCCGTTGCGCGGTCGCGACGGAGGACGCAGCCTGCGAGCCGCTCCACACGAGAAGGCGGTACGCGATGGATGATGTGACGCTGACCCTGGTCGACCTGAACCCCAAGATGATCGAGGCGTGGCTCTGCGTGTTCGACGGCGAGCCCGGCGTCGAGATCGTGCACGGCTCGCTCCTCGACGAGCGCGCGGGCGCGTGGGTCACGCCGACCAACTCGCGCGCGAAGATGGACGGCGGCGTCGACGGCGCGATCCGCGCGAGGCTCGGCGCGAGCATTCAAGCGCGCGTGCGTCGCACCGTGGCGACGCAGTGGGGAGACTTCATCCCCGTGGGCGCCGCGACGTGTGTGGAGACGGGCAGGACCTCGCCCTCGTGGCTCATCTCGACGCCCACGATGCTCGAGAGCGCCGAAGACATCTCGGCCACGCTCAACGTCGCGCTCGCCACCGCCGCCGCGCTCCAGGCCGTGCGCGCGCAGAACCGCCGCTGCCCCGGGAGCATCCGCTCCGTCGCGATGCCCGGCCTCGGCGCCGGCACCGGACGCGTCGCCCTCCCCGTCTGCGCCGAGCTCATGTGGACCGCGTGGCACCTCTTCGAACACCACAGCTTCGAGAGCTTCGAAGACGTGCGCGCGGCCCTCGAGCTCGAGCTCGGCGACCTCGGCCCCGTGTCGTCCTCAGCGCCCGCGCCGCAGCCTCGCGCGCTCGCGCCCCGCGGCCTGCGCGGCCCCGTTCTGCCGCGCCCGTTTCACGGCTTCGGCCGCGCCATCGCGTGAGAACACACCCTCGTCACCACAGCACGGCGACGGGCGCGACGTCGCTGTCGGGCGAGGTCGTCTGGTTGTTCCCGAGCTGACCGTAATAGTTTCGGCCCCAGCAGCAGAGGTCGCCCACGCGCGTCCGCGCGCACGCGTGCTGATCCCCCACGTAGATGTGATCGGTCGGTCCCACGGAGCCGAGCTTCATCGGGGGATCGATCACGGCGACGCCCTCGCGCGAAGCGCTCCGCCGCGCGTCGCCCGCGCCCCAGCACCACACCTCGCCCGCGGCCGTGACCGCGCACGCGCGGCCCTCGCTCGCAGACACCTCGACCACGTCAGGAACCGCCGAGACCACCACGGGCTCGCGGCTCTCGAGCGGAGCGCCGTTGCCGAGCTCGCCGTGATACCCGTCGCCCCAACACGCCGCGCGATGATCCGCGAGCGTCGCGCAGGCGAAGCGCTCGGCCACCGCGAGCTGCGTCGGCGCCGCGGCGAAGCCCGTCACCTCCGCGGGTGTGCGCGACGAGACCGTCCAGCAGTACACGGCGCCCGACTCCATGCGCGCGCAGCTACGGTGATGCCCCGAGGCCACCTCGGCGACGCGCCCTCGAAGCGGCACGCGCCACGGCGAGTACCGCGGCGCGTCTTCGCCCCAGCACCACACGCTGCCGTCGTTGCGGAGCGCGCAGACGTGCCACCCCCCGCACGAGAGCGACCGGATGTGATCGACGGGAGACCGCACGGGAGACGCCGTGCACGAGGCCCGCAGCGAGAAGCGGATCTGGTTGTGCGTGTTGTTCCCCCAGCACTCGGCGGTTCCGTCACGGAGCCTCGCGCACGAGTACGAGAAGCCCACGCACACCTGCGTCGCGCCCTCGACGTCGCGCACCTGCGCGGGCGCCGCGGGGCCGCGGTCGGAGCCTGTCGATCCGTTGCCCGTCTCGCCGTCGAGGTTGGCGCCCCAGCAGCGCACGCTGCCATCTTCGATGCGCACGCAGGTGTGCCCGTGACCGAGCGAGACCTCGGCGTACGAGACCATGCGCAGC
>JBPOHC010000142.1:0-131420 GCA_052035985.1 Myxococcota bacterium | reverse complement strand
GCCGTGTGTGGCGTGCCCGTCCCTTGAGCAGCGCGCGTGCCACGAGAGAAACCCCAGTGATCGCAGGGAGACGCGCGCGCCCCACGGATCGCGGAGCGTTGCACGCGTGTTACGGGTGGCGCTTCGGTGCATCGCCGGGACGCGTCACGTATTCGCGATGCGTGTGGAGGGGACAGTCACCGATGCCTCGCTCACGCGCTCCACGACGTAGGTCTGTCGATGTCCGCGCGCTTCGAAGGTGCGCAACGAGCACTCGGCCGCGAGGCGCGACATGAAGCGGTGCACCTCGAACTGCTGACCGTTGTCGTCGTAGCGCCAGAGGGCCCACACCCTGTGCAGACGCCACGTTTCTGCGCGCTCATGATCCAGGCGCCACACCTCGCGCGCGTGCAGGGCGACGTGGTGGAGCGTGTGATCGAGGTCGTCGTCGTTGGTGTTGATCCACCAGTGGTCGCCGTCGTTCGGGGGATGACACAGCACCACCCTGAGGCCGCAGGGATGCTCCAGAAACCACGCGTCGAAGTCGTCGGAGCCGTCGCGCGCACCGCACGAGTGCGTGGGTAGTCCGAACGTACGTCGCACGACGGCCTCGTCCGCGAGGACTCGTATGGGCGTCGAGAGGTACTGCCAATCCCGGCGGCTGGTGTCTTGCGCGCAGGGGCGCCAGGTCGAGCGCGCCCAGAGCATCTCGCTCGTCTCCATGAGCGAGGGGTGTGGGTCCAGAAGGGCGCAGGGGCAACGGGGGAGGTGCTACGTAGCGCGCAAGGGCTGAGCGCCGACTGCGGCTCCTCGAATACGCGTCACGTATTCGAGAGCAGCGCTCGGAGGGGCCTCAGAGCACGTTCGGGATGCCCACCGAGATGTCTCGCGCCACGGGGAGATCCGGCGAGACCGGGAGGGTTCCGTCGTAGCCCACCACGTCGGCGCGGCCGAGGCCGTAATCGAGGTGGACGTGACCAAAACGCCACCCGTCGCCCACGAGGCGCAGCGGAAAGTGTCCGCCGCCCGCGGGGGCCGTGAAGGGCGTCGCCGCGCGCCACGTGATCACCACGGGCGAGAGGCCGTCGAGGCGGTCGGTTCCCTGATCGAAGCGGGTGTTGTCGTCGACGTCGTCGTAGACGGCGAGGTAGGCGATGGCGACCTGGCTGCCCATCCACGCGCCGATCGCCTCCGCGGGAGGAGTCCCCGTGAGCGTGACGGGGTACGTGGCGAAGCGTCCGACGAAGCGCAGCGCGGTGCCGTTGGTCTCGATCAATCGAGTCTCGCCGCGGACGTCCCAGAAGAGCGCGAGGCGGGGGCGCGTTCCCTGGTACGAAGCCCCGCGCGTCATCGCGAGGCCGACCGCGTTGATCGACGGGAGCGCGGGGCCGCTGTCCGTCGCGCGGCTCCACGAGGCCCGCGCGGTCGTGTCGGCGTTCGCGAAGATCATCGAGATCGTGCCGTCG
Source organism: Myxococcota bacterium (assembly GCA_052035985.1). Lineage (GTDB taxonomy): Bacteria > Myxococcota_A > Polyangia > Polyangiales > CAISKJ01. The sequence goes on along the minus strand of JBPOHC010000142.1, from coordinate 129,975 downwards.
GCGTTGCGCTCGATGCGCGTGGGCTCCGTCGTGCCCGGCACCGTGAACTCACCGCGCGCCTCGTCGAGGAGGCCCGGCGCGCCGAAGCCGTTCGCGCCGTAGCCGGTGTCCGTCGCCGAGGTCGGGACCGAGACGTAGAAGTGTCCCGCCGCGAGGTTGCCGAAGGTGAGCGCGAGGTGCGTTCCGTCGATCTGCGCGAGCCCGTTCACGCGCACCGCCGTCGTCATCATCGTGTCGGGGTTGGTGTAGTCCGAGTCGCGGTCGGTGAGCGTGATGGCGCGCCCCGTACCAGGCTCGGGAAACTCATAGCGCGTGAGCCGCCAGAGCCCCGTCAGCGGAAAGGCCGCGGCGCTGTCCGTTCCAGGCGGGCCGTCCGTCGTGGGGACGACGTCGGAGGGGATGGGGCCGTCAACAGTCGTGACCGCGTCGCCGACGACGCTCCCGTCGGGGCTCACCGCGGGTACGTCGGCGCCCGTCGGCGGAGACTGCACGGTGTTCGAACCGCACGCGGTGAGCGCGAGGGAGGCGACCAAGCAGAGCCGGGCGGAGCGCATGACGCGGAGTCTATCTCCGCATCGCGCGCTTGCGTGAGCAGCTCCAGCGTTCGTCGTCGGAGCGACGCGCGTGGCGCAGAGCGCGCAGCGAATCAGTTGCAGGTGTGGGGGTGGCAGCCCTCGGCGTCGCCCGCGGCGCGCGACGAGACCCTGAAGTTTCCCGTGAGGTCGCAGGCCCAGAACGCGGGCGTCCCCTCGGCGCCGGGCGCGACGTTGCGGTGCAGGCCGCACTCGCACGTCCCGTCGCGGCGCTCGTAGCAGATCTCCACATCGGCCGCGCGCGTGCAGTCGTTTCGTACGCGCACCTCGACGCTGTCGGCGGAGCCTCCGCAGTGGTCTCCGCGCGCGGCGTAGGTCACCGTCACGCAGGGGTCGAGGTTGGAACACGCAGGCGTCAGCGGTCCGCGCGAGCAGTCCGCGCGCACGGCAGCGCACGCGCGTCCGCCGCCCGTGATGGCGAGGCAGCACCCGCCCGCGCAGTCGGCGTCGGTCGAGCACGGCGCCGCGCAGCGAGGACCCGCGGAGCTCGCGATGCACGTCTCGCCGCTCTCGCACGCGGGTTCGCACTGCGTTCCCGCGGCCATGCCCGGGAGGCAGCGGAAGCCCGCGTTGGGCGCGCACACCGTCGACGTGCGCATCGTGTCGCGGTCGCTCACCGTCGCGCAGCAGCCCGAGCGGCACATCGTGTTCGACGTACACGCAGGGGCGCAGTGAATTCCCCCGGGTCCCCAGTCGACGCAGGGCGTGGTGGCGGTGCAGAGCTCGGCGCCGCAACGGATCATCCCGACGGGGGCGCCCGTGGCCCACGAGACGTCGACGCAGACGCCCATGCCCGGCGAGTCCGAGAGCTCGAGGCACATGGGCGTGCCTGCGATTCCAGACGGGCAGCGCGAGCCGAGCACGCACGGGGGGCCGCAGTGACAGTCTCCGACCGCGCGACACACGCTGATCTGCCCGGTGGGGCAGCTCCCCTGCGGCACGTTCGAGACGCACCCGAGCGCGAGCGCGAGCAAGGCGAGCACACTCCGCACTGTCACGCTTCGAAGCATCGGAAGGGTGTCGCGATCCTATCTCACCGCCACGAGGCCGTCGTGCACGGGCAGGTCGAGGGCGCGTCGCATGCCGTCTTCTCCCTCGCGAAACGCTGTCATTCCGCGGTCGAGGGCGAAGGGGTTGAGGCGCGTGATCCCCTCGATCGAGACCGCCACGAGGTTGTTTCGCTTCGGCGGGAGCGTCGAGGCGCTCCCCTCGCGGCGCCACGGAGAGCGCGACGCGAGGTGGTGGTGCAGCACGCGGCTCCCGTAGTGGAGGCCGTAGATTCCAGGGCGATCGGCGATGCCTCCGTCGGCGTAGAGCGAGCCGTCGATGCGCACGGGATGAAAGAGCCCGGGCAGCGCGCACGAGGCGTGAATCGCCGCCGTGAGCGATCCGCGGTGGAGGCTCCTCGTCTGGCGCGCGGAGAGCTCGAAGACCGAGGCGGTGTAGGGCGTCGGGCAGGTCTCGATCGTTCGGTGCCGAACCATCGCGTCGAGGCGCTCGCGAAAGCGCTTTCCGCGAAGGAGACCCAGACCGGGACCGGGGTCCCAGAAGTCGTGCCTTCGAAGCGACGCGAGGGTCTGGCGCAGCTCGTCGAGGGAGCACCCTCCGGCTCGGAGCCCCGTGACCAGGGCGCCCGCGGAGGAGCCCGAGTACCCCGAAGGGGTGAAGCCCGCGGCGGCGAGGGCCGTGAGGGCGCCCGCGTGGGCGTAGAAGCCGAAGAAGCCCGACGACATCGCCAGGGTGAAGGGCGCCTCGCGGAGCCACGCTCGAAGGGTCATCGCCGTCATCGGAGGGGCAGCCGTCGCGCGAGGCTCTCACGAAACCGGTAGACGGCGGTGACAGATTGGTGGTGGCGTTGCGGCCGGTCTTGATATGGTGACGACGTTGCCGGGGTGGCTGTAAGCTCCGCGCCCTCAAACACCTGGGAGCGAGTCGGTGTTCAGCAAGTACTACCAGAGCGAGCTCACGTACCTCCGCGAGCTCGGGCGCGAGTTCGGCAGGGCATACCCCGCCGTCGCGGGCCTGCTCGCGGAGCGCAGCGGTGACCCCGACGTCGAGCGCCTGCTGGAAGGCTTCTCGTTCCTCACGGCGCGCGTGCGGGAGCGCCTCGACGACGACGTCCCCGAGATCATCCACACGCTCTGCGACCTGCTGCTCCCGCACTACCTGCGGACGCTGCCCGCGTGCTCGATCGTGGAGTTCACCCCCGTCGCGGGCGCCCTCCGCACGCGCCAGAAGATCGCGCGCGGCACCGAGCTCGCGGCCTCTCCCGCCGAGGGGACCGCGTGCCGCTTCCGCACGTCGGCCGACGTCGACCTCCTGCCGGTCACCCTGCAAGACGTCATTCTCGACCAGTCGAAGCCGTCGCAGCCCGCCATCCGAATCCAGCTCCAGACGCATGAAGCGGGTCGCGGCGCGGTGTTTCACCCCGACGGGATTCGCATCTTTCTGCACGGCGATCCGGGCACGGCGTCGATGCTCTTTCTCTGGCTCTCGCACTACTGCCGCAACGTCAGCGTGAGGGGCCTCTCGGCGGGCGCCAAGGGCGTCGACATCGGCAAGCGCGCGATCCGCGCGGTGGGCTTCGACCCCGAGTGCGCGCTCCTCCCGTGGCCCAAGTTCGCGCCCGGCGGATACCGTCTCCTTCAGGAGTATTTCACCCTCCCGTCGAAGTTCTACTTCTTCGACATCCGCGGCCTCGACGCCTTCGCCGCGCGCGCCGAAGACCGCTTCGAGATCGTGCTCAACTTCGAGCGACCGCCGCCGCTGCCTGCGCAGATCGACAAGAACGTCATCAAGCTGCACTGCTCGCCGGTGATCAACCTCTTCGCGACGGACGCCGACCCCATCAAGGTCGACCCCAACGCGCACGAGTACCTCCTCCGCGCCTCGGAGATCGACCCGCGGCACATGGAGCTGTACTCCATCGACCGCGTGACGGGCCTGCAAGCGGGCCGCACCGACCGCAAGGAGTACCGGCCCTTCTTCGACTTCCTCCACGCGCTCACGCCCGAGGACGTCCCCGCGTACTACCGCGTGCGGCGCTCGACCTCGCCGCTCGACGACGGCATCGACACGTGGCTCTCGATCCACACGCCGAGGGACGTGCCCAACAACCCCGTGGAGGAGACCCTCTCCATCGAGGTGACGGTGACCAACCGCGCGCTGCCCGCGCAGCTGCGCCTCGGTGACATCTCGGTGCCCGCGCCGGGCTCTCCGCCCTTCGCGCGCTTCAAGAACATCACCCCCGTGACGGTGCCCGTGCGCCCGCCCTTCGGCAAGTCGCTGCACTGGCGCCTCGTGTCGCACCTCGCGCTCAACTACCGCTCCCTCGCCGACGCCGAGGCGCTGCGCTCGGTGCTCGACCTCTACAACTTTCAAGCGGCCGTCGACCGTCAGGCGGGCCGCGCGAATCGCCTGCGCATCGAGGCCATCCGCGGCGTCGGCACGCGGCCCGTCGAGCGCCTCGTGAAGGGCGTCCCCGTGCGCGGCGTGGGCACCACGATCGAGCTCGACGAGCAGGGCTTCGCGGGCGAAGGAGACCTCTACCTCTTCGCCTCGGTGGTCGACGAGGTGCTCGCGGCGCACGCGGGCATCAACACGTTCAGCGAACTCAAGGCCAAGGCGCACCCCTCCCAGGCGGAGTACCAGTGGACGGCGAAGAGCGGAAGACAGACGATTCTGTAACGCCGAGCCTGGCGGCGCTGCTCGCGTCGCCGCAGCGGGTCGGGTTCTACCGCGCCGTCGAGCTGCTCGAGCGCGCGACGCCCAACGCCGTGCGCGTGGGCGACACGGGGCCCGTGGGCCGCGAGGCCATTCGCTTCAGGCACGACCCGTCGCTCGCGTTCAGCGCCAGCGACGTGACCAACATCGTCGTGCGCAAGCGCAAGGTCGACGACGTCGCGCACGGCGCCAACGAGGAGCCCTACTACGAGGTCACGACGACCTTCCTCGGGCTCACGGGCACGGTCTCGCCGCTGCCGACGTACTTCGTCGAAGACGTCATCCACGAGGACGCCGATCACCCCGCGCAGCGCGAGTTCCTCGACCTGTTTCACCACCGCGTGCTGTCGCTCTTCTACCGGGCGCACACGAAGTACTCGTTCCTCACGGACTACACCTCGGACTCGCGCGACCCGTGGTCTCGCCGGTCGCTGTGCCTCGCGGGCTTCGACGGCTTCGGTGACCGCCTCCCGACGAGCCTGAGCATCCCTCACCTCTTGCGTCTGGCGCCGCTCATGGCGCGCAGGGCGCGCACCTCCGAGGGCCTCGTCGCGGTGCTCTCCGACGTGCTCGCGAAGACGCTCAACGGCGCCACCGTCTCCGTCGATCAGTTCGTGGGGCGCTGGGTGTCCATCGAGGAGCGGCAGCTCCTTCGGCTCGGCGTGGCGAACACCACGCTCGGCGAGGACGCCACCGTGGGGCGCAAGGTCTTCGACCGCGGAGGGAAGTTCCGGGTGATCCTCGGCCCCCTGCGCCGCAAGGCTTTTGAAGAGCTCCAGCCGGGCAAGCCGGGGTTGGAGCTGCTCCGCGAGGTGGTGACGCTCTACGTCCGCGACCCGCTGGAGTTCGACGTGGAGCTCATCCTCGCGCCCGGCGAGGCCCCGTCGATGCGCCTCGGATCTTCTCCCAAAGATGCTTCACGCCTCGGCTTCGACTCGTGGCTCACCGTCGGTGCAGACCGCGAGGTGCACATGATCGTGCAGGTCCCGCAAGCGACATCCTCCACCGCGTCGGAGCCCGCAAACTCCGAGGCGAAGACACCCTAAGCACCCCCTCCACAGTTACACAGCGAAAGGAGAGAGCACGACCATGGCGCTGCTCGTCGACAGGAAGGTCCTCATCGATCGGCTCACCCCCACCTGCAAGGAGGCCCTCAACGGCGCCGCCGCCAAGGTGGTCAGCTCGCAGGGCTACGAGGTGATGGTCGAGCACGTGCTCCTCGTGCTCGCGGAGAAGGAGGACGGCGACCTCGCGCGGATCCTCCACCAGTTCGAGCAGGACCGCACGCGGCTCGTGGGTCGCATCCAGAAGGCCCTGAGCCGTCTGCGCACGGGCAACGCGGGCAAGCCCGTGCTCTCGGAGAGCATCTTTCAGCTCTGCGAAGACGCGTGGACCCTCGCCTCGCTCTCGACCGACGCGACGAAGCTCCGCACGGGCGCGCTCGTGTGGCAGTTCATCAACAACCCGGGGCGCTACTCGGCGGAGACCTTCCCCGAGCTCGAAGCCATCCCGCGCGACGCGCTCAAGCGCGAGTTCCTCGACATCGTGGCGCCCTCGAAGGAGTCCATCGAGGTCGGCGTGGCCTCGTCGGGCGCGACGCAGTCGGCCAGCGGCGCGGGCGTCCCCGGCGCGCAGGGAGGGCCCACGGCGGGCGCCGAGAACCTCCAGCGCTTCACCGAGAACCTCACGCAGAAGGCCCGCGACGGCAAGATCGACCCCATCTTCGGGCGCCACACCGAGATCCGTCAGATCATCGACATCCTCTCGCGGCGCCGCAAGAACAACCCCATCATCGTGGGCGACCCGGGCACGGGCAAGAGCGCGCTCGCCGAGGGCCTCGCGCTCGAGATCATCGCGGGCAACGTGCCCGAGCACCTCAAGAACGTCGAGCTCCTCAGCCTCGACCTCGGCGCGCTTCAAGCGGGCGCGGGCGTCAAGGGCGAGTTCGAGAACCGCATGAAGAACGTCATCTCCGAGGTGAAGGGCTCGCCCAAGCCCATCGTGCTCTTCATCGACGAGGCGCACACCATCATCGGCGCGGGCGGGCAGCAGGGCGGCTCCGACGCGGCGAACATCCTCAAGCCGGCGCTCGCGCGCGGCGAGCTCCGCACCATCGCGGCGACGACGTGGTCTGAGTACAAGAAGTACTTCGAGAAAGACGCGGCCCTCGCGCGGCGCTTTCAGCCCGTGGCCGTCGACGAGCCCTCGGAGGAGAACGCGATTCTCATGCTCCGCGGGCTGAGGCCCGTGTTCGAGAAGGCGCACAACATCACGATCCGCGACGAGGCCATCGTGGCGGCGGTGAAGCTCTCGAACCGCTTCATCTCGGGGAGGCTCCTGCCCGACAAGGCCGTCGACCTGCTCGACACGGCCACCGCGCGCGTGAAGATCAACCTCGACGCGCGCCCCGAGGACCTCGTGAACCTCGACGTGACGCTCGCCGCGTCGCTGCGCGAGAAGGAGGCCCTCGACCGCGACGTGTCGTCGGGCTTCAAGGTCGACCAGGAGCACTACGAGAAGCTCCTCACGACGATCGACCGCACCAAGACCTCGATCGACGAGCTCACCGCGAAGTGGAACGCCGAGCGCGACGCCGTGAAGATCGTCCGCGAGGCGCGCGCGAAGGTGCACGCGCTCACGAAGGAGACGCCCGCGGAGGAGGCCGAGGCCGCGCGCAAGGCCCTCACCGACTCGATCGACGCCTACGACAAGGTCAAGAGCAAGCCCGCGCTCGTCTCCGCCGACGTCGACCCCGACACCGTCGCGCGCATCATCGAGAACTGGACGGGCATCCCCGTCAGCAAGATGCAGAAGGACGACGTCGCCACGCTCCTCTCGCTCGAGGACAAGCTCCGCGAGCGCGTGCGCGGCCAGGACCACGCCATGAAGATCGTCGCGGAGACCATCCGCGCGTCGCAGGCCGGCGTGTCGAACCCGAACCAGCCCGTGGGCGTGCTGCTCTTCGTGGGCCCGTCGGGCGTCGGCAAGACCGAGACGGCCATCGCCCTCGCCGAGGCCATGTACGGCGGCGAGCGCTTCATGACCACGATCAACATGTCGGAGTTCCAGGAGCAGGCGGCGCTGTCGCGGCTCATCGGCGCGTCGGCGGGCTACGTGGGCTACGGCGAGGGCGGCGTGCTCACCGAGGCGGTGCGTCAGCGCCCGTACTCCGTGGTGCTCCTCGACGAGTGCGAGAAGGCCGACGTCAACATCATGAACCTGTTCTACCAGGTGTTCGACAAGGGCTCGTGCGCCGACGGAGAGGGTCGTCAGATCAACTTCCGCAACACGATCATCATCCTCACGTCGAACCTCGCCACCGACGCGATCATGAAGCTCTACGACCGCGACGACGTGCCCCCCGTCGACGAGGTCGTGGCGCAGATCCGCCCGGTGCTCTCGAAGCACTTCAAGCCCGCGCTCCTCGCGCGCATGACGATCATCCCGTACGCGCCGATCCCGCGGACGATCATGCGCGAGATCACCGAGATGCGCCTCAAGGGCCTCGCCAAGCGGCTCTACACCAGCCACCGCGTCGAGACGCACTACGCCCCCGAGCTCATCGACGAGATCACGCGCCGCTGCACCGAGGCCGAGACCGGCGCGCGCAACGTCGAGCACATCCTGCGAGGCTCGCTGATCCCCGCGGTGTCGCGCGTGATCCTCGAGCGCATGGCCGAGGGCCCGCTGCCCAAGCACCTCGACGTGTCGCTCTCGCCCGACGGCGGATGGCGTATCGAGTTCCGCGAGGTCGAGGCTCCCGCGGCGTAGACGGGCGCCGCCCCGTCGATCACACCCCATCGACGCCCTCTCTCACAGGATCGGGAGAGGGCGTCACGGGCGCCGAGAAAAGCCCGTGCATTCGCGGCCCCGACCCTGATAACGTCGCGACCCTGCGGTGACAAACTCGACCGCGTTGGGGCCCACCCGACGCGACGCGTTCGCTCCCCGAAAGGACCTCCGGTCGCCCGATGCTCGCCCTGCTTGTACGTGTAGACAGCCTCGACGATGGCTCGTCGCGCACGTACACGTTCACGCGGTCGCCCGTTCGCATCGGGCGCAACCCCCTGAACGACCTCTCGATCGCGCGCCCCTTCGTGTCGCAGTGGCACGCGGTGGTGCAGTTCGACGACAACAGCGCGGCCTTCTACGACCTCGGGTCGACCAACGGCACCACCTGCAACGGTCGCAGGCTCGAGAAGAACGCCCCCGTCGGGCTCAGCGGCACCGAAGACCTCCGCATCGGGGCCGTGCGCATCACGTTCTCGCGCGCGCACGTCTCCGAGGCGATGGCCGCGCAGCAGCGGCTGAGCATGGTGCCGTCGGGCGGAGATCCCGGCGTCGGCGAGCACACGATGATGTCCGAGGGGCTCATGGGGGGGCATCCCTCCCTGGGCGACGGCGGATCGTCGACGATGATGATCGACGGGAGCGCCATCCTCGCGGGGCTCACGGGCGGTCCGTCACCGCAGGCGCCGCAAGCGCAGCAGCCTCCGAGGCCCGCGGCGGGCGCGGGTCAGCTCGGCCCGACGCGGGGCCAGATCCTCGCGCTCGGCGGTCGCGTCACGGCCTACCGTCAGTCGTGGAACGACCTCTACGCCACGCTCTACGGCGTGCTCCAGCAGACGCCGCCGCATCTGGTGCCCGCGGCCGTGCAGCTCTTTCTGGAGCAGTTTCCCGACGCCGCGAACGAGCCGCAGATGCAGGCGCTCGCGCAGTCGCAGGGCGTCCCGCTGCCCGCGGGTGCGGGTGGAGGCGCGGGCTCGCAGCTCATCGCGCGGCTCGCGCAGGCGCTCCTCCCGGCGCAGGCGCCGCCGCAGACGCCCGAAGAGATGGAAGGGTTCCTCGTGCGGATCCTCACGTCGCTCGACGCGTTCGCGACGGCCTTCGTGGGGCTGCGTCAGGGGCACGAGCAGTTCGAAGCCGAGATGGTCGGTGGATCGCGCAAGAGCGCGCAGCCCTCGCCCGTCGAAGAGGCCACCGATCCGCGCGCCGTGCTCGCGTACCTGCTCGACTGGCACGCGCAGGACGCGCAGGTGAGGGCGCACAACCTCACGAGCCAGTACGCAGAGATCATGACGCACCAGGTGGCCCTCCTCAGCGGGCTCATGGAGGGCGTTCGTAGGCTCCTCTCAGAGCGGCTCTCGCCCGAGCGAATCGCGCGTGTGGCCGACGAGAAATCCGAGGGGTTCTGGAAGGTGTGGCCCTTCAAGACGGGGCTCTTCTGGCGCCAATACCTCAAGGAGCACGACGACCTCTCGGAGGACAGGGAGCTCACCACGGCGGTCTTCGGAAAGGTCTTCGCGAAGGCCTACGCGAGGGCCCTCGGAGAAAACTTCGCCGACGCCGGGCCTCGGCGTATAGGTGCCGGCTGATCGTCGGCGAGCGTCTCGTTTCGCATTTCCTACGGGGAGAGACAGAGGGTCCATGAGTCAGCATCCGAGCGCATGGGGTCGACTGATGGGGATCGGCGCGGCATCCGCGCTGGCCATCGCGTCGTTGGCCGGGGCCTGCTCCAGCAGCAACAACAACCAGCGCCCGCAGGCGCCGCTCCCGATTCCGGCGCTGTGCTCCATCGAGGGGCCGCGCGCCGTCGCGGGGGCCGTTCCGACGCTGCGCTTCGACCAGTGGGCGAGGCTTCTTCTGAGGGACTACACCCCGGGCTTCGCCGCGGCGAACGCGCGCGACTGCACCGGTCAGCCCGTCGAGTGGCGCGAGTTCAACGGCAGCTGCGCGGAGTACTGCGACGAGCCCGTCAACCAGATGCGTCCCGAGGGCGAGCGCTGCCGCGTGCCCATGAGCGACGTGGTCCCGCAGCGGCCCATCACCGAGAACGACGTGATCGTGACGCGCATCGCGCCGTCGCTGCGGCTCGTGTGGGTGATCACCGACCGCTTCTCGAACGGCGAGGCCGTGGGGCCGATCGCGCTCGCGGAGTTCGCGGACGATCACCGCGTCGTGGTGCGCGCCATCGGCTCCGTGCGCAACTACCCCAAGCGCGCGCGCATGCGCCTCGACACCGTGGGCGAGCGTCGCGTGCTCGTGCACGAGGGAGAGATCTGCGAGAACGACGAGGACCGCTCGACGTGTCGCCGCGCCGCGCGGCTGATGCTCCTGCGGCCGTCGTCGCAGGGCGGCGCGAGGTTCCTCGCGGAGCCGCTCAGGAGCATTCGCGGGCGCTGCTACGGCCCTGCGCGCTTCGAGTTCCAGAAGGACGCGAACGTGACCCTCGACTCGGGGTGGCGGCGGACCTTTCAGCTCGCGACCTCCATCGAGGTCCGTCAAGACGGCGTGCAGGTGCGTGAGACCGTCACGGTGCAAGACCGCGATCCGTCGCGTCCCGACGATCCGCCGCGCCCCTACCGTCGCGCGGGTCAAGACCGCGCGGTGTACGTGCGGGGCAACACCTTCGTCTCGTCCGATCCGTCGCTCTGGAGCCGCGTGCTCTCGCAGGAGGCCCGCGTCGATCGCATCCGTGACGCGGGCGCCTCGCGCGACGCATCGGCCGACGCGCCCGACGGAGACGTGCCCGACGGCGGCGACGACTTCCGTGGTGACTACATCGACGGCGGCCTCTGAGAGCGGAGAAACACATCGATGGAAGCAAGCGAACAGAAGACTGGGGTCAGCGTACGGTGGCTCGTCGCGGGCGCGTTCAGCGCGTCTCCTTCGGGGCGCCGCGTGCGCCTCGGCGCGGGCGACCTCGTGCAGGCGCTCGAAGCGGCGAAGGTGAGCGCGCGCGCGACGGTCGAAGACCGCCTCGGCGGTGACAAGACCCGCGTGATCGAGGTGTCGTTCCCGACGTTCAAATCGTTCCAGACGAGCGAGGTGGTCGCGGGCGTCGGAGTCCTCAAGGAGCTCTCGGCCCTCGCGGCTTCGCTCGCCCAGAACGACCCCACGAAGCGCCCCGACCCCGAGAGCGCCATCGCGAAGCTCATCGAGCTCGTGGGCGAGGGGAAGCTGTCTGCGGCTCTTCGCGCGAAGCTCGGAGTGTCGAAGCCCGCGAGCGCGCCGTCGTCTGCTTCGAGCGCGTCGCCCGCGGCGCCCGCTGCGGCTGGGATCTCCGTCGACGAGCTCCTCACGGCGGCCCCCGCGCCCGCGACGCAGCCCTCGGCGTCGAGCGCCATCGGGTCTTTTCTCAAGGCCGTGCGTGAGCCCTCGGCGCCCGTGGTGCTCCCCTCTGCGGGCAGGGCCGCGCGTGACCTCATCGAGGCCGAGGTGTTCGCCACCGCCGTCGAAGTGCTCAAGGAGCCCGGCGTCGCCGCGCTCGAGAGCGCGTGGCGCGGGCTGAAGCTCCTCATCGACACGGCCCCGTCGGGCTCGGGCATGGCCGTCGACCTCCTCGACGTCGCGCCCGCGAAGGCCATCGAGGCCGTGCGCGCCGACCTCGGCGAGACCGAGCAGGACGAGCTCCCCGACGCGATCTTCGTCCACGACCCCGTCGATGACATCGAGGGCATCGCGGCGTGGGCCGACGTGGGCGCGGACCATGACATCCCCGTGGTGCTCGCGGTCACGCCGCGCTTCTTCGGCGTCGCCGAGGCGGGGGCGGTGGCCTCGCGCATCGAGGACGAAGACGGCGGCCTCCCCGCGGAGTGGAAGGCGTTTCGTCGCGACGAGGCGTCGCGCTGGATCTCGGTGGTTTCGAACCGCGTGGTGCTCCGTCAGGAGGGCACCGGCGCGGGCAAGCGCGTGGTCTTCGGCTCGCCCGTGATGGCGCTCGCGGCGATGCTCGCGGCCAGCTACCACCGCACGGGCGCGTACGCGCAGGTCGTGGGCGAGAACGTCTCGATGCCCTCGCCGGGCTCGTGGGAGCTGCCCACGGGGCGCGACGCGGGGATGCTCGTCCCCACGGAGGCGTTCTACTCGGCCACGGCGCAGAGCACGCTCGCGCGCCTCGGCATCATCGGCTTCGGGAGCCGCCGCAACTCGGGCAACCTGGTGCTCAAGAGCGTCCCCACGACGCGTGACGGCGAAGACCTCGTCCCGCTGCCCGCGCAGATCCTCACGGGTCGCATCGTGCGCTTCGCGCGGTGGGTGCTGGCGCAGCTCCCGCCGAAGGCGCCGGAGCCCGAGGTGAAGCTGCTCTTCGAGCAGGCCGCGTCGGTGTTCCTCTTCCCCGCGGCGGCCGAGGCCGCGAAGCTCGAGGCGCAGGTGATCTCCGAGAAGGAGCAGCGCAGCGTCGTGCTCCAGGTGTCGGCGCACGCGTCGCTCGCGGGAATCCCGTTCCACCTCGCCTTCTCGCTCCCCCTCGCAGACTGACCACCGCCGTGACGGCGAACCCTCCCCGTTGCACCGCTGGCTGATCGCCTTCGCGTTCACGCAGCTCGTCGAGGTGCCCGTCTACGCGCGGGCCCTCGAACGCCAGCGCGTCGCGAACTCTCTCCCCACCACCGTTGCGATCGCCTTCGGCGCGAGCCTCCTCACGCACCCCGTCGTGTGGTTCGTGATCCCCTCGTGGTGGACGCGCGTCTACCTCTGGATCATCGACCGCGCGCCGCAGATGACCCTCTCGTCGCCGACGGCGCGTTACGTCGCGATGGCCATCGTCGCAGAGACCTTCGCGGTGCTGGTCGAAGCCGTGTACTTCCGCGCGTGGGGGCTGCGCCGCGCGCTCGCATGGTCGCTCGGGGCCAACGCGCTCAGCCTCTCGCTCGGGCTCGCGAGTCGCGCGCTCTTTGGTCTCCCGTGAGCGCTACGTCGTAGCGCCGCCGCAGCTCGAGCCCTCGCCCGCGGTGCAGCCGAAGCAGTGGCGGTCGGTGGCGATCTCGCGCGCGGTGAGGGCCGCGAGGTCGAAGTCGCGGATGTGCCGCGGCGCGCTCTCGGCGACGGGCATGTCGAGCATCTGGTTGAAGTCGCAGTCGTAGAGCACGCCGTCCCACCCGACGGAGACGGTGTTGCGGCACATGAGGCCCGCGACGGCCGAGGGGTTGAACGCCGCCACGAGCGCGGTCATGTAGCGGTCGAGGTTGTCTGACTCGACGAGCCACTCGAGGTAGCGCGAGATGGGCATGTTGGTGAGGCAGAAGAGCTGATCGAAGACCACGCCGTGACGCGCGCCGAGGGCCTTGCGGAACTCGTCTTCCATCACGCGCTGGTCGGTGATGGTGAAGGCGCCCACGGGGTTGGCCACGAGCACGAGGCGCAGGCCCGATCGACCGTCGCCGTAGCCGAGCGCGTTGAGCCGCTGGAGCGCGCGGATCGAGCGCTCATAGACCCCGTCGCCGCGCTGCCGGTCGGTGCGAGCGCCGAGGTAGTGGGGCAGGGAGCACACGACCTCGACGCGGTGCTCCGCGAAGAACTCGGGGAGGTCGCGGTGCGATGGCGTGTCGAGGATCGTGAGGTTGCAGCGGTCCATGACGTGGCGGCCGAGGGCGCGCACCTCGCTGACCAGCCAGCGGAAGTGCGGGTTCATCTCGGGCGCGCCGCCGGTGATGTCGACGGTCGCGATGTCGGTCTTCGCGAGCGCGCGGAGGCACTGCTCCATGGTCTCGCGGGTCATGACCTCGCGGCGGTCGGGCCCTGCGTCGACGTGGCAGTGGCGGCAGGTCTGGTTGCAGACCTTGCCCACGTTGAGCTGGAGCACCTCGACGCGCGTGGGTCGCAGCGGCGCGAGGCCCGCGTCGGAGAGGGCCGCGTCGAACTCGCGCGCGAGGGCGATGCCCCGGAGCGTGGCGCGCTGCGTGGTCGACTCGGCGAGCGGGAGGCGTCGCGCGGAGAGCGTCTTGAGCGTGGGGGGCATCGTCCTCGTGGGATGCTCTGAGCGAGCGCTCACATCCCGGTCTTCTTGTCGATGTTGTGGGCGACGAGGGCGTGGGCCATGGTGATGCCCGCGCGGAGCGAAGCGGCGGCGTGACCGGCCTCGGCGAGGTGCTCCATCGTGAGCCCGATGGATTGTGCCTGGTTCGTGTACGAGTGGATGCAGTAGGGGCACTTCTCGGAGAGCGCCACGGCGAAGCCGATGAGGATCTTCTCTCGCTTCGTGAGGAGTCCCTCTTCGAAGGCCTTGCCGTAGTACTTGAGCCAGAGGCTCCAGAGCTCGGGGTGGTGCTGCGCGAGGTCGCCGAAGTGGGCGAGGTCCTCGTCGTCGAAGTACGCTGCCATGCGCGGAAGCTACGTCGCGCGAGAGAGCCTCGGCAACGCGAGAAGCGCAATGGAAACAACTTCGCGCGAGCGCGTATCCGAAGGGGCGCGGTCGGCGTATCGAGGGGTTCGGCCGCGGTCGCGCGGCCTTTCGCCGTGGGGGCGTTGGTGCGATGGTCGGGGCCATGCAGACCTATCTCTTCGAGACCGAGGAGCACGCCGCGCTGCGCGAGCAGGTGCGGCGCTTCGCCGTGCGCGAGGTCGCGCCGAACGCCGACGCGTGGGAGGAGGCCGAGGAGTTTCCGCGCGAGCTCTACGCGCGTGCCGCGGAGGCGGGGATCCTCGGTGTGGGGTATCCCGAGGCGCACGGCGGCGGCGGCGGTGACCTCTCGCACGCGGTGGTGGCGTGCGACGAGATGATCCTCGCGGGGCGCTCGGTGGGCACTTCCGTGGGACTCGGGAGTCACGCCATCGCGATCCCTCCGATTCTGCGCGCGGGCACCGAGGCGCAGAGGCGCCGCTTCGTCGACCCCGTGATGCGCGGCGAGAAGATCTCGGCCCTCGCGATCACCGAGCCCGGCGGAGGGAGCGACGTCGCGAGCCTGCGCACACGGGCCGTGCGTGACGGCGATCACTACGTCGTCGACGGCGCGAAGACCTTCATCACGTCGGGCGTGCGCGCCGATCAGGTGACGGTGGCCGTGCGCACGGGCGGACCGGGGCACGGCGGCGTGTCGCTCCTCGTGATCGAGCGGGGGACGCCGGGCTTCGGCGTGGGTCGCAAGCTCAAGAAGATGGGCTGGTGGGCGTCGGACACCGCGGAGCTCGTCTTCGAAAGCTGCCGCGTCCCTGCGGAGAATCTGCTCGGCGTCGAGGACGCGGGCTTTCTGATCATCATGCAGAACTTCGCGATCGAGCGCGTGCTGCTGGCTGCGCAGTGCGTGTCGATCGCGACGCTGGCCTACCGCGAGTCGATCGCCTACGCGAAGGAGCGCCACGCGTTCGGCAAGGCGCTCTCGGGCTTTCAGGTGACGCGTCACAAGCTCGCCGACATGGCGACGCGCATCGCGGCGGTTCGCGCGCTCACGGGCGAGGTGGTCTCACGCTGCGTGCGGCAGGGCGACGACCCCTCGCTGGCGGGCCTCGCGGCGATGGCGAAGAACGCGGCGACCGACGCGTGCAGCGCGGTGTGCGACGAGGCCGTGCAGATTCACGGTGGCTACGGGTACATGCGCGAGTACCTAGTCGAGCGGCTCTACCGCGACGCGCGGCTCTACCCGATCGGCGGAGGGACGCGCGAGATCATGAACGAGATCATCAGCAAGACCGAGGGCTACTGATCGCTCGCGTCGGAGACATCGCTCGCGTCGGAGACATCGCTCGCGTCGGAGACATCGCTCGCGTCGGAGACATCGCTCGCATCCGTGACATCGCTCGCATCCGTGACGCTTGCGACGTCGGAGGTGTCGTCGGCGTTGTCGGCGAAGACGTAGCCGTCGGGCAGGCGTCCTCGCGCGACGGGGTCGAAGTACACGTCGGGGGCGGCGATGTCTTCGTCGCGGCAGGCGCACGTGAGCGCGAGCGACGCAGCGAGGAGGAGGACGCGCATCGAGCGGCTCACATCCCCGCGCGCGCGACGGCGTCGAGGGCGGTCTGCACCTCGCGGAGGAGCGTCGCCGCGCCCGCGTGGTCGCCCGCGGTGGAGCGCGCCTCGGCGGAGGTGATCTTGGCGCGCAGGGCCGCGGGGTCCTGGCGCGCGTAGGCGAGGGCCTCGTCGAGCGCGTCGACGACGCCGCGGAGCGTCGAGCGCGTGGCGGCGCGCGCGGCGTCGGTGGCCGTCGCGTAGGCGGTCACGCCGTCGGCGGTGAGGGCGGCGTAGAGGGCGCCGCTGTCGCGGATCACGGCGAGGCGCGTGGGGCCCGTCGCGGCCGTGACGCCGAAGGCCCACCGGGCGCGCGCGGCGGAGACGGTCATCGCGAGGGGCGTCCCCGCGGCGGCGCGGGCGTGGAAGGGGATCACGACGCCTTCGAAGAGGGCGCCGCCCTCGGAGCGGGGGTACTCGAGGTCGCCCATCGCGGCGGCGCGCGCTTCGAAGATGGTGCTGTAGTTCACGGCGGAGAGGAACGCGTACTTGGTCGAGTACACGAGGAGCTGCCGCGCGGCGTCGCGGGCGTTGTCGGCCGCGCGGGCGTCGAGGAGCTGCGCGCCGCGCGCGAGGAGGTCGACGGTGCGCGTGGCGAGGTTCTCGTCGGTGATCGCGTTGGAGCCGGGGCCCCACACGTTCGCGGCGGTGGTGTCGGAGCGGCGCTGGTAGGCGGCCTCGCGCGTGGCGAACCAGGCCGCGGCGCGGTCCCAGCGGGCGCGCGCGTTGGCCCAGTCGCCGGCGTCGATCGCGGTGAGGGCCGCGCGCAGCTCGCTGTGCATCGAGAGCATGCGCGCGGTGGCGAGGGTCTTCTCGACGGTCTCTCCGGTGGCGGTCTGCGTGTTGGCGTCGGTGGGGGCCATGCGCCAGCGCGCGAGGGCGTCGCGGATCGCGCCCTGGAGCGTGTTGGGGCCTGCGCCTGCGGCGTCGCCCGAGAACTCCGCGTCGAGCTGAGAGAGCCACTGGGGGACGCGCATCCCCGATTGGAGCCCGGCCTCGGCCTGGGTGAAGGCGTGCTCCTCCGCGGGCCCTTCGACGGCGGTGACGGCGGTGCTCATCTCGGTCACCATGTTCACGGGCGACTTGGGGGTGTAGCGCCCCATGAACATCGCGGTGGCGGTGGGGGCGTTCGACGAGCCGTCGTCGCCGCAGCCCGCGGACGCGAGCGCGAGGGTGAGCAGCGCGATGAGTGGGTATCGAATCATCGGAATCTCCCTATGGAAACGGGTTTGAAGGCGCCGACGCCCGGCGCGTCGCCGTCTCCGTGAGCACGTACATAATGAAACAAGGAATCAGAATCAATACCGAAGACAATCTTGACTCTCGTTATCAAAAACGGGTATGAGCCTCTCCGTGAGCCTCGTTCGAGCGGTCTTCGGGTGCCTCGTGGTGTGTCTCGTCGCGTGCGGCGGGGATGATCGCGTGTGCGTCCCCGGCGATCAGGTGCAGTGCCGCTGCGGCGACGGTACGTGGGGCTATCGCACGTGCCGCGCGCAGCCGCAGGGCGGCGACGCGTACGGCGGCTGCGACTGCGTGATCGGCCTCGCGCCGGCCACCACGAGCTCTCTGAGCTCGCCGTACATGAGCGGGACCGGCACAGGGAACGGGGCCGCCGACGCGGGGCGATGAAGACGCGCGACGCCGCGCTCCTCGTGGGCGCGGCGGCCCTCGCGTCGCGCCTCCCGTGGCTGTGCCCCGTCGAGCAGGACCTCGACGGCTCGCGCTTCGTCCGCGCGCTGATGCGCTTCGACCTCGCGCAGGGGCACCCGCACCCGCCGGGCTATCCGCTGCTCGTGCTTCTCGGTCGCGTCGCGATGCGCGCGGTCGGTGATCCGAGCCACGCGCTCTCGCTCGTGAGCGCGGTCGCGTTCGCCGTCACCGCGTCGAGCGCGTTCACCATCGCGTGGCGCGCGACGCGCTCGCGGCCGACGGCGTACCTGGCCGCGCTCGCCTTCGCGCTCGGCACCTGCGCGACGGTCCAGTCGACGAGGCCGCTCTCTGACATGCTCGGCTGCGCGCTCGCGTGGTCGACGCTGCGGCTCGCGGAGTCGCCGTCGCGCAACGGCTTCCACGGCGCGCTCATCGGGATGCTCGCGGCGGCGCGTCCGTCGGCGCTCCCCATCACGCTCGTGGGCGCGATCCGTCGCGGCCGAGGGAACCTTCGAAGCGCCCTCACGCTCGCGTCGTCGTGCGCGCTCACTACGCTGATGCTCTACGCGCCTGCGGTGTGGAGCGTCGGAGTCACGCGCTTCGCGTCGCTGGTCACCGAGCACGCCGAGGGGCACTTCACGCGCTTCGGCGGCAGCGTCGTGACGCGCCCCGACCTCTTCGAACGAGCGCGCGCGTTCGCGTTCGGCCTCCACGCGCACCTCATCGGGGGATGGTGGACCGATCGGCCGCGCTGGCTCCTGCCCGCGACGATCGCGACGTGGGCGCTCCTGCTCGTGGGAGCTGCGCGCGCGCGCTCCGTGAAGCTGCTCCGCGGTCCGCTCGCGTCGTGCGCGGTCTACGCCGCGTGGGTGTTCTTCGGGCAGAACGTCGTGTGGCAGCCGAGGCACCTCCTGCCGCTCGCGCCCGCCGTCGCGATCCTCGTGGCGCTCGGCTTCGAAGCGCTGCGCGAGCGCGCGCGATGGATCGCCGTCGCACTCGCGGTCCTCGCGCTCGCGCCCGCTGCGGTCGAGTCGTCGAGGCTGCTTCGAACGCAGTCGCACGTGCGCCCGCCGACGCTGCGCATCGTCGACGAGATCGAGCGGCGCTGTGACCCCACGCGCACGCTCGTGGCGACGGGGCAGCTCGCGACGTGGATACGCTTCCGCGCGTCGGGGCATCGCGTGGTCGAGGTGCGCGACATCGACGAGGCGCTCTCGCTCGCGCGTCGCAACGGCGTAGGGCTCTGCGTGACGAGCGAGGTGGCGGGCGTCGACGCGCGCGGGCTGCGACGCGTCGCGCGGGTCGAGGGCGATCGATACGTGACGTCGACGCTCTACGACCTCGCGCTGTGGATGACTCCGTGAGCGCTCAGCGCCTCGCGCGCTCGACCTCGCCGCGCACCATCGCGAGCTTCGCGCGCACGGCCTCGTCGGTCGCGAGCGCCTCGATGTTCGCGGGGAGGCGCCACGTCCAGTTGTGGGGGCCCACGGTCGAGGGCGTGTTCACGCGGTCGTGAACGCCGAGGACGTCTTGCATGAGCAGCAGCACGAGCTCGCTGCGCGCGCCGAGCACGAGGGCCATGAGCGCGTGGTGCACCGCGGGGGTGAACTTCGCGCCGAGCGACGAGCCTCCGCGAGACGCGAGCGCGGGGAGCCTGCACACGGCGTCGCGCTCCCAGGTCGGGAGCGCCTCCCACCACGCGGCGACGGGCGACGTGTCGTGCGTGCCGAAGCACGCGAGCGAGCACACGGGATAGCGCGCGGGATCACGGAACGCGCCGTTCTCCTGCTCCCAGATGAGCACCTTGTAGCCGGGCACGCCCATCGCGGCGAGCGAGGGGCGCACGTAGTCGGGGATCACCCCGAGGTCTTCTGCGACGAGCCCCGCGCCTGTCTCCTTCGCGCCCGCGATCATGGCGCCGATCACGGCCTCGCCGTGGGCCTTCTGCGCGGGCTCCTCGGCGGGGTCGAAGAAGCCCGGGAGGAGCTTGTTGTCAGGCCCGCGGAGCTTGTCGACCGGGCGCATGTACGTGCGGTAGAAGCCCACGAGGTGGTCGATGCGAAAGCGGTCGTAGAGCACGCCCGCGTAGCGCGCGCGTCGACGCAGCCACGCGAAGCCGTCGCCTCGCATCACGCGCCAGTCGTACGGGGGCAGGCCCCACTCCTGTCCCTCCGGATCGAACTGATCGCCGGGGACGCCCACCGACGCGTCGCTGCGGAACTCGTCGCGGTTGGCCCACACGTCGGCGCTGTCGCGGCCGACCATGAAGGGCAGGTCGCCCATGATCTCGACGCCGAGCGCGCGGAGGTCTGCGCGGGCCGACTCCCACTGCGCGTGCGCGAGCCACTGGAGGTACTGGTGCTTGAGCACGCCCGACGCGTACTGCGCGCGCGCTTCGGAGAGCGCGCGGGGGTCGCGGTCGCGCACGCCCTCGGGCCACTCCCACCACGCGCGGAGCTCGTAGGCGTCTTTGAGCGCGCGGAAGAGCGCGTAGTCGTCGAGCCACGCGCGGTGCGCCTCGCAGAAGCGCGCGAAGGACGCGTCGCGTGATCCGCCGCGGCCGTGGACGCGCTCGACGAAGCGCGCGAAGGCGGCGTCGAAGGCGCGCTTCTTGAGCCACCGCACGGCCTCGTAGTCGATCACGGAGTGTTCGTGGAGCCACGCGATCGTGCGCAGGCCATCGTCGCCGAGGAGCGCGCCGAGCTCGGACTCGGGGAGGTCTTCGACGTCGGAGAGCGAGATGTAGATGGGATCGATGCCGAAGGCCGAGAGCGCGGAGTACGGCGAGGTCTCTCCGCCCGCGATCTCGCCGAGCGGGAGGAGCTGTACGAGGCGCGCGCCGCCGTCGAGGATGAGCCGCGCGAAGGGGCCGAGGTCGCCGATCTCGCCGATGCCCCACGAGCGCTTCGTGCGGAGCGAGAAGAGAGGGACGGTGACGCCTGCGACGCGGCGCCTTGCAGACTGCGTGGTGTCGTTCATGGGGTGACGTGGAGTGGAGGAGTGTGAGAGGCGCCGACGCGGAGGTCAGCGCACGCTGATGTGGCCGCCGGCGCGGAGCTGCGTTTCGAAGCGCACCGCGCCGCCGCTGCGCCCGCCCTTGTTCTGGAGCTGCGCCGTGATCTGGAACTTGAGCACCAGCGCCTCCTCGTCGCGGACGTGCTGCACCACCACGTTCTTCAGCCGCGGCTCGTACTGAAGGATCGTCGTGCGGATGCACCGCTGGAGCATCTGGATCGCTTCGGGGAAGTTGTGCACGAGGTCGGTGAAGTCGACGACGCCGAAGTCGGGCACCGCAGGCGCTTCGCCCTGACGCGTGTTGAGCAGCGCCTTGAGGTGCTCGACGATCGACTCGAGCTCGTTGACCGGCCGCGCCTCGTTCACGCTCGTCGCGGTGAGGCGGCTCAGGAGTCCTCGTCCCATGCGTTGCTGCTCGTCGGTGCCGTCGCCTCTGCGCGACGATGGGGTGGTGCGACAGCGCGCGTGACACGCCGCGCGCGGGCGTTGTATCGGCCCCTCTCACCGAGTGTCAAGCACAGAGCAGCGGGCGCCTCTCGAAGGTCGCGGCGCGCGTTGCTGGTAGGGACTCGGCGCTGCGCGGAGCGGGGCGCTGTGCGGTGTGGTTGAACTGTTGATTCGCTGAACGCGCATGTGCGATGCTGCCTCGTGGCTTCGGCCCGCCGTGGCGAACCGCGATCCGTGCGGCGGCGGCGGCGGGGCAGGCGAAGACCCATCGATGGGGTAGAGGTCGGTTCACGTGTTCACTCCGAAGGTTCAACACGGTCTGCGTCGGGTGCTCATGAGCCTCGCGCTGGCGGCCCCTGTGATCGCGCACTGCAGCAGCTCGCAGCTCCCCGCTGTGATGCGACCGAACACATGCGCGCTGCCACAGAGCATCCAGATGGTCATCCGAGGCGGTGATCACCTCAACCCCAACGAGGAGGGGCGCGCACTGCCCGTCGAGGTGCGCGTCTATCAGCTCAAAGCGCCTCACAAGATGGAGGAGTCTGAGTTCGAAGCCATCTGGCACGCGGACACAGACACGCTCGGTCAGGACATCGCGAAGGTCGACATCCTGTACCTCTATCCCAACCAGCGCGTGGCGCGTTCGTTCCGTCGCGAAGACGGCGTCACGCACGTCGTCGCGGTGGCGATCTTCCGCCATCCGTCGGGGCAGTCGTGGCGCACGATCTACGAGCTCCCGCCCGCGCCGAGCGATCAGGCGTGCGCGCAGGACCTCGGCGTCGACGGAGGCTCCACCCGCGAGCCGCGCTACTTCTTCTACCTCGACGACTACTACATCGAGTCGCTCGGCGATGACCCCGGCGAGGATCGCCCCGACGGCGGTCGTCTCCCCGGTCGTCTCCCTGGCATCCCCGAGGCGCCGCAGGCTCCGTCGGTGCCCACGCTCCCGAGCACGCCCACGGTGCCGAGCGTCCCGTCGGTGCCGAGCGCTCCGTCCGCGCCGTCGCTGCCGAGCGCGCCCTCCGCGCCCTCGCTTCCGAGCGCTCCGTCCGCGCCGTCTGCTCCGTCGCTGCCGAGGCTGAAGACGGCCTCCGTCGCGCTGCCGTTCGCCTCCCTCCCGTACGCCCACCAGAGCATCGAGAGTCTCGCATGAAGGTTCCGCAGCGCGTGATCTGGTCCGAGGGGATGTTCATGTCCCCGCAGCACCTCCAGCAGCTCGACCGCTACCACGAGGGGTACGTCGGCGCGCGCATGGGGGCGCTGTTCCCGTACGACTGGGGCGTCGTCGCCATCGAGCTCGACGAGCGCGCGCTCGTCGCAGGCCAGGTGCGCGTGCAGCGCTTCGAGGGCGTGCTCCCCGACGGCCTCCCGCTGGCCTTCGACGGGACGCACCCCGAGGTCCCCGCGATCCGCCCTGTGGAAGGGCACTTCAAGCCCACGCAGCAGTTCCTCGAGGTCTTCCTCGCGTCGCCCTCCGAGCGCGAGGGCGCGCCCGCGATCTCGTCCGCGGGGACGCCCACCGCGGGGCTGCGCTTCTTCACCTCCGCGCGCGTCGTCGTCGACGCAGCGGGCGGTCCCTCGGGCGGCGCCGCGGACGTCACCGTGGGCTTCGCGCAGCGCCACGTCGCGCTCCTCTTCGGCAACGAGTCTCGCGACGACTTCGAAGCGGTGAAGATCGCGGAGATCTACCGCGACGCCTCGGGCGCTCTCGCCGTTCGCCAGGAGTACATCCCCCCGATCCGCCGCATCGGCGCGTCGCCGTGGCTGATGAACCGCCTCAGGCAGCTCATCCAGGTGATGGCCGGCGCGCAGCGCTCGCTCGCCGAGAAGCAGCGCCACCGCGACAACGCCCTCATCGAGGTGCGCGAGGGCGACGTCACGAGCTTCCTGAAGTTCTACTCGATCAACGCGTTCATCCCGATCGTCAACCACCTCATCGAGCGCGCCGACACGCCGCCCGAAGACGCGTACCTGCTGCTCTCGCAGTTCGCCGGTCAGCTCGCGTCGTTCGCCGTCGGGGCCGATCCCACCAAGCTCCCGAAGTTCTACTACACCGACCTCGCGACCACGTTCGGCGAGCTCATCGCGGAGATCATCCGGCTCCTCAACGTCATCGAGAAGCCGCGCTTCGTGAAGGTCAACCTCGAGTCGCGCGAGGACGGCCTGCACTTCGGCCGCCTCGATGATGAGCGCCTCTCGCGCGGCGCGACCTTCTTCCTCACGCTCCGCACCAATCAGCCCGAGCAGCAGACGGCGATGCAGGTGCCTGCGATTTCGAAGATCGCGTCGTGGGGCAACATCGCGGACATCGTCGCGAGCGCGCTCCCGGGCGTGCCCATCAAGGTCGAGTACCGGCCGCCGTCGGAGATCCCCGCGCGCGCCGGGGTGCTCTACTTCGCGCTCCAGCAGACGGGGCAGTACTGGCAGAACGTCGAGGGCGAGCGGACCATCGCGATCTACCTCCCGCCGCCGTACGACCCGTCGCAGATCCAGCTCGAACTCCTCGCGATCCCGCGCGCCGCCGGGGCCGTGCAGTAACCGCATTCCCGCGCACAGAGAGACACAGCGGACATGGACCGAATCGACGAGCTCACCGCGGACTGCTTCAACTTCCTCATTCAGTTGAGGAGGACGGACCCGAACGCGCAGCCGCCCCCCGAGACCGTGCAGCAGCGCATGCGCTCGCTCATCGAGAACATGCAGCGCCGCGGGCTCGACATGAACCTCCCGCGCGAAGACATCCTCGAGATGTCGTACGCGATCGTGGCCCTCGCCGACGAGATCGCCGTCTACTACGGCTCGCCCGCGCTCCGGCAGTTCTGGCTCTCGCGCCCCCTCCAGCTCGCGCTCTTTCAAGAGAACGTCGCGGGCGAGAACTTCTTCCTCCGCCTCGAGGCGCACCGGCAAGACGCGCGGCGCATGGACGTCGTGCGCGTCTACTACATGTGCCTCGTGCTCGGCTTCCAGGGGAAGTTCCGCATCCAGGGCGGCGACGCGCAGCTCCAGGCCATCATCGAGCGCCTCGCGTCGGACCTCCAGCGCGCCAACCTCTTCGGACCCGAGGCCCTCTCGCAGCACGGCGGACCGCCGCCCGGCGAGGCCGTGTCGGGTTCGAAAGCCGCGCTCCCCATCGTGGCGCTCTCCGTGGGCGCCGTCGTCATCGCCCTGGTCTTCTACGTCGCCCTGCGCGTCTCGCTCAGCAACGAGGTCTCGTCGGTGCTCGACCGCATCGCACAGCTCGTCGGCCCGCAGACCTGAGCCCATCGCCTCGGATGGAGTGAGAGACCCACTGTGCTCAAGTACATCATCGCCTTCGTCGTCATCGCGATCGCCTGGACGGTCGTGTATGTGCTCAAGCTCCCCTGGATCCTCGCGATCCTGGCGACGCTGCTCGTCTTCTTCGTGCTCTTCACGATCTGGCTCTACCGCCGCTTCAAGGCCCGCAAGGCCGCGCGCGAGATCGAGAAGGCCCTCAACGCCCAGGCCGAGGAGCAGGCGCGCAGCGTCCGCCCCGAGCAGCAGGCCGAGGTGCGCGCGATCCAGGCCGAGTTCAACCGCGCCATCGGGGCCCTCAAGAGCTCGCGCCTCGGCAAGACCGGCGTCGACGCACTCTACGCCCTGCCCTGGTACGTGATCATCGGTCCGCCCGGCGCGGGCAAGAGCACGGCGCTCCGCAACTCGGGCATCCCCTTCCCCTACATGAGCCAGCAGACCGGCGGCGGGGTGAAGGGCGTCGGCGGCACGCGCAACTGCGAGCTCTGGCTCTCGAACGAGGGCGTGCTCGTCGACACCGCGGGCCGCTACACCACCGACGACGACGACCGCGACGAGTGGTTCAGCTTCCTCGACACGCTCAAGAAGAGCCGTCCGCGCAAGCCGCTCAACGGCGTCATCGTGGCGGTCAACGTGGCCGAGCTCGGCACCGCGCGCGAGCAGCAGGTCGAGCAGATCGCCAACCGCGTGCGCGAGCGCATCGACGAGGTGCAGGCGCGCCTCCAGCTCTCGCTGCCCGTGTACGTGCTCTTCACCAAGTGCGACCTCGTGCAGGGCTTCACGGAGTTCTTCGACGACCTCCGCAAGAGCGAGCGCGGACAGATCTGGGGCTTCACGATCCCGCTCTCGCGCCCCGTCGACGCGCCCCTCGGCGCGCTCTTCACCGAGCGCTTCGAAGAGATGGTCAAGACCGTCGAGGGCCGCATGCTCAAGCGCATCGCGCAGGAGCCCGGCATCCCGCGCCGCGAGGCCGTCTACCAGTTTCCGCAGCAGTTCGCGCAGCTCAAGCAGAACCTCGGCGAGTTCCTCGACACGCTCTTCGGCGTCGACAACCTGCGCAACCCGTCGCTCCTCCGCGGGGTGTACTTCACCTCGGGCACGCAGGAGGGCAGGCCCATCGACCAGCTCGCCGAGAAGCTCCGCGCGAGCTTCGGCCTCTCGCCCGCCGCCGCGCCCGCCGCCGCCGCGCCGACGGAGCAGAAGAGCTACTTCCTCCGCGACGTGTTCGCGCGGGTGGTCTTCCCCGACCAGAACATCGCGGCGCTCTCGCCCGATGAGATCTCGCGGCAGAAGAAGCAGAAGTACTACATCGCCGCGGGCGCCTTCGGCATCGCCGCGCTGCTGTCGATCATCCCCGCCAACGCGTACCTCGAGAACAAGGACCTCGTGTCGCGCGCCGACGGCGCCGCGCAGCTCATCCGAGATCACGTCTCGCGCCGCGCGAACTCGCCGCTCACCCTCGCGGAGCTCCAGCCCCTGCGCGACGTGGTCTCCGAGCTCAAGGGCTACCACGACGGCCACGCGCCCATCGCGATGACCTTCGGGATGTTCCAGGGCGAGTCGCTCTACCCGAAGATGTCTGCGCTCTACGCCACGGCGATGCAGCAGCACGTCATCAACCCGCTCTACCTCGCCGACGTGCGCGACATGCAGGCCTTCGTGACCCGCGTCGGGGATAACAACCCCCCGAGCACGAGCGACCGCCAGCAGTACTACGACGTCCTCAAGCTGCACCTGCTCCTCTCGCAGCCGCACCAGAGCAACGAGCCCGCGCTCGAGGGCGACATCGCGACCTTCACGTCGGACCAGATCTCCCGCGAGTGGGCCGCGCGCGTCAGCCAGGGCGCGCCCCTCGACGGCCGCACGCAAGACGCGATGAAGCAGAACGCGCAGCTCTTCACCGGGCTGCTCCATGACAACCCCCGCCTCGCCCTCGCGCGCGATCAGCGCACGGTCACCTCGGTGCGCGCGGTGCTCAACCGCACGTCGAGCGTCGACATCGCGCTCAACCGCATCATCGCCGACGTCGAGCCCATGGGCTACGACATCAACCTCACGCGCGCCCTCGGCCGCTCGCCCGAGAACGTCTACCAGACGACCCCTCGCGCCGTGCGCGGCGCGTTCACCCGCCTCGGGTGGGACAACTACGTTCGAGACCGCCTCAAGGCGCTGCCGCAGATCATCAACGGCGACGCGTGGGTGCTCGGTCAGGCGCCCAACGTCGACAGCGTGCGCCAGGCCGCCGAGACGATGGTGCAGGTGCGCCACCAGTACTTCTCGCAGTTCATCGCCGAGTGGCGCGACTTCATGGGGTCGCTGCGGGTGCGCGAGCCGGCCAACGCGCAAGACGCCCACATCATGCTGACGTGGTTCACCGGCGGCGTGCAGCCCTCGGCGTACCCGTTCCTCTTCCGCACGCTGGCGGAGAACATCCACCTCAACGACCCCGACACGGCCTCGGCCAGCGCGGCGTCGGAGTCGTTCCTGCGCGTGGCGGAGCGCGAGCTCAACAGCCGCCTCAATCGCACGCGCTCGGGCATGGCCGCCAACCAGATCGGCCGCTCGGCGCTCGGCGCCCGCAACGAGTCCGAGGGGGTGAGCACCTTCCTCCACCGCGAGGACGTCGAACGCGACGCGGTGCTCCACGGCCTCGTCGAGTTCGGTGTTCCCCCCACGCCGCGCCCGCCCGCGGCGACGGAGAACGGCGCGCCGCCGCCGCCGCCGACGCCCACCACGGCCCCCGTGAACGAGTACCAGGAGCAGCTCTCGCTCGTTCGCGACCGGCTCTACACGTACCTCAACAACCCGCGCGAGGCGTCGGCGCCTCTGATGGAGCAGATCACCACGGCGCAGGCCAAGGTGGAGTCGCTCATCGGCACCGCGGGCGTCGAGTCTCGACCCGTGCTGCGGAATCTCCTCCCGCCGCCGATCGAGTTCACCGTGTCGCGTACGCTTGGCGCGCTAGGCGGGGCTGGGAGCGACCGCTGGTGTAGCGCCGTAGTGGTCCCCTATACCCGAACGCTCCTCGATCACTACCCGTTCAACCCGAACGGGCAGGACGCGGCCCTCGCAGACGTCACGCAGTTCTACAAGTCCGGCGAAGGTCTCCTCTGGGCCTTCTATGGCACCGACCTCGCGCAGTACGTCCCGCGCGTCGGCGACGAGTACCAGTTCTCGACGCGCCTCGGTCACAACACCTCCGAGATGTACCTCCCCGAGCTGAGGGACTTCCTCAACCGCTCGCAGGACGTCACCACGGTGCTCTTCCCGCCGCATCCGCCGCCTCCGCCCGCGGGTCAGCCCGCGGCGCCCACGGCCAACGGTCCCCTCGTCGAGTTCGAAGTGCGCGTGCGCCCGACGCCCACCATCGCCGAGACCACCTTCACCGTCGACGGCGAAGAGGTCCGCTACACCAACGGCCCCGAGGAGTGGCACCGCTTCTCGTGGCCCGGCGCCGGTCGCCAGCGCGGCGCCAAGATCCGCGCGCGCGGCCTCAACGGCATCGACGAGACCATCGAGCAGGACGGCGAGTGGGGCATCTTCCGCCTCTTCGAAGTCGGTCAGGTCCGCGGCAGCGCGAACTCGCGCACCTTCTCGGTCGTGTGGCACCTGCGCGACCAGAACATCGACGTCGGCGTCGACGTTCGCCCCGCGCGCAGCGAGAACCCCTTCTTCGGCATCCCCCGAAACGACTCCACGGCGGACCGCTACCTCTCGCCCTTCCGCGGTGACTACATCACCCCGCCGCACCCCATCTCTCGCTCGGGTCGCCCCTGCAACCTCTCGGGCGTCGCGAGCACCGGCGGCGCGCCCTCGGGCCGCCACCACCGCCGTCGCCACTGACCGCAGATCCTCTCCGCGCCGACGCCTCGCGCGTCGGCGCACTCCACCAACGCTGAGGGGCCGCGCACCGCG
This sequence comes from Myxococcota bacterium, assembly GCA_052035985.1. Taxonomy (GTDB): domain Bacteria; phylum Myxococcota_A; class Polyangia; order Polyangiales; genus CAISKJ01. The sequence continues at coordinate 101,634 of JBPOHC010000142.1, read as the reverse complement.
ATGACACACCTTGCGAACCGCGACGTCGTCGGCGTCTACGGCAAGATCCCGGCGCAGGGCGACTTCGTCCGCATCAACGCCTCAGACCCCGCCGCGCAGAGCCTCGACGGATGGATCCAGGAGTCGCTCGACGCCGTCGCGCGCTCGGGCGCGGAGCTGCCCCCGGAGCCCGTTTACTTCATCCATCAGGGCGCGGGCCACGGCGCGCTCATCGGCGTGATGCTCCGCAGCACCGACCGCGTGGGGCGCGTGTACCCGCTCACGGTCTTCGCGCGCGTCGACCCGTCGACGCTGGGCGGCGCGTTCTCGGGCTTTCCCACCGCGTACAGCCTCTTTCTGCAAGACGCCTCGCGCCTCGCGCACGAGCTCGACCGCGCCGACGCCGCGCACCTCGCCGCGCGCGCCCGCTCGCTGCGCGTGCCCTCGCACGCCGAGGTCACGCAGGCCGCGATGGTCTGCCAGCACGTGCTCAACGTCACGCCCGCGGGGGAGCTCACCCGCAGGCTCTTCAGCGACGCGATCCCGGGCAGCCACGTCTATGCGTTCAAGACCGTCGTCGACGCGTGCGACACGACGCGCGCCCGCCCGCCGCGCGTGCCCATCACCCTCGACTGCCCCATCGCGAGCGACGTCGACCTCTTCGCGTGGCTCGAGCTCTGCCGCAGGAGGCTCGCGGGCGTCGCGCTGCTCCCGACGTGCGTGTGGCGCGAGCTCGGAGCGTCGCGGCTACTCATCTCGCTCGGGGCGGCGCAGGGGGCGATGCTGCGCTACCTCGCGCAGCCCGAGGCGCAGGCCACGCAGCTCTGGCCGCTCGTGACGTCGCGCGCCGACGCCGTCGAGGCCGCGCACCACAACCTCGCGCCGCACCACCGCCAGGCGCTCGAATCGCCCGCGGCATCGCTCGAAGCGCTGCTCTCGACGCTCGCGGTCTGAACGTTCTGCTATCGTCGCGCGCCCCGCGGAGGGTCGCGCGGGCACCTGTCGAATTGGGAGAAGAAACGCCATGCCGATGACGGCAGAAGAGATCCTGAAGCTCGCCGAGCCGTGGACCGCGCCCATCTCCGACTCCGCGCCCTCGGGCGTGAGCGCCAAGGAGGACGAGCGCTACCTCTCGGTCACCACGGAGATCGCAAAGCTCGACTCGCCGACCACCGAGAAGATCGAGTGGAAGAAGGTCTGGAGCGCGGTGATCTCGCAGGGCGGCGAGCTGCTCCAGGAGAAGTCGAAGGACATCCTCGTCGCGTCGCAGGTCGCGTACGCGTTCTTCCGTCAGGACGGCCTCAAGGGGTTGCTCACGGGCGTCGCGCTGCTCACGGCCCTCATCGAGAACTTCTGGCCGACGCTCTACCCGGAGCTCAAGCGCCTCAAGGGACGCGCCGCGGCGGTGCAGTGGTTCCTCGACAAGAGCGACATCCAGCTCAAGGCGTACAAGCCCGTGCCGGGCGACCGCGACACGCTCGACAGCCTCGTCGTGGTGCTCAAGCGCTTCAACGCGTCGGCGAGAGACAAGTACGGCGACGCCACGCCCTCGATCGGCAAGCTCCGCGAGATGATCGAGCGCCTCGTCTTCGACGCGGGCCCCTCGCAGGCCGAGCTCGACGCGGCGAAGGCCGAAGAGGACGCGAAGCAGAAGGCCGCCGCGGATGAGCGCGCGCGCGCCGACGCGGCGAAGGCCCAGGCCGCGGCGCAGGCCGCGACGACGGCCGCGCAGGCGCCCGCGCAGCCCGCAGCGCCCGCAGCGCCTCCGCCCGTCGCTCCGCCCGTGGCGCCGCCGCCTGTCGCGCCGCCGCCCGTCGCGCAACCCGCCGCGCCTCCGCCGCCCGTGTACACCGGGCCTCCGCCTACGGTCGCGGCGCCGACGGCGACGGCCGGGCCTCCGCCCGCGGACGTGTCTCAGGTCACGGGGTGGCTCGGCACCATCGGCGCGACCATCTCGCAGGCGGGCGGCAGCGTGCGACGCGCGGCCGACGCGACGCCGCTCGCGTACCGGATGCTCCGCGTGGGCCTCTACACGCACATCGTCGATCCGCCGCCCGCGGACGCGTCGGGCAAGACCAAGATCCCGCCGCTCAACCCTTCGGCGCGCAAGCAGATCGAGACGATCGCGAACAACCAGAAGTGGTCGCCGCTCATCGAAGAGACCGAGTCGGCGCTCAACAACGCGCGCTTCTGCCTCGACCTCCATCGCTTCACGGCGCAGGCGCTCGCGGGACTCGGCGCGAGCCACGCGAAGGCGCGCGACGAGGTGGTGGGCGAGCTCGCGACGCTCCTCAAGCGTCTGCCGCAGCTTCCCACGATGCAGTTCTCCGACGGGACGCCCTTCGCCGATGAGCAGACCCGCGCGTGGATCTCGAACGAGGTGCTCGCGGGCGGTGGTGGTGGTGCCTCCGCGGCGCCTGCGGCCGCGCCGAGCGGCGGCGGTCCTGCGCCGGTGATCGTGGTGCAGCAGGGCGGGGGCGGCGCGGGCGAAGAGACGGCCGTGGTGAACGAGGCGAAGAGGCTCGCCGCCGCGGGGAAGGGTCCTGACGCCATCGCGATGCTGCAGGCGAAGGCCGCGTCGGCGCCGTCGGAGGCTGCGCGCTTTCGGTACAGGCTCGGCGTGGGGCAGGTCGCGCTGGCGATCAATCAGGTCGCGGTGGCGAAGGGCGTCTTCGAAGGGCTCGAGCGCGACGTGAAGGATCACGACCTCGAAGCGTGGGAGCCCTCGCTGGCTGCTGCGTCGGCCGAGGGCCTCGTGCTCTGCTACAGGGCGCTCGCCAAGGGCGGAAAGCCTATCCCTCCTGAAGCGGGTGTGCTGTATGATCGCGTCTGTCGTCTTGACCCTGCGACTGCGCTGAGAATCGGGGCATAGCTGTAACAGAGGGGCACTGAGCGCTCCACGGTACGCGCGGGTGCACCCGCCGATCGGAATCACGAAAGGTAAGGAACACGATGGCGAGAGAAGGATCCGTCGCTCCCAAGGAGCGAGTGAACATCGTCTACAAGCCCGCGATCGGGAATGCGAAGGAGGAGATCGAGCTCCCCCTGAAGATCCTCATGGCGGGCGATTACACGCTTCGCCAGGATGAGCGCACGGTCGAGGATCGCAAGCCGATCAACATCGACAAGGACAACTTCAACCAGGTGCTCGGCGAGCAGAAGCTCGAGCTCAACCTCGGCGTGGCCGACAAGCTCTCTCAGGAGCAGGGCGCCGAGATGGCCGTGAACCTGAAGTTCAAGAGCATGAAGGACTTCTCGCCCGAGGGCATCGCCAACCAGGTGCCCGAGATGCGCAAGCTCCTCGAGCTCCGCTCGGCGCTCAACGCGCTCAAGGGGCCGCTCGGCAACGTGCCGGCGTTCCGCAAGAAGATCCAGAACCTCCTCGGCGACGAGGCTGGCCGCGGCAAGCTCATGCAGGAGCTCGGGCTCGGCGACGGGTCCAAGGGCTGATCGCACTCCCACCAGAGCCAGGTAGAAGACACATCCCATGAGCGACCTGAAGAGCCAGACGCAATCGTCCACGCAGACGCTCGAGCAGTCCTCGCTGCTCGAGGACATCCTCAGCGAAGCGAACATCAAGCCCAACGTCGAGGGCTACGACACCGTCAAGCGCGGCGTTCAGCACCTCATCTCCGAGATGCTCGCGCCCAACCGCGCGTCGGAGAAGATCGACAAGAACGTCGTCGACGCGATGATCGCGGAGATCGACGCGCGCCTCTCGGCGCAGGTGAACGAGATCCTGCACCACGCGGACTTCCAGAAGCTCGAGTCGGCGTGGCGCTCGCTGAAGTACCTGGTCGACCAGGTCGACTTCCGCGAGAACGTCAAGGTCGAGATGCTCAACGTCTCGAAGGAGGACCTCATCAACGACTTCGAGGACAGCCCCGAAGTGGTGAAGTCGGGCCTCTACAAGACCGTGTACTCGAACGAGTACGGCGTCTTCGGCGGCAAGCCTATCGGGCTCATCGTGGGCAACTACGACTTCGGTCCTGGCCCGCAGGACATCGCCCTGATGCAGAAGATCGCGTCGATCTCGGCGATGGCGCACGCGCCCTTCATCTCCGCCGCGTCGACCTCGATGTTCGGCGTCGACAACTGGGAGAAGCTCCCGGGCCTCAAGGACCTCAAGAGCCTCTTCGAGGGTCCGCAGTACGCGCGCTGGCAGGCGTTCCGCGAGAGCGAGGACTCGCGCTACGTGGGCCTCTGCATGCCGCGCTTCCTGCTCCGGCTCCCCTACGGGTCGAACACCGTCCCCGTGAAGGCGTTCAACTTCGAAGAGGACGTCGTGGGTCACCACGAGCGCTACTGCTGGGGCAACGCCGCCGTGGCGCTCGCCACGCGCGTCGCCGACTCGTTCGCCAAGTACCGCTGGGCGCCGAACATCATCGGCCCGCAGGCGGGCGGCGCGGTCGAAGACCTCCCGCTCCACCAGTACGAGGCCATGGGCGAGATCCAGACGAAGATCCCCACGGAGTGCCAGCTCACGGAGCGCCGCGAGTACGAGCTCTCCGAGGAGGGCTTCATCGGGCTCACGTTCCGCAAGGACTCGAACCAGGCGTGCTTCTTCTCCGCCAACTCGTGCCAGAAGGCGAAGTACTTCGGCCAGAGCCCCGCGGGCCGCGAGGCGGAGACCAACTACCGCCTCGGCACGCAGCTCCCGTACATGTTCATCATGACGCGCCTCTCGCACTACCTGAAGGTGCTCCAGCGCTAGCAGATCGGGTCGTGGAAGGAGCGCTCGGACCTCGAGCGCGAGCTCAACACCTGGATCGGCCAGTACGTGGCCGACATGGACGACCCCGCCCCCGGCGTGCGCTCGCGTCGCCCGCTCCGCAAGGCCGCGATCAAGGTCGAGGACGTCGAGGGCCAGCCCGGCTGGTACCGCGTGAACCTCAAGGTCCGCCCGCACTTCAAGTACATGGGCGCGGCCTTCGAACTCTCGCTCGTCGGCAAGCTCGACAAGGAGTGAGTTCCCCCGCGTGACGCTCCCGGCGCGCGTGCGTCGGGGGCGCCTACGGGCGACTCTCCGCTCCCCTCCGCTCGCTCCCCTCCGTCACACCCGCAGGTACATCTTCAGGGTCTCTCCAGCGGCCCCCTTGTCGAGGGCGACGCCGCGGAGCTCCTCGCGCTGTCCCGCGCGCTCGACGACCTCGTGGAGGTGCGCCGCGAAGGCTTCGCACTCGGTCACCGCCGACGCGAGGCGCGCGGTGTCGACCCAGTCGGTGTCGCGCAGCCCGAGCACGGCCTCGGAGAGCTGGTCGCCGCGGGGATACTCGGTCTCGTGCGAGAGGCCCGCGCCGAGCGAGCGGAAGTACCCCAGGTAGTCGGCCACGAAGCCGAGGTCGGGCCCCGCGCTCCACATGTCGCTGGTGTCCGCGGACTTCGCGCGCGCCACGAACGCGCGGGTCACCACCGTGAAGAGCCACGCGGTCTGCCGCAGGCGCTCGCTCGCCGCAGCGCGCGCCCCGCGGTCGCTGAAGATCCGCTCGGCGTCGGCGCTCCCGCGGAGCGAGCGCGTGACCTGAACGATCACGCCCTGGAGCGCGTCGCGGAGCTTGACGCAGGCCGCGATGATCGCCGCGGAGACGTCTTCGGGCGCGGCGAACGCGTCGCAGCCGGGGACGCGCACGCTGACGAGCCGCCGGGACTCTGCGCGCAGACACTCGCCCGCCGTGAGCAGCACGGCGCGCAGCTTCGAGACGCGGTCGCAGTCGCGCGCGACGGCGTCGAAGCGGTTGCGGACGTCGGTGGCGGGCACGCGCATGAGGTCGCGCTCGAGGGAGTCGGCCAGCATCGAGGACGCCCTGTGCCGCAGCACGCGAGAGAGCGCGCGCGCGTCGGCGCGGACGGCCGCCAGCAGGGCCCACGCGCGAGGGAGGCTCACCGGGTCGGCGGCCACGCTCGCGAGGAGCGCGGTCATCCGCAGGAGGCGCAGCGAGCCGAGGCACGTGAGGGCCACGAGGCGGTGGGCCGTCTCTCCGTCGACCGAGAGGATCGCGTCGAGCACGTCGGGCACGCGCACGCGGTCGAACTCGGGGCGGAACTCGAGCGCGTACATCGGGTTGAAGAACGCGTTGCGAGAGAGGTCGCGCGCGACGCCCGCGAGCGACGCGTAGAAGAGCCGATAGGGCACGTGCTCGACGCGCAGGAGGCCCGCGAGCACCTCGGCGGTGACGTTGAGCGACTGGCGCAAGGAGGTGAGCGACGACTCCGGCGTCTCGGCGGGTTCCGCGCGTTCGCCGCGGGGCTCCTCGATGAAGCCCGCGGGGAGGTTGCGCGCGAGCGGCGCGGCGGCGCGCGTCGAGCCGAGGAGCTGCGTGCAGAGGGCGACGCAGCGGAGCACCACGGCGCGCGCCACCGCGAGGTGCGGCCGAAAGTTTCGGACGTAGAGGGGGTCGCGCTCGCCCGCCGACGCGTGGTTGCGCGTGTTGGTCCAGTGCGCGAGGCCCTTGAGGAGCATCTCGAGTTCGAAGAGGGCGTCCTCTTTGCGGTCGAGGGAGAGGCCCGCGTACCACGCGTCGCGCGCCGCGGCCTGATCGCGCTTGAGCCCGCGCGTGTCTCGGAGCAGGTCGGCGTAGGGGTCGCGCACGCGCCGCGACGCGACGGGCTCCGGGCGGAGTGAGTTCTGCGTGGTCTTGGGTCCCATCATTCGAAGAGCGTCCCCTGGGGAGGCGTGCCGTGCGGCGGGCGCGTGGGGTTCACGCCCATGTGCTCGTAGGCCCTGCGCGTCGCGACCCGACCGCGCGGCGTCCGCGCGATGAAGCCCTCTCGCAGAAGGTACGGCTCATACACGTCCTCGATGGTGTCACGCGGCTCTGCCGCAGCCGCCGCGAGCGTCTCTACGCCCGCGGGGCCACCATCATAAAATCGAATGAGGATGTCGAGGATCTTCCGGTCCATCTCGTCGAGGCCGGCGTTGTCGACGCCCATGCGGTCGAGCGCGCGCCGCGCCGTCGCGAGGTCGATCTCGGTCTGCCGCGCCACGAGCGAGAAATCCCACGCGCGTCGCAGGAGCCGGTTCGCGATGCGCGGCGTGCCCCGCGAGCGCCGCGCGATCTCGAGCGAGGCGTCGGCGTCGATCGACGTGCCGAGGAGCCGCGCGCTGCGCGTGATGATCCGCGCGAGGTCTTTGTGCGCATAGAAGTCGAGCCGCAGCACGATGCCGAAGCGCGACTGGAGCGGCCCCGTGATGAGCCCCGTGCGCGTCGTCGCGCCCACGAGCGTGAAGGGGTGGATGTTGAGCGGGATCGTCGTCGCGTGGGGGCCGTCGCCCGTGACGAGGTCGATCTTGAAGTCCTCCATCGCGGGGTAGAGGTTCTCCTCGACGATGGGCGTGAGCCGGTGGATCTCGTCGACGAAGAGGATGTCTCGCGCCTCGAGCTTGGTGAGCATCCCCGCGAGGGCGCCCTTGTGCTCGATGGCGGGGCCCGCGGTGGTGTGCGCCGACACGCCGAGCTCGTTCGCGAGGATGAGCGCGAGGGTGGTCTTGCCGAGCCCCGGCGGGCCTGAGATGAGCACGTGGTCGAGGGGCGCGTTGCGCATCTTCGCGGCCTCGACGAAGACCTTGAGGTTCTCGCGGTGCTCGTCTTGACCGATGTACTCGTCGAGGGTCTTGGGGCGCAGCGCGAAGTCGAGGCGCGCGTCGTCGTCGCCCGTCACCGTGGCCGTCGTGGCCGCGCTGCGGGGGGTGACGTCGTCGTCGATCGGCGCGGGCGCCGTCGCGCCGGAACTCTTGCTCTTGTTGCGCGGTGCCATCGTGCGCGGAGTCTACCGCAAAGCGCGGTAGCTCACGCGGCGGCTCTCGCGACGACGAGACATAGGCTGTCAGCGGGGGAGGGGCTGCGGCGGGGCCGCGCGAGGATCAGTGCGCGGCGCGCGTGAAGGCCTGGCAGGTGAGGAGGTCGTCGTCGCTGATGTCCCAGCCCGAGCTCTCCGCGCAGATGTTGATGTTGTTGAGCACGCACTCGTCGCCGTCCTGATCGACGAGCTTGAGGTCGTAGTTCGAGCAGGGCACGCCGTGGAGGGTGAAGGTGCCGCCCGAGGCGAGGACGTTGGCGCCGAGGTGGTCGGGGCCCCACGTCGACTGGCTCACGGGGCTCATGTGGATGCGCATGATCGCCCAGCGCGAGCTGTTGTGGAACGTGATCGACGAGTCGGTGCTGGTGGTGCCGCCGGAGCTCGTCGCCTGCACCGCGGAGGTCGCGCTGCCGGTGCCCGAGTTGCTGGTGGTGCAGGCCGCGAGCGACCAGGCCGAGAGTGACGCGAAAGCCACGGCGCCAAGCCAGTTACGCATGCTCATTGAATTCTCTCCTGCCGACGCCGAGTACCCTTCGACCCGCGTGATGGCGCGCGAACGGTCGCGCCGGGAGACACCCGCTGTCAACGACGAACGCGCGGCTCAGAAGCCCAGGCGGCGGAACTCCGAGGCCATGCGGAAGTCGGGGTCGACCTCGCCGTCACGCGACGTCATGCGGGCCACTTCGCCGTAGCACTCGACCATCCAGAGGTACTGGATCTGACGGCGTCCGGGGCCCGCGGGGAAGCTCTGCGTGAGCTCGACGCGGACGCGCAGCGCGTCGGCGAAGGTGAGGCTCGGGACGCGAACCTCGCCGTGCGCGTCGACGGTGATCTCGTAGCGGTCGCGCGAGGCCACGGGGGTGTTCTCGACCATCGAGTCGACGGTGGTGGCGGTGGCCGTCCACGTGTCGCCGACGCGCAGCGGGAAGCGCAGGAGGCTCGGCGGCGTGTCGTAGCGGACGAGGGTCCCGTCGCGCTCGGCGGGGCCCGCGACGCCCATGAGGTCGACGGAGGTGTCTGTCGCGCGGTACACGCCGAGGTTGGCGCTCCGAGGGTCGAGCCGCGCGGCGTACTGCGCGCCGGGGAAGCGCGCCGCGAACCACTGCGACGTCGTCGTGAGGAGCGAGAGCGTGACGATGCTGCCCGAGGGATCGGTGAAGTCCCACGCGCGGCTGCCGTCTGCGCGCTCGGTTCCGTGCGGCGAGACGAGCGCGAGCGTGGCCGCGGGGTTGATGCGGTAGCGCACCTCGACGCCCGGCGCGAAGGCCACCTCGGCGCGGTCGATGACCCCGTCGCGGTTGCCCCTGCACTGCGGCGGCGTCGGCACATCAGGGATCGGGATGAATCCTCCGTCGGGGTTGGTCGGCGTGCCCGGGTCGGGCCCCGCGGCGCAGGCCGTCGAGAGCGCGAGGAGCGCTGCGAGAGAGAGCCTTCGACGCTGTGATCCGCGCGAGAGAGCGAGCATGTCAGTACCGCCAGGCCATCACGAGGTGGAGCGCGTGCGCGGGCGACGGGTCGACACGCGACACGACGTTCGAGAGGCCCGCGAGCGGGAGGAGGAGACCGTAGTCGAGGCGCGCGAAGAACCCGTGCTCCTGCTCGTAGAGGATACCCAGGTCGGCCTCGACGCCGAGGGGCGCCGCGCCCGACGGGGTGCTGTTGCGTTCGAGCGCGGTGCTGAAGATCACTGCGCCCTCGACGGTGAGCATCGGGCCGATGCGATAGCGCGCCATGGGGCGCACGTACATGGCGTCGGTGACCGTGCCGAGGATGCGCCGCCACAAGATCAGGTCGACGCGGTAGTTCGGGTGGAACCTGAAGTTGTTGATCGTCGTGTCGCGGGGCGTGCGCGTGAGGTCGAACTGGAGCCCGTCGAGGTCGCCCGGTCGCGCCACGGTGCTGCCCGGCCGCGCGCCCATGCCCGCGTGGTCGTCGCCCGACGCGAAGCCCGCCTCGAGGCGCGCGAAGAAGCGCTCTCCGCCGCGGTATTCAGCTCGTGCGACGCCGCCGAACTGTCGCCCCGTGACGGCCACGTTGAGCGACGCCGCGGGGTCGAGCGAGGCGTTCTGGATCGAGAAGCCCACGAAGGCTCCCTCGGCTTCGAAGGTGAACGAGCCGATGTCGGCGCGCACCCACGCGTCGGCCACCCACGCGGAGAGGTCTCGCTGGATGGTGCTTCGAGAGGACGGGACGTCTCCCGCGATGAGGTCGTAGGTCTGCCAGCGGTGGCTCCCCACGAGGCCGAGGTTGAGCGTCGTGCGTCGCGCGCGGAGCCGTCGATCGCGCGTCGCGGGGAGGTCCCACTTCGCGACGGAGAAGGCCACCGTGCGCACGTCATCCGAGGGGTCGAGGTCGACCGCGGGACGGATCTCGGGGCGCAGCGCCTCGGTCGACGGACCCGACGCGCTGATCTCGTAGAGGGCCGTCCAGAGGAGGCCCGCGAGCGGCGTGGTGAAGGCCACGCGATCGCCGACGTCGCCCCAGTCGTCGTCGATGCCGTTGCCCGAGTTCACGAAGAACCCGGTGCCCCAGTCGACGAGGGCGCCCATGCGTCCCGCGGAGAGCATTCCGAAGGGCAGGAGCACCTGACCGTAGAGCTGCCGCAGGTCGAGCGGACGGTCGGGGCCGCGCTGGTTGATCGTTCCGCCCGAGAAGTCTCCTTCGGGGGTTGATCCGTAGCGCAGGTTGTCGAGCGCGTGGAGGCGACCTCGCACGGTGACGCCCCACCCCACGTCGATGGCGACGTCGAGGCGCAGGCGCATGTCGAGGCTGGTCTGCGTGCGTCCCGGCGAGGGGCCCGCGTAAGGCGTGGGCCAGAGCGCGCGCATCGAGGGCGTCGGTCCGCGGCCGAGGTCCCAGTTGTTCGCGAGGTCGCCGCGCGTGCGGAGAAAGCCCGAGAGCGTGATGCGCTGATCGGGCGAGTTTGCGACGGAGCGCGTGGGCTCGTGGATCGGTGTGGCCCCCGGCGCGTCGGCGTAGGGCTCGGCCTCGGACGCTGCGCTCTCTTCGCCCGCGCCGCGCTGCGGAGGGGCCGACGGCTCGGTGCTCTGCGCGAACGAGAGCGACGGCGCGAGGAGGAGGGCGAGTGCGAGCGCGCGGCTCATCGCGCACCCTCTTGCTGCGGCGCAACATCGAGGAAGCGCGTCACCGCTTCGCGCGTCGCGTGGGCGGCCTCGACCATCGGAAAGTGTCCCGCGCGTGGGAGCGAGAGGAACTCCGCGTCGGGGAGCTCGTGCGAGAGGCGCTCGCCGAAGCGGGCGCGCGAGACGTGGTCGTCGGCGCCCCAGAGCAGCAGCGCGGGCTGACGCACCTGGCGGTACCGCGCCTGGAGCTGGCGGAAGCACTGACCCCGCGCGGCGGCGAGCGCGGCGCGGCTGGTGCCCGGTCGATCGAACGACCGCTCGATCATGTCGACGAGCTCCTGCGAGACGATCGACGGGTCTTCGAACGCGTCGGGAAAGCGATCCGCGGGGCGCTCCGTGTAGAACGCGCTGAAGAGCGCCTCGCCCACGCCCGGCAGCCGCGCCCAGCGGAAGAAGGGCGGGATCTGCTCGTCGTAGATCCATCCGCCGATGAGCACGAAGCGGCGCACCATCGCGGGGTGTTCGAGCGCGAGCGCGAGCGTGACCGACGAGCCCCACGAGTGCGCCACCACGTCGGCCTGCGAGACGTCGAGCGCGCGGAGCACGTCGGCGAGGTCGTTGGCGAGCGCGACGGGCGAGTAGTCCCCATCGGTACGCGAAGACCAGCCGAAGCCCGGGAGGTCGACGTTGATCGTGCGGCGATGCTCGCGGAGCGTGGGCTCGAGCGGGTCCCACACGTCGTGGTTGCTCGCGTAGCCGTGGACGAGCAGCACCGGCGGGAGCGTCGAGCTCTCTCCGCGCACCTCGGTGTAGATCGCGCGTCCGCTGCCCGTGTGGACGTAGCGCGCGCCCACGGAGGGATCGAGCCGCGCGCCGAGGGGCTCGCCCGGTCGCTGCCAGCTCGCGCAGCCCGTTGCTGCGGCGCAGCAGAGCGCGAGGCTACAGGCCCAGACGGCGGTACTCGGACGCACGGCGGAACTCCTCGGCGGACTCGTTATCGACGCTGGCGACGCGGGCGACGACGCCCCAGCACTCGGTGATGAACGTGTACGTGCGCCGCGTCGTGCGGAACACCGTGAGCGGGATCGACTGGTCGAGGTCCGTGCGCATGCGCAGCGCGCGGAAGCGGCCCGCCGGGGTCCACACCTCACCGTCGGCGTCGATGCGCGAGGTGTACACCGTGGTGTTCGTGATCGGCGTGTAGTTCACCGTGCCGAGGCCCGTCACCGTCTGCGTCCACGTCGCGCCCATGCGCAGGGGGAAGCGCAGCACCGCCACGGGCGGCGTGAAGCGGAGGTTCGTGCGGTTCTGCTCCGTCGAGACCGTGCCCAGAAGCTCGAGCGCGCCGTCGCTCACGCGGTACACGCCGAGGAGGTTCGTCGAGCGGTCGACCACGGCCGCGAAGGTCGCGTCGGCGTAGCTCGAAGACCACCACTGGCCCGTGGGCGGCGTGACCTCGTCGAGCACGCGCTGGTCCTGCGGGTCGGCGGCGGAGTAGTTCCACACGCGGCCCGAGGCCGTGGTCATGCCCGCGGTGTCGACGGGATCGACGGTCGTGCCCGCGCGGTTCACCGCGTAGATCACCGAGGCCCCGAGCAGGAACGCCATCTCGCTCCGCTCGATCACGCCGTCGCGGTTGCCCATGCACGTCGGGCCGCCGTCCCTCGGAGGCGTCACGGGCTGGTCGTCGACCGCGGGCGCGTCGGTCACCGTGACGTCGACGGACGTGTCGACGGAGGCGTCGCGGACCGCGTCTTGTTGCGTTGCAGCATCGGCGACGTCTTGCGGCGCGCTCGCGTCGACGCCGCGGGGCTCGACCTCGCCGCCCGCGCACCCGGCCGCAGTGAGCGCGAGGGAGACCCACCACGCAGGCTTGATCGTTCTGGCGAACATTCTCGGTCGCAGCTCCTCGACGGTTGGAGCGCGGGAGGGTAGTGCCGCGCCGCGGAGGGTGTCAACGCGGGCTTGTGCGTCGCGTGATGATCCCTCGGAGCTTCGAGCTCGAACGCCCTTGCTAGAAGACTCCATCGGGCATTGTTGCGGCGCAACAAAAGTCTTGACGTCGACGGGCCCGAGCGGTTACCCGTCGCTCCATCGACGGCCGCGCGCGGAGTGTGCGTCGCGCCAGAGCGATACGACGGAGGCGACGCGATGATCACCTGGGATCTCTGGAAGAAGGGCTTCGACGCGTGGGAAGACGCCTCGGCGAAGTACGCCGAGCAGTGGCTCCGCAGCCCGGCGACGCTGGTGCCCGCGGGCTCGCTCTTCACGGCCATGATGAAGACCAAGGCCGCGAGCGACAAGGCCGTGGCGGCGTGGTGGAGCGCGATGGGCATCCCCACGCGGCAGGACCAGGAGCGGTCGCTGCACGCGCTCAACCAGATCCAGAGCCGCCTCGCGGACCTCGAGGAGAAGCTCGCGGACCTCCAGTCGTCGAAGACGGCGGACGCTTCGAAGCAGTAATCTCCCGCGCCTCGGAGAAGACCATCATGGACGTGACCCCGTACCTCGCGCTTCGAAGCGCGCCGCAGGTGCTGTTCGACCACCTCGACGAGCGGCGCTCGCGCCCTCGCTTCATGCTCCCGACGCCCGACGGAGACTGGCGCGCGGTGACGTGGGGCAACTTCGCGAGACAGGTGCGCGAGGTGGGGAGCTTCCTCGCCGCGGGCGACATCCGCCCCGGTGATCGCGGCGCCGTCTTCGCGCCCAACCGCGTGGAGTGGGCCTCCGCCGCGCTGGCCATTCAAGCCGCGGGCGGCGTGATGGTGCCGATCTACCCCGCGAGCACCGCGGAGCAGGCCGCGTATGTGGCCTCGCACTCCGACGCGCGGGTGGTCTTCGTCGACACGCCCGCGCTCCTCGCGAGGATCTTCGAGTACTGGGCGGGCTACGAGGAGGTGCAGCGCATCATCACGCTCGACGACGGACTCGACGTCGCGCGCGTGCTCGCGGACCTCCGCGCGAAGGGGCGCAGCGCGCCGAATGACGCGTGGGCGCAGCGTCGCGTGATGACCTGGTCCGAGGCCCGCGCCGCGGGCGCAGCGCGCGACAAAGAGCTCCCCGGTGAGTTCGAACGCGTGCTCCGCGAGGTCGACTACGACGCGCCCGCGATGATGCTCTACACGTCGGGCACGTCGGGCAACCCCAAGGGCGTCCCGCTCTCGCACCGCAACGTCGGTTCGAACACGCAGGACTGGCTCAGGAACAACGCCGCGATCCTGCCCGAGAAGGGCGTCGACGTTCTGTGGCTCCCGATGAGCCACATCTTCGGCTTCGGCGAGATGGGGCTCGGCAACCTCCTGGGCTTCACGACCTATATGTCAGACCCGGCGACGGTGCTCCCCCGCCTGCCCGAGGTTCACCCCGACGTGTTCATGAGCGTCCCGGCGTACTGGGAGAAGCTCGCGATGCAGGCGCAGGCCGCGGGCGACCTCGACGCGCAGCGCGCCAAGCTCCGAGAGATCACGGGCGGGAGGCTCCAGTTCTGCCTCTCGGGCGGCGCGGGTCTCAAGCGCGAGATCAAGGAGTTCTTTCACCAGCACGGCGTGCTCATCATCGAGGGCTACGGGCTCACCGAGACCTCTCCGACGCTCACGCTCAACCGCCCCGACCGCTTTCGCTTCGACACCGTGGGCGTGCCGCTCCCCTCCGTGGAACTCCAGCTCGCCGACGACGGAGAGATCCTCGCGAAGGGCCCCAACGTGTTCCGCGGATATCACAAAGACGAGGCCGCGACGCGCGAGGCCTTCACCCACGACGGCTGGTTCAAGACCGGCGACGTGGGCCGCTGGACCGACGACGGCTTCCTCCAGATCATCGACCGCAAGAAGGACATCCTCGTCACCGCGGGCGGCAAGAACGTGCCTCCGGCCAACATCGAGGTGCGCTTCGCCGACGATCCCCTCGTCGCGCACGTGGTGGTCTACGGCGACGGCAAGCGCTACCTCGTCGCGGGCGTGTGGCTCAACGACGCGGAGGTCACCGCGCGCTTCGGCGCAGCGCACTCCGCGGAGCGAGACGCCGCGGTGAAGGCCGCCGTGCAGCACTCCATCGACCGCGTGAACGCGCAGCTCGCGAGCTACGAGACCCTCAAGCGCTTCGCCGTGCTCGATGAGCCCCTCACGGTGAACGCAGGGCTCCTCACGGCCTCGCTCAAGGTGCGGCGAAAGAAGGTCTACGAGCACTTCCGCGCGCGCTTCGAAGCGCTCTACGAAGAGGCCCGCGCGTGAGCTCCGCGGCGGCGCCCGACGACCGCGCCTACAAGCGCTGGTCGAACGTGCTCTCGCTCTGGCGTCGCCCGAAGCCCGTCGTCGGCGCCACCCCCGCCGACGTGGTGTACCGCGAGAACAAGATGGAGCTCCTGCGGTACCGCGCGCGCCCCGAGGGCGTGGCGTACCGCACGCCGGTGGTGGTGGTCCCGTCGATGATCAACCGTCACTACGTGCTCGACCTGCGCCCCGGTGCGAGCTTCGTCGAGCACCTCGTGTCGCAAGGTCACGACGTGTACATGATCACCTGGGGCACGCCCACGGCCGAGGATCGCTACCTCAGCTTCGATGAGGTCTGCGACGGCTACCTCGGCCGCGCGATCCGTCACGCCGCGAAGCGCTCGGAGCGAGGTAAAGCCCACGTGCTCGGGTACTGCATGGGCGGCTCGATGGCGGCCATCCACGCGTCGGTGCGCAAGGACCACATCGCGTCGCTCGCCACGCTCGCCGCGCCGGTGCGCTTTCGCGACGAGTCGATGCTGTCGACGTGGGCGTCGCTCCCGAGCTTCGACATCGACGCGATGGTCGACGGCCTCGGCAACGCGCCGTGGCAGCTCCTGCAGGGGACCTTTCTCATGCAGCGCCCGACGATGAACCTCGCGAAGCTCGTGGGGCTCGTCGACCGCGCGTGGGACGACAACTGGCTCGATGCGTTTCTCGCGCTCGAGACGTGGGTCAACGACAACGTGTCGCTGCCCGGCGAAGCCTTCCGTCGGTATATCTCGGAGCTTTACAAGCGCGAGGCGCTCGTCAACGGGACCTTCACGCTCTCGGGCGAGCCCGCGCGCATCGAGAACATCACCTGCCCCCTCCTCGCGGTGACCTTCGAACACGACGTGATCGTGCCGTGGAAGAGCGCCGCCGAGCTCGTCGAGCGCGCGGGCAGCGCCGACAAGGAGCGCCTTCACCTCCAGGGGGGGCACGTCGGCGCGGTGGTCTCGCGCAAGGCCGCGCAGGGCCTCTGGTCGACGCTCTCGGCGTGGTGGGCCGCCCGCGACGCCGAGCCCGTGGTGACGCTCTCGGAGCCCGTGGTGATGCGCTCCGAAGGGCTCAACGCGCCTGTCGCGGCGGTGTCTGCGGAGACGCCCGCGGTGGCGGCCACGTCGGCGGTGAAGCAGAAGCAGACGTCGCGCGCGCAGCCATCGCAGCGTCGAGGCAGGTCGCGGTAGCGCGCGGCGCGGAGGCGGAGATAGCCTCCCGCGCATGAAGCAGTACCCCTTCAGGTTCTACGGACGCGAACCCGCCGACTGGTCGATGCCGGCTGAGGGGTTCCTCTACGACGTACAGTTCTCGAAGCGCCTCGACGCGGCGACGAGGGAGACCGCGCGGGCCATCGCGGAGCGGCAGTTCAGCCGCGGTCCCGCCGAGGCGGGCGAGGTCTGGTCCTGGGCCGACGATCGCTTTCTGGTGTTCTCCGTGCGACCGCGCGTCGAGGACGCCGCGAGGATGATCTTCACGCAGGTGGCCGAGTTCCTCTCGGTGCTCCACCAGAGCGCGCGCATCCGTGACGTGGTGTTCTGCAACGGCTACGGCGCGCGCGCCGACCGCTGGGACGCCTGGACGCTCCAGCAATCGCAGCAGCCCGACCCCGGACCGAAGCGCCCCGACACCCCGTGGGCGAGGTACCTCAAGCGCCCCGAGCTGCCGGAGCTCGAATACGCCGCAGCGCCCGCGCCGGAGCGTCGCGCCGCGAGGTCCGCCGCGAAGCCCGAGGGCGAGAAGGGCCGCAAGAAACCGTCCGCGAGGTCGTCGAAGCTGCTTCGCACGAGCCTCGACGCGCTCCCCGTCTCCGAGGCCGAAGAGCTCGCCGTGCTCGGGTGGAACCAGCTCGCGTCGGCCTTCTCCGACGCGGACCTCGCGCGCATCGAGGGGCCCTCGATCCCCATCGGCTGGGTGCGCACGGGCGGTCGCAACACGGCCCTCGTGTGCTTCAACGCCGCGGGCGTGCCGCAGCGCATCGAGATCCCCGACGGAGGCGGCTCGGTGCACATCGCCGTCGACCCCGACGGCCTCCACGCCGTGACCCACATCGGCAACTCGATCTACTCCGTCGACGTGCCCGCGGGGACGATCCGCTCGCGCATGGCGATCCACGAGAACAACGGCCCCGTGGCCGCCATCGCGTGGGCCGCCGACGACCTCTGGGCCCTGCGCATGACCTCGCAGCTCATGTTCTTCGACCTCTCGGAGAAGGATCACCTCTACGTCGGCACGCAGCAGCCGACGGGCGCCCTCGCGGGGATCTACCGCCACGGCACCCTCGCGGCCCTCTACGACGGCGCCGTGCTGCGCTTCGTGGGCGTGTGCGACTGGCAGTTCAAGGAGCTCGGCTCGCTCGCCGCGAAGGGCTGTCAGCTCAAGGTCGTCGACGACGAGCTCTACCTCACCGACGCGAGCGGCGTGTCGCGCGTCGACGGCATCGACGAGGTCTACGAGGCGTGGGCCGCGCCGCTGCGACGCCGCGCCGAAGAGGACCGCACGCGCCGCATGCAGCCGCCGGAGGAGGGCGTGCGGTGGCGCGTCACCTCCGAGGCGGAGATGCCGCCCGATCGCGAGAAGACCTATCAAGAAGCGCTCGTGAAGAAGTACGGCCCGTCGACGTGGGCGCACATCCACGAGAACGGCGACGCGATCATCGCGGAGCCCAGGCCGGGCTACGCGGTGTCGCGCGGCGCGAAGTTCCGAAAGTGCCCCGCGAAGGGGCGCGCGAAGCACCTCGCGTCGGCCACGGCGGCGCTTCGCTACGGGGTGACGTGCTTCTCGATGGACCCCACGCGCGAGGTGCTCTTCTACGTCGCGGGGAGCACCTTCGGCGTGCACCGCGTCGAGCTCCTCTGGGACAAGTCTGACCCCTGCGACATGCAGAACTTCTCGACGCGCACGGGGCTGCTCTTCGACATCGTCGCGCTCGATCGAAAGAACTTCCTCTCGATCTGGAACGACACGCTCGACTGGCACCGCCCCGTGGGCGAGCGCTGGCAGGTGCTCACGAGCTTCGCGCTCGACCTCCCGCGCGGCAACGCCTTCGACCGCGCCACGCGGCGCCTCGCGATCTCGCAGCAGTCGCGCGAGCGCCTCGTGGTGCTCCACGTGGGCGCGCAGGGCTTCGCGCCCATCGCGGCGTGCACCGACGCGGTGAAGCTCATGTCGTTCCGCGAGGGCAGGCTCTTCGCGCAGATGATCGACGGGCAGTGGTTCGAACTGCTCGGCATCGACGCGCCCGCGCCGTAGCGCTCACCGTATCAGCAGGGCCTCGACCGACGCGCCCGTGAGCTGCTCGACGCGCGCTCGGGCGCGGGCGAACTCGAACTCCCACGCGGCGTCGGGCGCGCTCCCCTCGGGGCGTTGCGCGCCCGCGCGCCGTAGCTGCTCGCAGCGCGCGAGGGCTTCGAGCACGGCGTTTTCGAGGTGCATCCTGCGGTCGGCGCGCTGCGCGTCGAGGCGCCAGAGGGCCGTCTCGCGCGGGTCGAACACGAGCCGATCAAACGAGAAGCTCACCCGCACGTCGACGAAGAGCGAGTCGTCGAGGAGCTGACGGTCCGAGGTGACGGCGGCGTACTGCGTGGTCGACGCGCCGGTGTTGCGCGCCACGCGCACGCTCACCTGCGGGAGCCACGCGGCGTTGCGGGCGCGTGATGCGAGGGCGCGGGTGGCCTCGGGGTCGAGCCCCGCGCGCTCGATGGCCATGCTCGTGGCGACGCGCACCACGGCGCGGTCGAGGAGCGAGGGCGGGTCGCAGAGGGCCTCGCGAGGCAGGGCGAACAACAGCAGGGTGAGGAGGAGCGCGATCGGTGGGCGCATCGTTGAAATGCCTTTCTGTGTGTGGTTTACGGTGATGACGAGGCGTCGGGCGCGCCCCACTCGAGGCGCACTTCGAAGGTCATGCCGAGGGGCGTGGTGAGGGCGTCGCGGAGCGAGTCGGCCCACCACGCGTCGGCCGCGCGTCGCGTGAAGCGCAGCGTGACCCGCGGGAGGAGGCGTGTGGTGAGGGGGGCGATGGGGGGCGGCGGCGTCGCTTCGAACGCGTCGTCGGCCGTCGGGTCGAGCCACGTCGCCGCGACGAGGAGGAGCACGGACGTCATGGGTCCGTTCTCGCCTCGCGGCGAAGCCGTGTTGCGCGGAAGAGTGTTTTTTCTCTCAGCCGAGCGAGGTCGACGAGGGGGCGGCGGGCTTCTGGCGCATCCACGCGCGGCGGGCGGCGTCGAAGACCTGCGTCGCGGCGGCGCGCGCCTCGGGCGAGTCATTCGAAGCGCTCGCGTCGTCAGACGACACCGCCGACTGCGCGCGCGCGACGCGGTCAGACTCGGCCCCGCGGGGCGCGCGAACCGCCGACGCGTGGGCGAGGGGAGCGAACGCGCCGTCCTTCGTGAAGCCGATGGCGATGTGGTGTTCGGCGCCCGCGGCGAGCTCGTAGATGAAGCGCTCTCCGATGCGCGCGACACCATGGACGCGCCGCTCGATGCGCTCGACGTCGCCGCGCGGACCGACCTTGAGCGACACGACGCAGAGCGTGAGCGGCGTGCCGTCGAGGTCGGCCTCGGGCACCTCCCAGTAGACCGCGAGGGTGCTCGGGTCGACTGCGAGCGCGCGCACGGTCAACGCGCCGTATCCCTCGGGCGGAGGCGCGCGATCGAGCATCTCGACGGACGACTCGGTGGGCGCTTCGGCCGCGTGGCTCACGGCGGCCGACTCGCCGAGGAGCTCGAGTCCGCGACGGGCCTCGGCGTCGGAGGGGTCGCGGTCGAGCACGGCGCGGAAGATCGCGCGCGCCTCGTCGGGGCGAGATTGACCGAGAAGAATGTGCCCCATCGTGCTCGTGGCGAACTCGAGCGGGAGCGCGTTCTCGTCGCCCTCTTCGTCGAGGAAGCTCGGCGTCGAGGCCGCTGCGTTCGAAGACGTCGCGACGGGCTCGTCGGCCGTGTCGCGCGGTTGAAACGCGTCTCCGCCCGTGCGCGGCGCGGCGCCTTCGACGCCGGTGACGATCGCGTCGGCGGGGCGGAGCGCGGGGACCTGATCGGGGTAGCGAGCGTGCGCGTCGTCGAGGAGGGCGCGCATGCGGGTGGTCAGCGCGCGGAGCTCATCGCGGGGGTCGGTGTGCATGTCACGGTTCATCGTCGGGCTCCTGAGAGAGTGTGGCGCGGGCCTCGTCGGCGTCGCGCGCGATCTGGGCGCGCAGGGCGTCGAGGCCGTCGAAGCGTCGCTCGTCGCGGAGGCGCTTGACGAACGAGACTCGCAGCGTGCGACCGTAGAGGTCGCGGTCGAAGTCGAGGAGGTGCGCCTCGATGGAGCGTCCCGCGCGCAGGGTGGGGCGCGAGCCGAGGTTGAGCACCGCGGGGTGGAGCGGTCCGGCGGGGTCTCCGTGCACGCGCACGCGAACGGCGTAGACGCCGTCGCGCGGGAGCGCCTCGCAGGGCGTCGCGAGGTTGGCCGTGGGGAAGCCGAGGGTGCGCCCGCGGTGAAACCCGTGAACGACCAGGCCGTCGAGGTCGAAGCGTCGCCCGAGGAGGGTCTCGACGAGCGCGAGGTCTCCGTCGGCGAGGGCCTTTCGCGTGCGCGTCGAGCTGATGGGCGCGTCGCCCTCGGTCACGGGGTGGAGCACGTGGGCCGCGAAGCCGAGCTCGGCGCCGAGGCGCTTGAGGAGGGCGCCGTTGCCCTCGCGGTTGCGACCGAAATGAAAGTCGTTGCCGACGAAGACCTCGCGCGCGCCGAGCCCGAGGACGATGTGCTCGACGAACTCTCGCGCGGGCTGCGACGAGAGGGTGGTGTCGAAGCGCTGCACCACGACGGCGTCGAGGCCCGCGACGGCCATGAGCTCGATGCGTCGATCGAGGCCCATGAGCTGCGGCGCGGCGCGGTCGGGCGCGAGCACGCGGGTGGGGTGCGGGTCGAAGGTGAGCGCGAGGGCGCGGCCGTTGAAGGCGCGAGCGGCGGAGACCACGCGATCGAAGAGGTGCTGGTGTCCGCGGTGCACGCCGTCGAAGTTGCCGATCGCGAGGGCGGTCGGCGCCGTGAGCCCCGCGACGCGATAGTCGTGAGCGATCAACACGATGGAGGCCGCGGACCCTATCAGCGCGGTGGCGAGCGGTCTACGGCGGCGGCGCGCCTTCGCAGCCACGCGCGGCGGAGAATGGCCACGAGCACGATGGCGGCGACGACGAGGATCGCGACGCGGTTGTAGGCGTCGAGCCAGGCGCCGAGGGTCGAGAGGTTGCGGCCCACGAGGGCGGCGATGGTGAAGAGGAGCGCGTTCCAGAGGGTCGCGCCGAGGCCCGCGGCGGCGAGGACGTTGAGGAGCGGGAAGCGTCGGAAGCCCGTGGCGACCACCACGAAGGCCCGGATGCCGGGGAGGAACCTGCTCCCGATGACGAGCGCGATGCCGTGTTTTTCAAGCGCTTTCGTGGCGTCGAGCACCTGCTCGTGGGCGCGCGCGACCCACGGGTGCTTGGGGAAGTGCGAGCGGCGCTCGAGCCATCGGCCGAAGGTCCACGCGACGGTGGAGCCGAGGGTGCTGCCGAGCACCGCGGCGGGGAACATCACGTAGATGGGCCACTCGCGCGCGAAGCCCACGGCGGCCCCGAGGGTCACCCCGAGGTCACCGGGAAAGGGCGGAAAGACGTGTTCGAGGAAGGATGACGCCGTGATGATCGCGGCGCCGAGCGGGGCGTCGTGCGCGTCGAGGCGCTCGAGGAGCTCGAGGACGCGCTGCCCCGGGTTCATGCGATCCGCGGCGGGATCTCAGAGGGTCTGGAGGCGGAAGAGCTGCTGGCCGAGCAGGAGGAAGTCTCCGTTGCGCAGCGAGCGCGGCGCGCGGAGTCGCACGTACGTGCCGTTGGAGCTGCCCACGTCGGTGAGGCTCACGCGGTTGCCCGTGACCGTGAGCTGGCAGTGGAGCCCGCTCACGTAGCCGTCGTCGGGGAAGAGGATGTCCCCGCGCTCGCGGCCGAGGTAGATCCCCATGACGGGGACGGGGAAGGCGTTGCCCACGCTGTCGCGGCCCGTGACCAGCGAGACCTTGCCCACGAGCCCTTCGAGCTCGGCGCCGAGGCGCTCCGTTCCGTCAGGCTGCGTGGCGACGGGGTGGAGCGCTTCGAAGCGGAGGATCTCCTGCCCGATGCGGAAGATGTCTCCGTCGCGGATCTCGACGGGCTGCTGGCGCTCGACGCGCACGTACACGCCGTTGAGCGATCCCTCGTCGCGCACCGAGATGGCGCTCTGCGAGACCGAGAAGGTCGCGTGCCGCGGAGAGAGGTACGTGTCCGTCGAGAAGAGCCCGCCGACGTCGCGGCCGATGGGGTTCTCTCCGTCGACGAGCGTGTACGACGCGCCCTCGGAGCCGTCGGGGCGGATGAGCACCAGCTTGGCGCGCTCGACCGCCGAGGCCCGCGGAGGCGAGACCGCCGTGACGGCCGTGGGAGACACGGCCGACTGCGCAGCGACGGGCGGCGCAGCGACAGGCGGGGCCGCGACGGGCGGTGCAGCGACAGGCGGCGCAGCGACGGGCGGTGCAGCGGCGATGACGGGCGGCGCAGCGACGGGCGGCGCGGCGACGGGCGCAGCGACGGCGACGGTGCTGTTGTCGAAGCCGCAGGTGATGCAGAAGCGGTTGGCGCGCGGGTTGGGCGAGCCGCACTGCGGGCACGACGCGGGGACCGCGGGCGCCGCGGGGGCCGCTACGGGAGCGGGCGCGGGCATGGGCGCTGCGACAGGCGCCGCGATGGGCGCTGCGACAGGGGCCGCGACGGGGACCACGGCGGGCGACGACGCGGGGCTGCCGAAGGGCCCCGGCGTAGGCGGTCCCGCGACGGGCGCGGGGAACGGCCCGGCTGCGCGCGCGGCGGGGTTCACCGCGGCGGGCGTGGGACGCATCGGGCCCTTCGGTCCGCTCTCGCGCGGGAGTTCATTCCCGCAGCCGAGGCAGAACTTGTAGTGGTCCTGGTTCTCCTTGCCGCACTTCGGACAGATGATCACGGACGCCTCCGTCGCTTCGCTGCGCTCGTTGCTCGATACCCCAGAGAGACCCTCTCGCTCATTCGGTCACGCACGGCTACGCGGAGATGTCGACGCGGAGCAGCTCGCGTCCGATGAAGAGGTAGTCGCCGTGCGCGAGCTCGCGCTCGCCGTGGATCGCGAGGTACGTGCCGTTCTTGCTCCCGCTGTCGGTGAGCTGATAGGCGCCGCCCGAGGTGAGCTCGACCTTGCAGTGTCGCGTGGACATGTACGGGTCGTTGGGGAAGTTCATGTCGCAGCCCTCGCGGCCGACGGTGACCGAGGTCTCCCTCGCGCACACCTGCGTGGCCGTGGTGCCGCCGCGGAGGATCTGCACCAGACGGAAGGGCGACGGGCGCTTGGGCGACGAGTAGAACTGCGTCGCGTCGGGCTCGGGGCCATCGCTCGCGCGCGGCGTCGTGTCGAGCCGGAACACCTGCTCGCCCGAGAGGAACAGGTCGCCCGGCGAGATCGTCGCCGACCCCTTGATCCGCAGGAAGATCCCGTTGAGAGAGCTCTCGTCGCGGATCACCAGCTTGCCGTCGTCGCGGTAGTAGAAAGTCGCGTGGAGGGGCGACACCCACGAGTCACGATCGAAGAGGATGTCCCCTTGCGTGCGACCCGCCGGATGCTGCCGACCGCCGAGCAGAAACGCCGTCTCGTCGGAGGGGTCGGCTTGAAAGCCCTCGCCCTTGATCACCACGAGCTTGGCCTTGCCAGGCTCGAGCATCTTCGAGAGGAGAAGCGTCTGCGCCGTGAGCACCTCACGGGGCACCGGCTCGCCGCACCGACCGCAGAACTTGTGTGCCTGCGGGACGGGCGAATAGCACTTCTTGCATACGTAGCTGCGAGCCTGATCCATCAGCGCCTCCGTGACCACGAACCGGACCGGGATCTTGACCGGCCCCACGAACAGGTTCGCGGGTTCCTCCTTGACTGCGTCGGCCTTCGGGGCAGCGGCGACCTCCGGGACGACTTCGAACACCGGGTTCCCGAACAGGTGTTCGAGCTCGGTGCGCGATGGGATCTCCCTCGGAGGAGGCTTGTCTCCTCCTTGGGCGTCGGCGCTCTGTGCCTCTGCGGTGAACCCCAGCGCTGCACCACAGGACGCGCATGCCTTCGCGCTGAGGGGCGCGTAGGCATCACATCGGCCGCACACAAAACCGACATCGAGCTCCATCGAATTCGCCGTGCGTTGCCGCGTCGGTCGCCTCGAAACGCCCGCAGACTAGGCAACATCCCCGCCGCCCGTCAACGAAAACGCTGGCCTCCGCGCGAACTCCCTCAGCTAGTGGGTTCTGTCAAACCCGCGCTGGCGGACGCGTGGTCGCTCCAGCGCGAGAACAGAGGCATCGGCGCGAGACAGAGGAGCGCCGAGACCCCATACGCAGCGGTGACCCCGACGAGATCCCCGAGGATCGCGCCGAGCAGACCTCCCAGCCCGATTGCGAGGGCGTTTACGCTTGTGAGAACCGTGTAGTGAAGGGCGGCCCGCTCGCGGTGCGTGGCCGTCATCAAGCCCGCGAAGAGCACCGTCGTCCCGGCGCCGCTCGCGAAGTGCTCCGCCGCGATGGCCGCCGTGGTGACGCCCTTCGGGCACCCCGTCGCCGCCGCCGCAATCAGGGGAACCACCGCCGCCGCGTGCAGCGCCGCGCCCATCACCAGCGCCCGTCGCTCGCCCATCCAACGGTGGAGCGCGCCGCCCGCGAGCGAACCCGCCACCGCCGCCGCCGCGCCGAGCGTGACCGCGAGCGCCCCGATGTGCTCTCGCGACCATCCCGCGTCGACGAGCATCGGCTTGATGAGCCCCGCCGCCGCGTGGATTCCGAGCTTGTACGTGAGCGCCACCGCGGCCACCGCGCGCGCCGGTCCGCTCACCGCGTGACGCAGCAGCTCCGCGATCTGCGCGAGGTGGGCGCGACGTCGCTGCGCGGGCGGAGAGGCGCTGCGATAGGGCTCCTTCGCGGGCTCGTCGGTGACCTCGTCGTCGCGAAGCGCGAAGGCCGCGAGCGAGGCCGCCGCGATGAGCGCGCCGCACGCGAGCAGCGTGGGACGCGCGCCGAGCCGACCCGAGAGCGCGAGCATCCCGCCGCCGCCGAGGATCATCCCGACGCGGTAGCCCGCGATCTGCGCGGAGTTGCCCCAGCCGCGCTCGGAGTCTGCGAGCGTGCGCACCGCGAAGGCGTCGACGAAGACGTCTTGCGTGGCCGCGATGAAGGCCGCGACGGCCGTGAGCGCGCACCACGGCGCGAGCGAGCTCACGCCGCCGATGAGCGCGTACGAGGACATCACCGCCGCGAGCGTGAGCTGCAACGCGAGGAGCGCCGTGCGCGCGCGCGGGCGCACCGTGGGATGATCCGCGACGCCGGCCCAGAGCGGCTTGATCTGCCACGGGAGCTGGAGCCACCCGAAGGCCGCGATGGCCGAGCGAGAGAGGCCCGCCTCGCGGAGCACCACGGGGAGATACTCCGCCGCGAAGCCGAAGGGCACCCCCTGCGCGGCATAGAGGAGCGCGAGCGCGCCGAGCACCGTCGCGCGCTGCGCGGGCTGTCTAGCGGGGCTGTTCGACACGCCGCTCCAGAAAGCCGACGACGCGGTGGTCGATGAGCTCGGGCTGCTCGATGGGCGCGGTGTGCGAGGCGCCGTAGACCATCAGGAGCTCGGCGTCGGGGATCTGCCGCGCCATCTGCTCTGCGTAGCGAACGGGCGTGAAGGTGTCGCGCTCCGCGGCCACGACGAGCGTCGGCGCGATGATGCGCGTGAGGAGGTCCTCGGCGCTGTGCTCTCCCGCGGCGCGGAGCATCTTGAAGAACATCACCGGGTCGAGCGTGCTGATGTGCTCGAAGTACGGGACGAGGTCCTCGGTGCGGACGCGCAACGCATCGACCTCGCCGAAGAGCCGCGCGCCCCAGGCGAAGAGATCCGCGGGGCCGCGAGACCACAGCGCGCGCACGATCGTCGGGTGCCGCTCGATCTGATCGATCACCGCGGGGAGCCAGTGCACGAGCAGGTCGGTGCTGTGAAAGGTCCGCGTGATGCGCCCGTAGCTCCCGCACATGAGCACGAGGGCCTCGGCGCGGTCGGGGCGCTGGCGGTACGCCTCGAGGCACACCTGCGTGCCCATCGAGTGACCGATGAGCGTCGCGCGCTCGATGCCCGCGTGGTCGAGCACGGCGTGGAGGTCTCGCGCGTGGTCGGCGATGCTCACCCGTGACGGGTCCGCGGGAGGGCCCGAGCGGCCGTGTCCGCGGTAGTGCCAGTGGAGAACCCGGTGACGCGCGGTGAGGGCGGGGCGGAGGTACTTCCAGATGAAGCCGTCGCACGCGATGCCGTCGCAGAGCACCACCACGGGGCCGTCGCCCGAGCGCTCGTAGAAGAGCTTCGTCCCGTCGGGGCCGACGGCGAAATCTTCGTGGGGCGTCGCGCTGGCGGGGATGGTGTGACGCACGTGCGACCGTCGCGCGGAGGTTGTGGAGTCAGTGGTATCGAGCGTGAGGGATGCGGTGCGGGCCTTCGCGGACTTCGCCTCGCGGCGTCAGTCCTCGTCGCGGCCGCGCGGGTCGTCGGTGGCTTCCATGTCGGGCACGTCATTGACCGACGGGAGCTTGCGGATCTCTGCGCGGGCGAGCTTCCACGCGCGCTGGATCACCCACGAGAGCGATCGGTCGAGGCGCGCCGCCTCCTGCTGGATCTCGACCAGCATGGACTCTGGGAAGTAGAGGCTCTGCTTTCGCTTGTCGCTCTGCGACATCGAGGGGCTCCTATGCGCGCCCGACAGACCGCGCGCAGGTCGCAGCTTCCGAAGCGCCGTTCGTGAGGGCGACACGGACGACCCTGTGCTCCAGGAACCTCCGCGCGATGTCAGGCAGTACCCGTCCGCGGCACGGCCTGTCAAGCGAGAGCAATGGGCAGTCCGTCGTTGCCACCGGGCCGTCGGCGGTGCGACCCTGCGCCCAGAACGATGGGAGCGCCCGACGACGGTGGCGGCGCTGCCTCCCCCATCGGAGGTCCATACGTCCGATGTCCGACGCGACCGCAGACCCGCAGACCCGACCGCCGACGGCGTGGCTCGCGCGCGTGCAGATGTTCGCAGGGCTCTCGCAGCGCGCGCTCGATCAGCTCCTCGCGCTCGTGACCGAGGTGCGTCACCCCGCGGGCAAGATCCTCTTCCGCACGGGCGATCCCGGCGACCGGCTCTTCGTCATCGTCGAGGGGCGCATCCGCATCTCGCGCGACGTGCCCGGGATGGGTGAAGAGGCCCTCGTGGTGCTCGGCCCCGGCGACTGCTTCGGCGAGCTCGCCATCCTCGACGACTCGCCGCGCAGCGCCGACGCGCACGTCCACGAGGACTGCAAGCTCCTCGAGATCCGCAAGGACAAGCTCGAGCACCTGCTCTACACGAACCGCGACATCGGCTACGAGGTGCTCTGGAACCTCGTCCGCACGCTCTCCGCGCGGCTCCGAGAGACGACCGACAAGGTCACCTTCCTCGCCGTCACGGGGCGCTTCTCGTAGGCGATCGTCAGGGCGTCGGGGGCTTGCGCGGCGACGACGCGTCGCCCTGTTGGGCAGCGGGCGGAGGCGGCTGCGGCGGGAGCCCATACGCAGGCGCGGGCGGCGGCGTCGGCGCGACGGCGGCGTCGGCGAACATCTGCGGCGGCCCGCCATAGATGGCCGCGAATGCCTGCGCGTCGCTCTGCGCGACAGGGCGCGGCGGCGGACCGCCGTAGATCGCAGCGGACTGCGTGAGGTTGCAGCCCGCGACCAACGCAGCGCCCGCGAGCAGCATGGCGGAGCGAGAGAGCCGCGGGGCCTCCTCGTCGACGACCGCGGGCGATGCGTCGGTGACTTCGAGGGGCGCGCCGCAGAAGGGGCACGCGGCGTCGGCGCGCTTCACGTGGCGCGAGCACCCAGAGCACAGTGCGAGTGAGAACATCGGCGCGCATTGGACTCGACGCGCGACGGGCCTGTCAACGGGGCATCGCACAAGCACTTCGAGCCCGCTTCAGGGCGCCTTCGCGAGGAAC
The DNA here is from genome assembly GCA_052035985.1 of Myxococcota bacterium. Taxonomy (GTDB): domain Bacteria; phylum Myxococcota_A; class Polyangia; order Polyangiales; genus CAISKJ01. Next base: position 73,494 of record JBPOHC010000142.1, on the reverse strand, counting down.
CGCGCAAGCTCGACCGTTGTCACGGTCACGACGCGCCTCTCCGCGCTCATCGAGCGCCACGCGCGCATCGATCAAACCCCACGACACGGAGCAGTCTCATGGTTCGCAGGCTCATGGCCGCGCTCGCGGCTTTCGTGTGCCTCCTCGCGGCGCGCTCGGAAGCGCGCGCAGAAGGCGCGATGGTGGTGCTCAGCCCCGACGGGCGCGAGGAGGCCAACCTCCCGCTCACGCGCACGTCCGTCGAGGCGCAGGTCGGCGGGCAGATCACGTCGGCCACCGTCACGCAGCGCTTTCACAACAGCTTCTCGCGGCAGATCGAGGCCGTGTACGTCTTTCCGCTGCCCGCCGACGCCGCCGTCGACAGCATGGAGATGCACGTGGGGCCGCGCGTGCTCCGCGCCGTCATCGACCGCCGCGAGCAGGCCCGCCAGCGCTACGAGACCGCCCGCGCCGAGGGGCGTCACGCGGCCCTGCTTGAGCAGGAGCGGCCCAACATCTTCACCTTTCACGTCGCCAACATCGACCCCGGGGCGGACATCGACGTGAGCCTGCACTTCTTCGGCAGCGCCACCTACGACCACAACACCTACGAGCTCGCGCTCCCGATGGTGGTGGGGCCGAGGTACATCCCGGGAACGCCCACGGGGGCTGCTCCCTCGGGCAACGGCGCGCACCCCGACACCGACCGCGTCGCCGACGCGTCGCGCATCTCGCCTGCGTATGTGCCCCCCTCGTTGCGCTCGGGGCACGCGCTGAGCGTTCACGTCCGCGTCGAGGCCGGAGGCGCCGTCGAATCCGTCGAGTCGCTCGCCCACGAGGTCGCCCTCACGCACCCCTCGAACACGAGCTTCGACGTCGCCCTCGTCGACAAGGACGAGATCCCCAACCGCGACTTCGTGCTCCGTTGGAAGCTCGTCGCGCCGAGCCTCCGCGCGACGCTCCTCGCGCACCGCCCCGACGCGCAGGGATCGGGCTACCTCGCCCTCACGCTCGAGCCCCGTCACGACGCGCCGCCCACCGAGATCGCCGCGCGCGAGCTGTTCTTCCTCCTCGACACGTCGGGCTCGATGCAGGGCCCGCCCCTCGACGCGGTGAAGGCCGCGATCTCTCGCGCTCTCTCGTCGATGCTCCCGGGAGACACCTTTCAGATCATCGACTTCGCGGACACGGCCTCGTCGCTCTCGCCGCGCCCCCTCGCGGCCACGCCCGAGAACATCGCGCGGGGCATGCGCTACCTCAGCAGCCTCGCGGCGAGCGGAGGGACCAACCAGCTCGCGGGCATCGACGCCGCGCTGAGCGCCCCCGACGACCCGATGCGGCTGCGTCACGTGGTCTTCATGACCGACGGCTACATCGGCAACGAGGCCGAGGTCATCGCGCTCACCCGCCGCGAGATCGGACGCGCGAGGATCTTCTCGTTCGGCGTGGGCGCGTCGGTGAATCGCTACCTGCTCGAAGAGGTCGCCCTCGCGGGCCGCGGTCACGCGGAGTTCCTGCGCCCTGACGAAGATGCGAGCGCGATGGTCGAGCGCTTCTACAACCGCATCGGGAGGCCGTATCTCACCGACGTTCGCGTCGACTGGGGCGGCCTCGCCGTGCGCGACGCGCTGCCCTCGGCGATCCCCGACGTGTCGGCGCTCGAGCCGCTCATGGTGCTCGCGCGCTACGAACGCGGCGCGAGCGGAACCGTCACCGTGCGCGGCACCCTCGGCGGGCGCCCCTACACGCAGACGCTCTCCGTCGCGCTGCCCGAGGTGTCGGCCGAGAACCCCGCCATCGCGAGCCTCTGGGCCCGTCAGCGCATCGCCGCGCTCTCGCGTGAGGAGCACCTCTCGCCCAACAATCGCGAGCTCGCCGAGAGCATCACGACGCTCGCGCTCAGGCACCACCTCCTCTCGCAGTACACGTCGTTCGTCGCCGTCGACACGACGACCGGACACGGCGACGGAAACCCTGCGCGCATCGATCAGCCCGCCGAGGCGCCGCAGGGCGTGAACCTCCAGTCCGCGGGCGGGACCGTGATGCGCGGCTCGAACGGCAACATGAGCGGAAACACCATCGGCGACGCGTTCGGCTCCGGTGGGCTCGGCGTGACCGGCACGGGTTGGGGCGGCGGCGGATCGGGCGAGGGAAGCATCGGCCTCGGCAGCATCGGCTCGATGGGACACGGCGCAGGAACGGGCTCCGGTCAGGGCTACGGCTCGGGCGCGGGGCGCGGTCTCCGCGGCCGTGGGATGTCGGGGCCGATCGTGCGCGTCGCGCCGCCGACGGTTCAGGGCTCGATCTCGCCCGACCTGATCCGTCGCGTGGTGCTCCGCAACCTCGCCCAGGTGCGGCACTGCTATGAGATGGCGATGCAGCGCAACCCGGCCCTCGCGGGGCGCATCGGGCTTCGCTTCGTGATCGATCCGACGGGGGCGGTCACGGCGAGCAGCGTCGCGCAGAGCCTCGGCGACACGCTCCTTGACCAGTGCCTGATCACCGCGGTGCAGCGCTGGGTGTTCCCCGCGACGGGGAGCGTCGTGACCGTCGTGTACCCCTTCAACTTCACGCCGGAGCCCGAGGAGCCCCGCGCCTCACCGCGCCCGCCCGCGACGCCGATCGTGCCCGTCGCGCCGAGGCCGCGCTCGCCCGTGAGCCCGAGCCTCTCGCCGAGGCCCGCGCATCACTCGTCGAACCAGAACGGCGCGTCGTCGGGGGGCGAGAGGGTGCGCGCCACGAGGGCCGCGAGGTCGGGGTCCGCGATGGCCTCCGAGGGCAGCGCACGGAGGTGCTCCGCGAGGCTCTCGGGATAGTCTTCGACGAGGCGCGCGAGCCGTGAGACCACCGAGGGCTCGCGCGACGCGAAGAGCTTCGAAAACGCTCCCCACAAGGCTTCGAGCGGCTGCTCGTGATAGAGCGCGTGGTGCAGGAGCGGCAGCCTGAGCGCGTCGTTGACGGCCTCCGCGATGGGGGCGAGCTGCGCGGCGTCCCACTCCAGCTTGTTCTGAAAGAGCAGCGCGTTGGCAGCGAGCGCCGCGGTCTCGGGCGAGAACCCGTCGGGGCCGAGCTGCGCCGAGAGCAGCGCCCCCTGCGCGTCGTCGGTCTCGACCCGCACCAGCACGCACGCCACTTCGAAGCGCCTCGTCGCGTCGCGCCGCCGTCGCGCGTCTCCGCGGAGCGCGTTGTCGGGCGACAGCGCGGCGCGGAGCCATCCCCCCGTCAGCCGATCTCGCTGGAGCAGTGCGCGCGCCGAGCCCGTGAGCGAGCGCGCCATCTCCGAGGTGAGGTCGGCCATTCCTCCGGGCGTGTCGAGGATCGCGCGGAGCTGCGTGACGCACGCGTCGACGTCACGCTCTGCGCCAGCCTTCGCGTAGCAGCCCACGCGCTCCGTCGAAGACTCTCGCAGCGCCACGTCGAGTCCGTGGGAGACGCGTCGATCAATGTCGACGTCAGGGCCCATCGCGGCGAGGAGGTCGGCGGCGATGTGCGGGTGCGCGGGCTCTACGCGTCGGTCGATCCAGTCGAAGCACACGTCCGCGAGCGAGAGGGGAACGCCGAGCGCGCGCAGCACCTTCGACGCGTCGCTCTGGGCGAAGCGGTAGCGCCCGTCGACGAGCACGCGCGCGGCGAGCTCACGGATCGCGCTGAGGTCCGTCGCGTCGGGGTCGAGCGAGGCCACGGCCCAGGTCACCGCCTGGAACCACGTGTTCGTCGCGGTCATCGAGCGACGCCCCGCGAGCTCCGCGACGCCGCGCGCGCCTGCGTCGCCGAAGCGCTGCACGAGCGCGCGCACCCACGCGGCCTGATCGCTCGGAAGCGCGGCGCGCTCGTTGTGGCGCCACACGTCGTCGGAGCCGAGCGCGAACACGAGCAGCGCGAGGGCCTCGCGCGAAGGAGCCTCCGCGAGGAGCGCCTCGACCATGCGCGAGCGCGCGTCGAGCGTGCGGCCGCGGAGCACGAGGAGCCGACCGCGGAACGCTTCGGAGGGAGGCGCGTCGAGGAGCGCGTCGACCACGCCCGCGAGGGGCGCGACGGGGCAGTTGGTGCCGTAGCGCGTGAGCCAGAGCTCGCCCGCGCGGAGGGCCACCTCGGGTGATCCGTCGGCCGCCGCCGTGAGCAGCCTCGGTCGCGCGAGGTCGGCAGGGAGCCGCGCGAGAGACTCCGTGGCTGCGAGGCGGTCGAGCTCGCGGGCGTGCGTGAGCCAGTCGTCGATGAGGGGGAGCGCGCGCTCGGGGGCGCTCGCGGCGAGGACGCGCAGGGCCCAGAGCGAGTCGGCCACGCCCCACGCGCCCGCGGAGCCCGCGCGGCTCTGCACGAGGCCCGCAAGCACCGACGGCGCCCCCGGGAGCTGGCGCTCGACGAGGAGCTCGGTGAGCGTCCGCGCGTAGGTGAGCGCGTGTTCGAAGCTCGGCCCGCGGAGAAACTCCGGGAGCTCGTGCTCGACGAGGTCTTCGAGGAGAAAGCGCACGTCGTCGTCGGAGGTCGCGTCGGGGCCGATCGCGCGGAGCGCCGAGAGGGCGATCGAGCGCGCGCCGAGGTGCTGCGCGCGGAGGAGCTTTCGAAGCGCGGGGATCGCCTCGCGACCGGGGCTGAGCTCCAGGTACGAGAGGGCCATGAGCCGCTGGGGCCACGAGAGGTCATCGCGCGACGCGAGGGCCGCGAGGGGCGCGCTCCACGCCGCGCAGACGCGCTCGGAGCGCCAGTCGCGCGTGGCGCTGAGGTGAAAGAGCACGTGCTGCTGGAGGTCTTCAGGGCCGCTGACCGCGAGTTCCGCGACGAGGTCGACGAGCTCGGGGTGCCCCAGGTCGATCCAGACGACGCAGCCCGTGAGGGCGTCGCGCGCCTCTTCCTCGACGCTCGCGTGGTGCCGCGTGACCAGCCGCAGGAGCCGCACGGCCTGGAGCGGGTGCTCGCTCATCGCGGCCACGCGCAGCCCGAGCGACGCGGCGTGACGCGCGAGCTGCTCGGTGGCGCGCGCCTGGAGCCCCGGGTCTCTCAGCTTCCACGTGCGGTCGATGGCCTCCGTGAGACGCGCGCACTCGGCCCTCGCCGCGGCGCGCATCGACTCCAGGGAGCGCATCTCCTTCGCGGCGGCCTCGGGGTCTCCGTCGCCGGGTTCGTCTTCCCCGTCGTCTTCCCTGTCGTCGTCCCCGTCTGTCGTTTCGTCGTCGGTGTCATCTCCGTCGAGGTCGTCGGAGTCCCCGTCGAGGGGCTCTCCGTCGGCCGCCTCGGGGGTGTCTTCGGGCGAATCGGTGGCGTCTCCGAGGGCCCCTTCGAGCGAGGGGATCTCATCGGGGCGTGCGTGGCGCCACGCGAAGCGCGCGGCGAGCGTCCGGTCGAGGGAGTCGTTCGAGGCCATGCGACGACTTCTCTACGGCACCTCGCGCGCGGTGACCAGACGGCAGATCTTCCGTCTCTCGCGCGTGGGGTGTTACAAACGCCCGCCATGACCACCCCCCCGTCGTCACGTCGGAGCCGTCGCGAAGTCCTCACCGGCGCCGCGGGCGCCCTCTTCGCAGGCGCCTTCGCCGAGGCGTGCAAGCAGAAGCGCAACGGCATCTCCGTGGGTCTCTACTGCTCGCTCACGGGCGCGCAGGCCGACTTCGGCATCTCGACCCGCAACGGCGTGACCCTCGCCTTCGAGGAGCTCAACGCGCAGGGCGGACTCCTCGGTCAGCAGCTCCGCCTCGTGGCCGAGGACACCCGCGGAGACAGCAACGAGGCCACGAGCGCCGTGACCCGGCTCATCGACCGCGAGGGCGTGGTGGCCGTGCTCGGCGAGATCGCCTCGACGCTCTCCCTCGCGGGCGGACGCGTCTGTCAGCGCAAGCACATCCCGATGATCTCTCCGTCGAGCACGAACCCCTCGGTCACGCAGGTGGGCGATCACATCTTCCGCGTGTGCTTCATCGACCCGTTTCAGGGCGACGTGATGGCGCGCTTCGCGAAGAACACCCTGCACTTCGACCGCGTGGCGCTCTTCCGCGACCAGGCGAGCGCCTACTCGATGGGCCTCGCCGACGCGTTCGCGGTCTCGTTCCGTCGGCTCGGGGGCACCATCGTCGACGACCAGTCGTACCGCTCGGGCGACACGCACTTCTCCGCGCAGATCACCTCGATGCTCGGGCACCAGCCCCAGGCGATCTTCGTCCCCGGGTACTACACCGAGGTGGCCCTCATCGCGCGCGAGGCTCGCGGCGCGGGCTTCGCGGGGCGCTTTCTCGGCGGCGACGGCTGGAGCGGACCCTCGCTCACGCAGAACGACGACGACAAGCTCGTGGGCGACTTCTTCTCCGACGCCTTCGCGCCCGAGGGCGCATCGGGGCCCATTCCGAGCTCGTTCCTGCGCAAGTACCGCGAGCGCTTTCACACCGACCCCAACGGCCTCGCGGCGCTCGGCTACGACTCCGCGCTGGTGCTCTTCGACGCGATCCGCAGGGCCGGCTCCGCGGAGCCCGCGCGCATCCGAGCGGCCCTCGCCACGACGCGCAACGTCCAGGGCGCCACCGGGTCGATCACGCTCAACGAGCAGCGCGACGCGGTGAAGAGCGCGGTGATCCTCGAGGTGACCGCCGGGGGCTTCCGCTACAACCAGACGGTGAACCCGTGACCGTGGCCGCCGCTGCGCGTCCGCGTCCGCTCTCGGAGCGCGCGCTGCCCGCGGCGGTGGCGCTCCTCGCGATCCCGCCGACGCTGATGGTGCTCCGCGGCGCCGCGAGCGCGCCGGTGACCTTCGCGCGCAACCTCGTCGAGGGAGTCTCTCTCGGCGGCGTCTACGCGCTCGTCGCGCTCGGGTACACGATGGTGTACGGCGTGCTCGGGCTCATCAACTTCGCGCACTCCGACGTGTTCATGGTGGGCGCCTACGCGGGGATCTACGCCGCCGCGTGGTTCGGCGTCACGGCGACCTCGTCGGGGCACTCGTCGGTGGGCATCGCGCTCGCGTGCTTCGCCTTCGCGATGGCCGTGAGCGCCGCGCTCGGAATGACCGTCGAGCGCTTCGCCTACCGCCCCGTGCGGCACGCGCCGAAGCTCACGCCGCTGGTCACCGCGATCGGCGTGTCGATGCTCATCCAGAACGTCGCGATGCTGGTGTTCACCTCGACGCCGCGGGGCTTTCCTCCCGTGGTGCGCTCGACGACGGTGTCGCTCGGCCCCGTGGCCGTGACCAACGTGAAGCTCCTGAACCTCGGGGCCGCGGTGGCGCTCATGGTGGCGCTGACCTTCCTCGTGCAGAAGACGCGCGTGGGGAGGGCCATGCGCGCCATCTCGACGAACATCGAAGCGGCGCGGCTGATGGGCGTTCCGACCGATCGCATCATCGCGATCACCTTCGGCCTCGGCTCCGCGCTCGCAGGCGCGGGTGGAATCCTCTTCGGCCTCGACCAGCCCAAGATCGATCCGCTCTCGGGCGTGCAGCCGGGGCTCAAAGCCTTCGTGGCTGCGGTGCTCGGCGGCATCGGAAACATCCCCGGCGCCATGCTCGGCGGGCTTCTCATCGGCGTGGTCGAGCAGCTCGCGTCGGCGTACCTGTCGAGCTCCTTCGCGCCCGCGATCGTGTTCTCGATCCTCGTGGCGGTGCTGCTCGTGCGGCCCCAGGGGCTCCTCGGCCGCGTGACGCGCGAGAAGGTCTGAACCCCATTGCTCCGGCCGCGCGTCGCCCTCGCGCTCCTCGCGCTGACGCCCGGCTGCGGACGCGGCTGCGTCGGCGAGCGCACCCCCACGGAGCCTCGCGTAGAGGACCGCGCCGAGCCCGCGCCGATGCCCGTGATGATGTCGCCGCGTTGCGGACGCGAGATCGAACGCGCGGCGGTGTCGTTTCCGCCCGGCGCCGGGGCCATCGAGTCGGTCACCGCGACGTGCTCACACGGAACGCTCGCGCTCTTCGTCGTGCGCGGTCACACGCTCACGCGCGTCGAGCGCGGCCTCGCGGAGGGTTCGGGATTCTCTCCTCCGCGGGTCATCTCGACGGGCGTCGATCGTCTCGGACCCGTCGCGCCTGACGCGGTCGATGGCCCCCTCGCGTGGCGCTCTCCGCTTGCAGGCATGGACGACGAGCGTGACGACGTCTGGGCTGCGGCGCTCGCACCCCTCGACGCAGGCGCGTCGGTGCTGCGCGGAGACGTTCTGATCCCCGCGGGGCTCGTGGGCCTCGGCATCGTCGCGCCGGGAGCTCGCACGCCAGCGGGCGTCACGGTGTACGCGGGCTTCGGACGCGCGACCGAAGACCCCTCGACGGCGCGCCTCACGGTGCGCATCGGACGCGACGAACCCGACCAGCCCGCGGAGGTCTCGCGCACCATCGCGGGCGAGCTCAAGGCGTGGGAAGCGAGCCGTCACGTCGCGCTCTCTCGCGTCGAAGAGGGCGGCGCGACGTGGCTCGAAGCGACCTGGCTCGACGGAGGCGCGCACGCGCGACACCGCCTCGGGTCGCACCACGCGCTCGTGACTTCGCGCGGCGTCTCCGCGGCGGGTCGCTCGGCCTTTCTCGTCGGAGAGTTCACGCTCGGTCACGACGACGCGGGCGCGTGCGTGTCGGTGGGCGAGGGCGTGTGCGTCCGCGCGGGCGCGCTCTACGTGCTGCTCGCGGGCGCACCGGGAACGCCGCTCGAACGTGTCGAGATCGCGCCGAGAGCGCTCCCTGACTCGCTCGCGTCTCGCGGCACCGAGCTCACGGCGCTCTACGTGTCGCCCGACGAGCGTCCCGAGCAGACGACGCAGCGGGCGATGCGGCTCGACGTGGCGCACCGCGAGGCGACGCCGCTCGCGTTCACGCCGCCCGCGGGCTTCGGCGCCATCGACGGCCCCTCGCTCGTAGGATGCGACGACGGCGTGTGGCTCGCTGCGCAGATCGCCGTTCCGCTCGGTGATGACCCCGACGCGTCGACGCGCGCAGCGGTGACCGCGCTTCCGTTGGAGTGCCTCGCTCGATGAACCGCACGCTCGCCATCACGCTCTTCGCCGCGCTGCTTCCGTCGCTCGCGCTCGCACAGGAAGCGCCCGTCGCGACGACACCGACGGCACCCGCACCGACGCAGCTCACGTCACCCGCGGAGCCGCCGCCCGCCGCAGCGCCGCCCACCGCGGCGTCGTCGACCGCGGCGACCACGCCCGCGACGCCGCCGCGCGCACGCGCATCCTCTCCGCCCTTCGCGTCGTGGCCCGTGCGCGTCCACCTCTCGATGCCCCTCGGGAGCACCTTCGGTCACGATCACCTCCAGGGCTTCACGTGGGGATTCCGCGGAACGCTTCAGGTGTATCCCACGCCCGGCTTTCGATGGGTCGGCATCGGAGGCTTCGCGGAGATGCTCCTCGACGCGGAGACGCGTCATTACACGACCTTCGGCGGTGTGTTGAGCGGCCCCCTCGCGTCGTGGTCGTGGGGCGACCTCCGCGCTGCTGGAACGGCGGGCGCGCGATACCGCGGCGACGCAGACCCGCGCGGCGCGGCGCTGGAGCTCGGCGCGCAGATCGAGCTGGTGCTCCCCGCGTACCTGTACGACCTGTCGCTCGGTCTGCGCGTCGACACGATGATCGACGAGACGGGCCTCGTGGCGACATCGCTGATGGTCGACGTCGACCTGGCGGTGCTGTTCTTGATGCTGGGCGCCGCGGGGATCCGCTCACAATCACCCGCGGCGCGGAGGGGGCGACGTTCACGTTGACCGTGAACGCGTTCACGGTCGCTGTGAACGCGGAGGTCAGAACTTGTAGGTCACGCCGCCGTAGATGTTGGCCTGCACGGCGGTGTCCCAGAAGTCGGTGAGCACGGGGCGACGCGCGGTGTTCGAACCCGAGGTCATCGGCCCGAGGTTCTCGGTGTCGGGGCGGGGGAAGTAGTACTGGAGCCCCGCGAAGGCGTTGAGGTGACGGCCGAGGCCGATCTCGACGGTGCCCGCGAGGTAGCCGCGCACGGTGGCCGACAGGGTGCAGTCGCCCGTGGTGGGGTTCGCGCCCGTCGCCGTGCGGTTCTCGCAGAGCGAGTACGCGGTCGTGCCGTTGACCGTCAGGTTCGGCGGCGACGCCGCGGGGAAGCCGTCGCTGTTGATGTCGAGGCCGGGGCTGAGCGTGATCGCGAAGCTGCCGAGGCGGTTGGCGCGATCCTGCGCGGTCTCGCCCGCGACGACCTCGTCGCCCGAGAGCGAGAAGTGGGCGGAGAGGTTGAGCTGAAAGGTCGCGCCGAAGCCGCTGCGCTGGTTGGTGCCGAGCGCGCCGTAGAAGCGCACCTCGCCGCCGACGGCGAAGGTGTCGTCCGCGAGGCGGAGGCCGATGCGGCTGCGGAGCTCGAACTCGTACCAGGTGAAGCTCGTGCGGATCGTGAGGCCGCCGTCGACCGCGAAGAGGCCGTGCGGCATGAAGCCCAGCGTCGCGCGAAACGCGAGCGGAAAGCCGCCGTAGCCGCCCATGAGGTCGAAGGCCCCGTCGCCGCGGACGAGCGGTGCGGCGCCGAAGGTGCTGATCGCGCCGCGGCGGCGGGCCACGTCGGCGCCCGTGAGACCCGTGCGGCGCATCTGCACGCGCACCTGCGCGGTGCCGCCCTGCACGACGTTGGCGGTCTGCACCGCGGGCTCGTAGTTGTCCGCCGTGACGTTCACGCGGACCTCGCCCGTGGGCACCGAGATGTCACCGAGGGGACGCGGGTCGGTCTCGGCGCCGAGGCGCACGATGGCGTTGGGAACCGGGCGCCCCTGCGGGTCGACGGCCTCGACGTGAACCACGCCCATGGGGCGCGCGTGCTGGAGGTCGGCCACCACCTCGCAGGCCTGCGACGCGCTCACGGAGCACGTGCGGCGGAGGTCTTCGTAGCCCTGCGCGCGCACCACGACGATGTGCTCGCCGGGCGGCGCGTCGGCGCGCTCGTAGGGGGCGCGTCCCACGGAGGCTCCGTCGAGGAGCACCTCGGCCTCGGGCACCGACGCGCGCACCGAGATGCGGCCGTTCTGCGACGCCTGCGGGAGGTCTCCGAGGTCGAGCGCCGTGACCTGTCCCGCCGTGACGGTGATCTCGCGGGTGACGGTGGCGCGGCCCGTCGCCGTCGCGCGGATCGTGTGCGTGCCCGCGGGGACGTTCTGCGCCTGCGCGGGCGAGCCCTGCACGCGGTCTCCGTCGAGGTAGACCTCGGCGTTCGGGGTGGTGGTGACGACGCGCACGGTGCCGCCGTTGACCACGGCCTCGAGGGCCACGGCCACGGCCTGCACCTGGCTCGCGCTGACGCTCACCTGCTGCGTGACCGAGCGGAACCCGTCGGCGCTCACCTGCACCACGTGGTTGCCCACGGTGACCTGATCGTTCGACGGGGGATTGCCCGTGAGGGGCGTCCCGTCGAGGAGCACGCGCACGTCGGCGGGCGCGGCGCCCGTGGCCGTGGTGACGATCACGCGCACGGTGCCCGTCGCGGGGCGCAGCGTGGCGGTGACCGACGCGACCTGCGCGCTCTGCACGGTCACGGTCTGCGAGAAGGGCGGGAGGTTCGGCGCGCGGAGCTCGACCACGTGCTGACCGGGCGCGAGGCCGTCGATGCGCGTGGGAGACGTGCCGCGCTCCTGGCCGTCGATGGTGATCGCGGCGCCCTGCACGTCGGCCGAGACGTTGATGCTCCCCGCCTGCTGGAGCGAGCCCGTGAAGGCTTCGCCGTTGCGCGCCACGTTGATGTCGAGGCGCCCGGGCACGTAGCCCGGCATCTCGAAGAAGAGCGTGTGCGCGCCCGACCGGACCGCGCGGTTGCGGAGCGGCGTCACGCCGATGGGGGCCGACGCCTGCGCGTCGAGGCGCACCGTGGCGCCGGGCGGCGTGGAGTTGATGTTGATCCGCCTCGTCTGCTGCGCCATCGCGGGCGCCACGAGGCACACCATCCCGAGGGCTCCCGCCGACGCCGTCGTCCAGATCCGCGTTCTCATCGTCGATCCTCCTGAAGACTCAGTGCAATGCCATGCTTCTCCCCCGAAGGCGTGTCGCCGCGAAGGGCAGGCAAGAGACCCGCGGGTGTAAACCCATCGCCCCGAAAAACCAACGGGTCTCGTCAGGGGACGGTCGCGTTTCAGACCCGGTAGAGGAATGTCAGGGCGTCGACGAGGCCGACGGGGCCTCCTGAGGGCGCATCGCGAAGCGCATGCGCACCACCGTGCGGCGACCCGTGGCGCGCATATGCATGCCTTGAATCACACCGAGGATGCAGTCCGCGGTCTGGGGGAGGGGATCGGTGGTCTCGACGCGGTCGACGTCGGCGATGGCGCCGTCGGGGGCCACGGTGACTTCGAAGCGCGCGGTGCCCTGCGGGCGCTGCTGTCCGCGGCGAACGGGCGCGCGGAGGAGCGGGGTGTAACAGGCGAGGAGCGGCTGCGCCTGCGCGTCGAGGAGGCTCTGCACCTCGGGGCCCGAGAGGTCGCCCGAGCCCGCTTGCACGGCCACCGCGGCGAGCGTCGGAGGGGCCGTGTTCATCCGCGGAAAGAGCACCATCTCCGAGAGGTTGATCTCGAGCAGCGGGTTCTCGAACTCGAAGGGAAAGCGCACCACCGAGGCGTGCTGGACCCCTTCGATGCGCAGCGCCCGCACGATGCCGAGCACGCACTCCTTCGTGGGCCGCAGCGGCGCCACCGAGGTCTCGCCCACGGCGTCGTGGATGAGCCCCGAGGTCTCGACCACGAAGGTCACGTCGACGCGCCCCGCGGCGTCGGGGTTCGCCGGGAGGATGCGTTCGAAGCACTCCTGGAGGGCCACCCTGCGCTGGAGCACGGCCACGCGGATGCGCCCCTCGTCGCGCTCCGTGTCGGCGGCGACGTTCACGGGCGCGGAGCCGCGACGGATGTGCTCGGCGTCGAGGGTGAGCTCGTTGGGGGGCTCGGGCGGAGGCGGCGGGAGGCGCGGCGCACTACAGCCGAAGAGCGCTGCGATGCAGGGCGCGAGCGAGGCGAAGAGGCGCGGTCGCATGGGCGCGAGGATAGAAACGAAAAGGCTCCGCGCGCCAGCAGAGAGTGAGGCGCCGCGAGGTGCGCTTCTGTCGCCTCGCGCCGTCGCGCGCTTCGGTCGAGAGGTGGCGGCTTCGCGCGGGACGTGCTCGGATGCGCGCGAGATGGCGAGACACGAGGGCTGCGGCTGCTTTCCGACGGGCCTTCCCTACCCGGGGATCACGGAGTTCCTCTTGCGCGCGCCGCCCGCGCAGCTCGGGCTCGCGGAGGACCTCGACGTCGACGCCCCGTGGCACACGCTCCCTCTCGCGCTCATCGACACCGAGACCACGGGCAAGGACCCCTCGCGCGGCGACCGCATCGTCGAGATCGCCATCGTGACCTTCAAGAACGGCGAGGTCATCGAGCGCTTCGGAGAGCTCATCAACCCGGGCATCCCGATCCCCGCCGAGGCCGCCGCGGTGCACGGCATCTCCGACGACAAGGTGAAGGGCGCGCCGCGCTTCGAAAAGCTCGCCCCCAAGCTCGTGGAGCTCCTCAAGGGCCGCATCCCGGTGGCCTACAACGCGGGCTTCGACCGCTCGTTCATCTACGCCGAGATGCGCCGCGCGGGCATCGTCCCCACGCGCACGCCGCAGTCACCGCCCGCGCTCCGCGTGGGCACCGACTGGATCGACCCTCTCGTGTGGGCCCGCGCTCTCCAAGCTGGCGCCAAGGGCTTCAAGCTCGTCGAGGTGGCCGCGCGCGTGGGCGTCGACCTCACCAACGCGCACCGCGCCACCGACGACGCCGAGGCTACGGGAAAGGTCCTCTACGCGCTCCTCGCGAACGAGCGCGAGCTCACCTACCGCGGGCTCATCTCGCGCCAGCGCGGCTACGTCTCGGGTCAGGCCGGTCGCGGCGGCTGGCGTCGCTGACGCCTGCGTAACAACAGCGCGAGCACCCACCACCATCGCCCGCCGCGATCACCGCGCGCGCTGCATCCGCACGACGGCTGACGCGCGGGCGGAGGCGTGACCGCCCTCACGTCTTCAACAACAGCATCCATCGCGACGTCTCCAACGATCGCTGCGTCGCTCGCGCCGATCACGTCGCTCGCATCGTCCGCATCCCTCGCATCACTCGCATCACTCACATCGCTCACATCGCTCACGTCGCTCACGTCGCTCACGTCGAGCGACGGGTGCGGACGATCAGGCGGAGGTCCCGCGTCGATCGCGCGGAGGGTCATGCGTTGCGCGGGCCAGAGCGCGGCGCAGCGGTCGCCGACGGGCGTCCCGCTCGGGCAGCTCGCGGGCGTCTCGATGGCGCGCAGCGAGAGGAGCGGCGCGAAGCTGTCTCCATTGTCGTCGGAGCAGCCGAGCGCGTAGCCGTCGACGGCCTCGTCGGCGCACACGTAGAGCCTCCCCGCGTGGTAGCGGAGGCACTGCACCGCGGGCTGATCGGCCGTGCGAGAGAAGGCTCCTCCGCGCACCGAGCGCTGGAGCCCTTCGCGCGAGAGCGAGCTTCCGAACCACACGGTGGCGCCGTCGTCGCTGAGGGCGAAGCCGCGCATGGCGCCGTCGGTCTCGGCGATGCGACGGAACGATCGACCGCCGTCCTCCGAGCGCAGGAGGTACGTCCCGACGCCGCCCGGTCGCTGCGAGCGGACGTAGAGCACGTCGGGGTTCGTGGGGTCGACGCCCGCGATCCACGCGCTCTGTCCGCCGGTGAAATCTCGCGTGAGCTCGCGCACCGTCGCGCCGCCATCATCCGAGCGCAGGAGCACGGGCTCGGGCCCGGGAACGAAGGCCGACACATAGATCCGCGCGGGCGACGACGGAGCCACCTCGACGGTCTCGATGAAGTACCCGGGGAGCGTCGCGGTCGATCGCCACGAGCGCCCGCCGTCATCCGAGCGGAGGAGCTCATCGCGCGTGCCCGACGGGCCCACCGCGGCGACGAGGACCTCTCCTGTCGCGTCGTTCGTGACGTCGACCACGGGACGCGCGGGCGTCATCGCAGGGCGCGCCCACGCGCAGCCGTCTTCGGAGACCGCGAGGCCCGACGGAAGCGCGAGGGTGGTGAATCCGTCACGGCCGAGGGCGATGCTCGGGTCGAACATCCCGACGGCCTCGACGGACTCCTCGCAGACCCAGCGCCACGAGCGACCCGCGTCGGCGCTTCGAAGCACGCCGAAGGTTGTTCGAAGCGCGAGCACCGACGACGACGCCCCGGGACCCACCACGAGATAGCTCGCCGCGGGGAAGCGTCCGTTGCCCCACGCGTCGCGGGGAATGCCTGAAAACAGTGCGAGCGCGACGACGCTCGCGTGAAGAAAGCGCACGGCCCCGATGGTACTTCGTGCGCGCGAAGGGTGATACGCTCGGCGCACGTGAGCCGCACGACGAGATCGACCCTCCGATTCGCGCGGCGCCTCTCCGCTGCGCTCGTTGCGTGCGCGCTCTCCGCGGGGTGCGCGGTCGATCGCCCGCCCTCCGTGTCGGGGCAGAGCGTCGACGACGTCCCCCCCATCGACGTGCCGATTCTCTTCGGCGGCGACGCGAGCTTCGACGGCGCGCTCCCGCCGCGCGGCGTGAACCCGTACCCCCGCTACGACGTGACGTACGTGCTCGCGCGCAACGACCCCGAGCAGACCTTCACGTTCGAAGTGCAGCCGCGCGCGGGACGCCTCGACGTGCACTTCTCCGTCGACACGACGGGGAGCTTCGGCGGCGAGATCCAGACGCTCAAGGCGAACCTGCAAGACACGCTCATCCCGCAGCTCCGAACGCGCGTGAGCGACCTCGCGATCGGCGTGTCGCGCTTCGCGGACTTTCCCGTGCGCCCCTTCGGCCTCGCGACCGATCGGCCGTACGACCTGCTCACGCCGGTCACCACGGATTTCTTCCTCGTCACGAGCGCGGTGTTCAACCTCGACCGGCCGCTGCAGAACGGCGGCGACGTGCCCGAGGCGTCGATCGAGGCGCTCTACCAGATCGCCACGGGCGTCGGGTTCCTCGGCCCCATCAACGGCAACATCGACCGCTTCACGCCGCGCCTCGACCTCCCGGGCTCGGGCTCCGTGGGCGGCGTGGGCTTTCGCAACGGCTCCGCGCGCGTGGTGGTCAACGTCACCGACGCGCCCTCGCACGACCCCATCGACTACGGCTCGATGGTGCCCGGCACGCACTCGCTCGACCAGGCCGCGACGGCGCTGCGCGCGATCAACGCCCGCATGATCGGCATCGCGTCGGGCGAGCCCGCGCGCCCGCAGCTCGAGGCGCTCGCCATCGCGACGGGGGCGGTGGTGCCCGCCGTGGGCAGCCGCTGCGTCACGGGCATCGGAGGCATCTCGCGGCCCGCCGTCGGCGGCGCGTGCCCCCTCGTGTTCGACATCGGGTCCGACGGCTCGGGGCTCGCGTTCACGGTGCTCGACGCCATCACGCGCTTCCTCGACAGCCTCGCGTTCGGCACCGTCGCGGGCGGCGTCGAGAACGACCCGCGGGGCTTCGTCTCGAGCGTCGAGGCCCTCTCCGCGATCGCGCCCGACGGCGTCGACCTCCCGCGCCGCGAAGACCGCCTCCCCGCAGGGAGCCTCGACGGCGTGCCCGACACGTTCACCGCGGTGTCGACGCGCACGCGCCTGACCTTCCGCGTGCACGTGCGGAACACGAGTGTTGACAGCCTCGAGCAGCCGCAGCTCTTCTTCGTGCGCGTGGTGTTCTCGGGCGACGACGTGGTGCTCGGCGACCGCATCGTGCGGATCATCGTGCCCGAGGGCCCCAAGCCCGACAGCGCCGTCGACGTCTCGCGCGACCGCGCCTCGGTCGACGTGAGCGACATCACCGACGCGACCGCCGCGACCGATGTGCCCGACGCCGCGCACGACGCGTCCGTCGAGGAGGCGCAAGACGCTGCGGGAGAAGGCTCCGCGAGCGATGCGAGCCTCGACCTCGACGCGGCGCTCTGAGGCTCCCGCGGCGCTCTCGCGGAGTGATTGACGGGACGGCGGGTTGCAACATACCGTCCGCGCCGATGAAAGCCCGGTTTCTTCGCCTCTGGTCATCGCGCGCCCTGTTGGCGGGCGCGAGCCTGATGGGAGCGCTCGCGACGACGGCGTCGACCGCTCACGCGCAGGACTATCCCCTCCAGCAGGGATCGTTCGACCTGCGGCTGTTCCGCCCCGCGGTGGACTCCAAGGGCCTGATCACCATCAACGGTACCGACATCCTCGGCCGCGGGGCCTTCTCGTTCGGTCTGATCCTCGACGTGGGGACCAACCTCGCGCGCATCGGCCCCGGCGGATCGGCGCTCGTCGACTCGATGATCTCGGGCAACTTCCACGCGAACGTCGGCATCGGCGACGTGCTGGTGCTCGGCGCGCAGGTGCCCTTTCACCTCGTGAGCGGCCCGGGCACCTCGGTGACGACCGACGCGGGCACGGGGATGACCGTCACCACGGGTCCCCTCCCGAACCTCGGTCAGTACTCGCCCGCGACGCAGGGGCTCAACTACCAGGGCCTCGGCGACATCATCCTCCACGCGAAGCTCCGCTGGCTGCGCGGCGAGTACTGGCCCGTGGGCCTCGCGGTGCTGCTCCAGGTGGGCATCCCCGTGATGGGCACGCCGAGCTTCGGCCAGGGCAACCGCAGCTTCGCGGGCGAGTCGGGGCCGTGGGCGTGGCCCTCGGTGGCCATCGAGCGGCGCTTCTCGCGCGCGTTCCGCGTGGCGGGCAACCTCGGGTTCCGCATCCCCTTCGGCGACAACGCGACGCTCACGCCCGCGGCGGGGCAAGGCACGTCGAACATCTCGTACGGCCCGTCGCTCACGTACGGCGTCGGCGCCTCGTATCGCCTCGGCAACGTCGTCGACCTGATGGCCGAGTTCTACGGCGCGCAGTACCTCAACGGGTTTTCGAACGCCCTCGCGACCACGCCGATGGAGGCCGTGCTCGGCGCGAAGATCTTCGTCGACCGCAACTCGTACCTCTTCCTCGGCGGCGGCACGGGCGTGACCCCCGCGATGGCCTCGTCGAGCTTCAGGGGCTTCGTGGGCTTCATCTTCGAGCCCACGGTGGGTGACACCGACGGAGACGGCTACCGCGACGACGTCGACCGCTGCCCCACGGAGCCCGAGGACTTCGACAACTTCGAAGACGAAGAGGGCTGCCCCGAGCCCGACAACGACCGCGACGGAATCCTCGACACCGACGACCAGTGCCCGCTCGTGCCCGAGGATCGCAACGGCCAGCAGGACACCGACGGCTGCCCCGACAGCGAGGTGCAGGACCGCGACGGCGACCAGATCGCCGACAACGTCGACCGCTGCCCCGACGACCCCGAGGACCGCGACAGCTTCGAAGACGAGAACGGCTGCCCCGACCCCGACAACGACCAGGACCAGATCCTCGACACCGACGACCTCTGCCCCAACGAGCCCGAGGACCGCGACGGATTCGAAGACGACAACGGCTGCCCCGACCCCGACAACGACCGCGACGGCATCCTCGACGAGGCCGATCACAGCGCCGAGGGACGCGACTGCCGCAACGACCCCGAGGTCTTCAACGGCCTCGAGGACACCGACGGCTGCCCCGACACGGGCAGGCTCCGCGTGTTCGGCACGGTGGTCGAGCTCAACGACCCGATCCTCTTCGAGACCGACAGCGCGCAGATCGTCGACAACAACACGAACCGCGAGATCCTCGGCGAGCTCGCGCAGCTCCTCGCGAACCGCGCCGACATCGAGCAGATGGAGGTCGAGGGCCACACCGACGAGCGCGCCCCCGACGACCACAACCTCCAGCTCTCGCGCGACCGCGCGAACTCGGTGGTGGCTGCGCTCGTCGAGCGCGGCGTGGCGCGCACCCGCCTCGTGCCCGCGGGCTACGGCGAGTACTGCCCCGTCGATCCCCGCTCGAACGAGCAGGCGTGGGCCCGCAACCGCCGCGTGAACTTCCTCATCACGCGCCTCGCCGTGATCGGCCGCACGCGCCAGGTCGCGGGCTGCCCGCGCGGACGTCAGTACATCCCCGCCGAGGTCGGCGCCCCCGCACGCGGAGACGCTGCGAGCTCACCCGCGCCCACCGCAGCGCGCGCCCCTGCCGCCGCTGCGCCCGCCGCCCCCGCCAACAATTCGCACTGAAGCGTTCGCGCTGACGAGTTCCTCGGCGCGCAAAGCCGAAAAAGAATTCGGTAAGAAAAATCAAAAACAATGTTGACAGACTTTGGGGGCCCATCTAGAGTGCCCCCAGAGGTCAACGAAGCGCTCACGGGTTCATACCCCGCGGGCGGTCTCTTCGAAGACATCCCAACCCCCGGCCGACTGCCTCTGTGGTAGTCGTACGGTTCGAGACGACACTTCCGAAAACGAAGCCACACCCGAGATCACGACCAACATGCTGCACTTCGCCACCGACTCTGCTCACACCACGCGCCTGACGGCGATGGTCCCTGTTGCGGGGCTTCGTCTGGCGGCCGCGGCGTGCAGGGCCAATGACGCCACCGCCGACAAGGCCGTGCGCTCGTGGCCCGGGGCGGTCAAAGGCAGTGCGCCGCGTTCCTTCGGCGGTTTCGAAATGTATCTCGGTACCTCGTGTTTGGAGCTTCAGGCGAGCATTCGGCGCAGCGGACAACATGGCAGGAGCAGGGCCCTACCGGAGTAACTCCCCGGGACAGGTACCGAAGGTCTGAAAGGGCCGGCTCCGCCACCAGGCAGAGTCGGCCTTCTGCATTTCTGGGCCTCCGATCGGGACCGCTGAGATCCCGCCGGAGCCCGAGGGCCGACCGAGCAGTTCCCGCGAGGGAGGCGCCTGGTCCGAAGCCGTCGCCCGACCGCCCGAACGCGGGAGACCGGACGACAGACCGAAGAGGGCGCGTCGAGAGACGCAGAGAAGTCGCGCGGCAGGAGGGCCGACGCGAGACGGGAGAGGTGCGTCAATCAAACGCAATACATCCCCGAAAACAAAATGAACAAATGTAGAAAACAAATCTTGAAGATGATCGTACAGATGCTAAAGTTAGAGTGAGGGGTCCCTGACCTCGCGATCCTGAAGAGGAGCGCGGAGGTGGGGACGACGATCGAGGACCCGGATCTCGAGAGGCAGAGAACGCGGCTTTTACCCGCAGAGGTGAGGGTTCGAGTCCCTCCGGGCCCACTGCGACAGGTGCCAGCTCGCCCAGCGGCAGGGCAACCGGCTTTGAACCGGTCCAAGGCGTGGTTCGAATCCACGGCTGGCAACCGACGTCCGGCGTGTCGAGCGATCGACGCGCGCGGCGATGGGGCGACGTCCGCCCTTCGATGGATCTCTGACAACCTGCAAGGTCGCTCCCCGCGCGTGGCGCCGTGTCACCCGACACCGCGCACCATGCGGGGAGCAGTGATGAGCCTTTAGCGTAGTGGTCTGCGCGTCTGCTTGAAACCCAGAAGGTCCTGGTTCGACTCCAGGAAGGTTCACTGTTATGTCGGGACACCATCCTTCGGTCGTGACCTTCGTCACGAACTCGGCTGGTTTCCCGAACCCTTCCGAAGATCGGGACACCATCCCTCGGTCGTGACCTTCGTCACGAACTCGGCTGGTTTCCCGAACCCTTCCGAAGATCGGGACACCATCCTTCGGTCGTGACCTTCGTCACGAACTCGGCTGGGGGGCTTCGGTTCTCTGTCTCAACGGGGCCATCGTTCAATGGGAGGACTCCGGTCTTGCACACCGGTAATGGGGGTTCGACTCCCCCTGGTTCCACTGATTCGTCGGTATGGATGGGCGTGCATGAGTGAGCCAACCGCGCTGTAAACGCGGGGCCGAGAGGCTGTGGGGGTGCGAATCCCTCTCCATCCACTGTTTCATCAGCGCGTAGCTCAGTCAGGAGAGCGCCTGCCTTGGGAGCAGGAGGTCGCGGGAGCGAAGCCCGCTGCGCTGACCACACAACACACCCGCCGAGGCTGTCGGTAGACCGTCGCGGTCCTAACGCGAATGCGCCCGGTTCGACTCCGGGGGCGGGTGCAACGAACGATCACTCCTCGCGGTGGCCTCAGAGGCGCGTGGGTCTCATAAGCCCGCTCCAGCAGGTGCGACTCCTGCCTCCGCGACCGTCACAGCCTCCACGCACGCGTAGCCCAACTCGGTAGCGGCAGCGGTCTCAGAAGCCGTCAAGTGAGGGTTCGAATCCCTCCGTGTGCACTCATCGCCTCGCGGTCCGTCACGCGCATGTAGCCCAACTTCGGTAGCGGCAGCGGTTCGAGAAGCCGTCCAGTGAGGGTTCGAATCCCTCCGTGCGCACCCCGTCAACGCCTTGTCACCGTCTCGCACGCGTAGCCGAAACCCGCGCAGAGGCAACGGCCAGCGAAGCCGTCCAGTGGGGGTTCGACTCCCTCAGCGTGCGCAGTCTCTCCGTCGCTTCACTCGGGGCCGTCGTCCAAAGGGAAGACAGCGAGCTCGCTACTCGCGGATGAGGGTTCGACTCCCTCCGGTTCCACTGATTGAGAGGGCACGTAGCTCAGTAGAAGAGCACTCGGCTGATAACCGGGTGGTCGCAGGTGCAATTCCTGCCTTGCCCACCGCAGATTCAAGACGTCGATCGCATGTGCGAAGCGTGGCCTGCAAAGCCGCGCGTGCGGGCGCGATACCCGACGGCGTCTCCGATGCAATTCCCACCGAGGCTGTTGGTGAAACCCTCGCGGTCCGAACGCGAGATGCCCGGTTCGATTCCGGGGGTGGGAGCCGCGGAGGTCTGAGTGACAAGCGAGTCTCATAAGCTCGCCGATGCAGGTGCGACTCCTGCCTCCGCAACGCACGTGTAGCCCAACCGGTAGTGGCAGCGGTTCGAGAGGCCGTTCAGTGTGGGTTCAAATCCCTCCACGTGCACTTACACACCGGGACACCATCCTCGGTCGTGACCTTCGTCACGAACTCGTATGGTTTCCCGGACCCTTCCAACCGGGACACCATCCTCGGTCGTGACCTTCGTCACGAACTCGGCGACGGTTTCCCGGACCCATACCACCCGGGACACCATCCTCGGTCGTGACCTCCGTCACGAACTCGGCGGCGGTCTCCCGGACCCTTCCCAGTAGCTCAAACGTCAGAGGAAAGTTCTCGCGCGCATAGCCCAAGCAGGGACGAGGCGACCGGCTCAAACCCGGGAGGTTGCAGGTTCGAATCCTGCTGCGCGCACCCGATGATGCCCCGAAAGCTCCGCATGTTCCGAGCCTCGCAGGTCACCGCCGCCACCGGAGTGCCACGCCCTCCACGGCCGCGCGCACCCACCAGACAATCAACACACGAAGGGAGACCAGCACCACGATGACGTACAGAACGCAGAGAAAGAGACGGATCTCGGGCGTGTTCGAGATTCGCGCTGCCAACCTCCGCACGAGCGGAGAGAGCCAGGAAACCGCCGGTTCGAATCCGGCGCAGCGCACCGCCCGACTGGCGCCTGAGGCGTCGGAGATCTGTCTCGTGATCCCTACCGAGCTCTTCGATCACTCCGACAACTGAGGTCATGAACATGGCATCCACGCTCCTCCTGAACGCCAGCTACGAGCCCATGAAGGTCATCCCCTGGCAGCGCGCCGTGACGCTGGTCTTCTTGGGCAAGGTCGACGTCGTCGAGGCCTACGAGCACGAGATCCGCAGCGTGAGCGCCTCGCTCCCGATGCCCTCGGTCGTGCGCCTCCGCCGCTACGCCCGGCAAGACCGCCGCGTGAAGTTCTCGCGGACCAACGTCTACCGGCGTGACAACTTCGCGTGCCAGTACTGTGGCGCGCAGCCCGGCGCACCCGAGCTCACGCTCGACCACGTCGTGCCGCGCGCACACGGCGGCCGCACCGAGTGGACCAACATCGTCACCTGCTGCGTCCCGTGCAACGCCCGCAAGGCCGACCGCACGCCCGACCAGGCGAAGATGGCCCTCCCTCGGGACCCCGAGCGCCCAGCGTTCATGCCCGCCGTCTCGCCTGTTGAGGCGGCGCATGAGAGCTGGCGCGACTACCTCAGCGTGGCGTGAGCGCTGAGGCCCAGACGCCCGCCGCCTCCCTTCGCTCCCGCGCGATCTCACGCGCCCCGGAGTGAAGGGAGGCGGCGGCGCCCCCACGCACCTTGACGGAAGGGCCAGCCGATTGGAGACGGCGCCGTGCTCGAACCACGGTGAGCGATGAGCCTTGGGGGTTCGACTCCCCCTCCTTCCTCCGCAGAGAGAATTTCAACCACGGAAGGGCAAGCCGATGGGCGACGGCTGCCGTCTGGAGCACGGCCGAGCGATGAGCCTTGGGGGTTCGACTCCCCCTCCTTCCGCCGAGAATCAAAGCGTTTCTGATAGGTGCGTGCAAACAACGTCCGGCGACGCGGTCGGTCTCCAAAACCGATGAGCCAGGTTCGACTCCTGGCGCACCTGCCACGGTAGAAGGGCATCACGCCGATGGGCGTCGGCGCCTGGTTCGAAGACAGTGCGGAGCGTCGCGAGGCGCTCCTCGAGGGTTCGACTCCCTCCCCTTCTACCGCTGTTCTGGAGGGTACGGCATGGTGGTGTGTCAAGCGTCCTGCTAAGGCGCGGCTCCTCAGGGAGCAGCCGGTTCGACTCCGGCATCCTCCGCTCTTCGTCTCTGACCTTGCAGGTTGTTCCCGACCGTTTTCATCTCGCCCCCAAGGTGCAGACAGCGACACACCCGCTCGGTAAGCGGGACCAGCTCCGTGCAAGTCGGAGTGGGGGCTCCGTTCCATCTCAGTCTGTTTCGTGCGAGAGGCAGTCACCGTGCTCGCACACCGCCACGCGCTCCTCGCGCTCTCCCTCGCGGGCTGCATCCGTCAGCCCCAGAACGACCCACGTCGCGCCGCGCCCGCCGCGCAGTCCGCCACCCGCGACGCGTCGATCGTCACCCCACCGCCCGCCGCTCCGTCACCGCCGCCCATCGTCGCGCCCACGCCCGCGGAGACCCTCCGCTTCGTGATCCGCGTCACGGGGGGAGCGCCCGACGACGCGCGGCTCCCGCTCGTGATCGCGCTCCACGGCCTCGGCGATACGCCCGAGGCCTTCATCGAGCTCGTCACGTCGATGGGCTTGCGGCTCCGCGTCGCCGCGCCCGCGGGCATCAACCGCTGGGGCGACGGCTACGCGTGGTTCGGCATGCGATCGGAGATGCCGCAGGCGCGGTGGGCCGAGGAGGTCCGTCACGCGGCGGCCGTGGTGACGCCCGAGATCCTGCGCGTGGCGACGGCGAACCCCACCTGCGGACTCCCCGTGGTGATGGGCTTCTCGCAGGGCGCGATGCTCTCGTACGCCGTGCTCGCGAGGCCCGGCGCGGGCGTCTTCGCGGCGCTCCCCATCGCGGGACTCCTGCCGAGGGAGCTGTGGCCCGTCGCGCGCGACGTGGGTGGCCTCCTGCCGAGCGTGACGGCGTTTCATGGCGACGCCGACGCGCGCGTGTCGCTCTCCGACGACCGCGCGACCAACGACGCGTTTCGCGCGGTGGGCTTTCGCGCCGAGCTCCGCACGTACCCCGGCGTGGGCCACGCGGTGCCTCCTCAGGTGGCCCGCGACGTACGAGCGAAGCTCGTCGAGCTCATGCGCTCGCAGGCCTGCCCCGTCGAGTGATCGACGTTTTCGCGCGCAAGGCACTGTACATCGCGCTTCGCTTGCGATACGCCTCCGCGCCATCGTCATGGGAACCCCGCAAGACCCCCGCAATCGCCGTCGTGAGAAGCGTCGCCGCACCGCCAAGGAGGCCCGCCTCCGCGCGAAGGCCGCCACTGCGACCGCCGCTCAGCCCGCCGCGCAGAAGTAGTGCCCCTCGCGGTCACCGCGTCGCGCAGCCAGACAACACACCACCAACCCGATCACGATCCGCGTAGGAGCGACTTCTCTTGAAGCGCGACCCTCCGCGGATCGATCGGCTTTTTCAGCTCACGGATCTGACTTCTTCACGAGCGTCCCGCGCTTCGCGAGGAGCCCCATCACGCCCCGTACGACCGACGGCGCGTGGCGGGCCATGAAGACGCCGAAGCGTCCGTGACCCGTGAGCACGAGCTCGGGCGCGCGGCGATCGATCGCGTCGGCCATGAGCCTCGCGGCCTTCTCCGCGGGCATCTGAATCCATGACGGCACCGGGTCGGCCTTCTCTTCGTGGAGCCTGCCCTGACGGTCGGTGCGACGGATGTCGCTCACCACGAAGCCCGGCGCGATGTGGGTCACCGCCACGCCGCGCGGGGCGAGCTCGGCGCGCGCTCCGTCGCAGAGGGCGCGCACCGCGAACTTGCTCATGGCGTAGGCCGATCCGCCGGGTTGAACCACGTAGCCCGACACGCTGCCCACGACGGCGAGCACGCCGCGCGAATCGACGAGCGACGGGATCGCGGCCTTGGCCGTGCGGATCACGCCGAACACGTTGGTCTCGAACTGTCGGCGATAGTCTTCGACCGAGAGCCGATCGAGGAAGCCGTCGACGCCGAAGCCCGCGTTGGCGACCACCACGTCGACGCGGCCGAACTCCGAGCGCACGCGGTCGATGGCCGCTTCGAGCTCGCCGTCGAGCGTGACGTCGCAGGCGACGGCGAGGCTGCGTCCGCGGTCGGAGCCGAGCTCCTTCGCGATGGCCGCGATGCGCTCGATGCGCCGCGCGAGGAGCGCCGTGCGAGCGCCGCGAGAGGCGTATTCGCGCGCGAGGGCCTCGCCGATGCCCGCCGAGGCCCCGGTGATCACCACCACCCTGTCGTGTCCCGTCGACGCTCCCATGGCTCTGTTTCTCCCGTTGCGCGCGGAGGATCGCACGATGCGCACGCGCCGCGTTCGTGCAAATTGACCCTCGCGGAGCGTTCCTGTTAGCGTCCGCCGCGATGGAACCCCGCATCTCAAGGCTCGTCGGGGCGGCGGCCCTCACGCTCGCTACGCTTGGCTTCTCCTCCGAGGCGCGCGCGCAGGACGCGCTGCCCAACGACACGGGCTTCGACCTCCACCTCTTCCGCCACGCGGTCGACTCGAAGGGTCAGTTCACGGTCAACGGCACCGACATCCTCGGCGCGGGGACGACCTCGTTCGGCCTCGTCGTCGACTGGGGCCGCGGCCTCGCGCGTCAGGCCACGCTCCTCCCGCCCAACGGGATGATGGGCGCGGGAACGCCCGGTGAGCCCGTCGTCGCGAACATGTTCTCGGGCGTGCTCCACGCCAACGTCGGCATCGCCAACTTCATGATCGTGGGGCTCCAGCTCCCGGTGCACCTCGTGTCGGGCCCGGGCTCCACGGGCGACAACGCGATCGGTCCCGTCGGGGGGTACAACCTCCAGCCCAACGGGCTCAACTACCAGGGCTTCGGCTCGGCGACGGTGCACGTCAAGTTCCGCTTCCTGCGCTCGGAGCGGACCCACTTCGGCCTCGGCCTGGTGCTTCAAGCGGGCATCCCCCTCATGGGCGGCCCGTCGAACTTCGCGGGCGATCCGGGCGTGATGCTCTGGCCCATGCTCGCCGCCGAGTGGCGCCCCCACTGGCGCTTCCGCATGGACCTCAACGTCGGCTACCGCTTCGGCCTCGGCACCGGCGCCAGGCTCGCGAACACCACGTACGCCAACCCCCTCACCATGGGCCTCGGGCTCAGCGTCCGCGTGGCGAGCGCGCTCGACCTCGTGGCTGAGGTCTACGGCGGCACATACACCAACAACTTCTTCGCGCCCTCGTCGACGCCCCTCGAGGCCATCGGCGGGCTGAAGATCTTCGTCGTCGCCAACTCGTACCTGATGATCGGCGCGGGCCGTCGCATCTTCGACGCCGACGCCGCGGCCAACCTCCGCGCGTTCGTGGGCTTCGTGTTCGAGCCCTCCATCGGCGACCGCGACGGCGACGGCTATCGCGACGACGAAGACCAGTGCCCCGACCAGCCCGAAGACTTCGATCACTTCGACGATCAAGACGGCTGCCCCGACCCCGACAACGATCAAGACGGCATCCCCGACGTCGACGATCAGTGCCCGCTCACGCCCGAAGATCGCGACGGCATCGAGGATCAAGACGGCTGCCCCGACCGCGACAACAACGACCGCGACGGTGATGGAATCCTCGACGCGGTCGATCAGTGCCCCGATCAGCCCGAGGACCGCGACGAGTTTCAAGATCAAGACGGCTGCCCCGACCCCGACAACGACAGCGACGGCATCCTCGATCGCGAAGACGTGTGCCCGAACGACCCCGAAGACCGCGACGGATTCGAGGACGAGAACGGCTGCCCCGACCCCGACAACGACCACGACCGCATCCCCGACGTGCGCGATCGGTGCCCCAACGAGCCCGAGACCTACAACGGCACCGAGGACGATGACGGCTGCCCCGACCAGGGCATCGCCGTGCTCGAAGAGAACAACATCCGCATCCTCCAGGCGATCAACTTCGAGACCGACAGCGCGCAGATCAGGCCCGACAGCATCCCCATCGTGGAGGCCGTCGCGGCGACGCTGCGAGGCAACCCGCAGATCAACCTCGTGCAGGTGCAGGGGCACGCCGACGAGCGCGGCAACGACGACCACAACCTCCAGCTCACGCGCGACCGCGCGGCCTCGGTGGTGCGCGCGCTCGTCGAGCGCGGCGTCGATCGGCCGAGGCTCCAGTCGGCGGGCTACGGCGAGCGGTGTCCGCTTCAGCAGGGGCACAACGAGGCGTCGTGGTCGCGGAACCGCCGCGTGGTGTTCCTCATCCTGCGGACCAACAACGGACCGACGGGCGTGCAGGTGGCCTGCCCCGCGGCCGAAGACCTCATCCCCCGCGAAGACGAAAACCGGGACTGAACCCTCCGCGCGTGCGGTTACACGCTCGGGCCCCACTCACAAAGGCACAACAGAAGCACCACGATGGTCGACCACGACGCGCTCGAACAGGTCGCTGAACGCTGGCTCTCGACGTTGCAGCACGATTTCAAGGACTACCTCCGCGTCGTGGCCGACGACCCGGACCTCGACGACGTGCTGCGCGACAACGTGGTGACGGCGCTGCTGTACATCCTCGCGCCGGGCGACGTGGTGCCCGACTCGATGGGCGCCCTCGGCTACCTCGACGACGCCCTCGCGATGCGCGTGGCGCTCGAAGAGGTGCGTATCAAGCAGCCCGCGCAGTTCGACGCGTACCGCGACCGCATCCCCGAGCTCATCGACTCGATCGAGGGCGAGGGGAGCGACCTCGAGGTGTTCCGCGAGGCGCTCGCTGATGTGTACGAGCCCTTCAAGGCCAGGGTGTTCTCGCCCGATCGCAACGAGGTGAAGGGCAAGCGCGCGCGCGACCTCATCAACGACGACGACGGCGCCCGCTGGCTCGACGAGGAGGTGCTCGTCACCTCGCTCAAGATGGACTTCAAGCCCGCCGCGCTCCAGTCCGCCGCGCGCAAGGCCGCGACGGTCATCCCGATCTTTCAGCAGAAGCTCCGCCGCTGACCATCGGGCGCTCTCTCGGGGCGCTCTCTCCGCGTTCGCTACCGCACCATCATCATGTTCACGACGGCGTCCTCGTCGGGTGACGAGAGGCTCACCGCGTCGGCCGCGAGGAGCCAGCGCTTCGCCGTGCGCACGCGGAACTCGACCTCGTCGGCGCCCGTGAGATCCACCGTGAAATCGACGGGGATCTCGTGCCACGCGGCGTCCTGGAACATCTCGGGGAGGAGCTCGAGGGTCGCGATCACGACGCCGCCCTTCATCAGCACGTCGAGCGTTCCGATGGGCTCGTCGCGCGAGATCGAGGGCTCTGCGCGCAGGCGGAAGTTCACCCTGTAGCGCGCGGGGAAGAGCCGCACGAAGGGCCCGAACACCACGAAGCCCGGCGCCCTCGGGTCGCTCGCGCGCACCACGCGGGCCCACCCGTCGCTCGCCTCTGCGTCGCGCTCGGCGCAGTTGGGGAACTCGGTCCACTCGGTCCCTTCGACCTCGTAGAGGCGGCGGGCGAAGAGGTCTCGCGTCGCCTCGCGGTTGCGAGACGTGTCTCCGTGACGGAGCATGAGGAGCGCGCCGTCTTCCCACGCGGCGGCGCTCCAGCCCTGGCGCATGAGGGCGCGGATGGTCTCGTCACGCGTCGCGGGTTCGAGGGGCCACGCGGGGCGCTGGAGGTCGATGAGCGCCGCGTCGACGCGCTGCACCCCATGCGGAAACACGTTGATCCAAGGGCGATTCGAGAGCCTCGGGCCCACGAAGGTCGTCGCGCTCACCGTCGCCGACGGAGGGACCCTCGCCACGAGCCTGTCGACCGCGGCCGTGTGCGCCGTCGGCGCGTGGCGGTCGGTCGCGTGCGTGCGCGCCCAAACGCTCGCGGGGTGCATTCCGAGGAGCACCACGGCGCCCGCGGTGACCAGACCCGTGATCGCTTGCATCACGCGCGCGGGTCGGTCGCTCGCGCTCACCCACGCCGCCGCGCCGAAGGCCGCCGCGAAGAAGACCCCGGGGTGCTGAATGGCGCTGTAGTGATACCGGAGCTGCACGATCTCGGGGTTGTCGGACAGGAGGATGATCCCGAGGGGCGCCATGAGGATGAGGCGACGCCCCGCGCGGAGCGAGAGGAACCCGAGGGGCATGAGGAGGCTGAGGAGCGTCGTGAGGCGCGAGTCGGTGAGGGCGTAGAGCGCGAAGCGGACGGGCTGCCCGAGCAGCATGCGCATGGGCCCTCCCCAGCCCGAGAGGTGCCTGAAGTTGCGGAGGAATTTGTATCCCCCGTGGCCCGTGTTGGTGCCGCCCATGTACACCGGCGCGCCGGGCGGCGGGCCGAACGCGCGGATGATCACGAACATCGCGAGGAAGCAGTACGCCGTCGCCGCGAGGCCCGCGGGGATGAGCCGACGCGCGTCGACGCGGTCGCCCGTGAAGACCCGCGAGAGGATCGCCGCGGAGGCGGGGATGAACATGTCCTCCTTGACCGAGACGAGGAGCGCGAGGGCCACGTATGACGCGAGCCACTGCCTGCGGTGCAGCGCGAGCACCAGCCACGAGAGGCAGGGGACCGCGAGCAGGTCCATGTGGAAGTCGTAGTGGAGGGCCGTCTGCATCGGCGGCGAGAAGATCATCGCCGCGGGGAGCGCCGTCGCGAGGGCGCGCGAGAGGCCGAGCTCGCGCGAGAGGCGGTAGAGCGGCCACGCCGACAGGCTCACGGCGACGCTCTGCACGGTGAGCAGGCACGCGCTCGTGGGCCACAGCGCGTAGAGCGGCGCGAGCAGGAACATGATCGGCGTGAAGTGCTCGCCGAAGAAGCTGTAGCCCACCGTGGGCGAGAACATCACGCGCCCGTGGAGCGTGTGCCAGAGGGCCTCTTTGAAGATCCCGAGGTCGATGGTGGCCGACCACAGCGCGCGGTCGCGCTGGATCGTGAGGCCCGTGAAGATGATCGCGTGGAGCGCCATCGCCGTGAGCACGGGCCAGTGCGCGCGAATCCCCGCGGAGATGCGCTTCGCGCGCGTCGCGGGAGGCTCGGTGGGCGCGTCGGCGGGCGCGTCGGAGGCGGTGACGGCGGTGTCGGGGCGGAGGCGGATCGCGAGGGCCACCGAGAGGCCGACGAAGAACGCGGCGAAGGACGGGCGACGGCCGATGTCGTCTTGGGCGAGCGACCACGGCGCGAGGAGCAGCGGGGCGTGGACGACGAGCAGCCGACGGAGCGCGGTCGAGGAGAGCGCGCCGAGGGCCGCGGGGTCACCGCCGACGGCGAGGGCGGAGAGGATTGCAGAGAGCACGGCGAAGCCCGCCATGCGCGCCGCGAACCACGCGGGGGGCACGCCGAGGAAGGAGCCGCGCGCGAAGGCCTCCGCGAGATGCGGGGGCTGGAGCGCGTAGCCCGCGTCGACGACGCCGAGGCAGTACGCGGAGAGGAGCGTCAGCGCGACGCCCGCGAGCGCGACCGACGCGGGACGGCGGAGGAGCGACTCGAAGGCCATGGCGGTGTTGGATCTCGTGGACGGAGGGAGAGACGGCGCGGAGGGGGAGCGGGTCAGGCGTCGACGCGGACCAGGACGGTCGAGATGTTGTCGGGCCCGCCGCCCTCGTTGGCGGCCTGGATGAGGTCCTTGCAGCGGTCGGCGAGCTCGCCGCCGCGCGTGAGGATCTTCTGGATCTCGGGGTCTTTCACCACGCCCGAGAGGCCGTCGGAGCAGAGCAGGAAGACGTCGCCCTCGCGGAGCTTCTCGCGGCGGATGTCGGCCTCGGTGTCGGGCGCCGTGCCGATGGCGCGGGTGATGACGTTCGAGTACCCGCCGAGGGCCGCGTGCGCGATGGGGTCGTCGCCCGCGAGCTCCTCGATGAGCGAGTGGTCGCGGGTCATGCGCTCGATCTTGCCGTCGCGGAAGCGGTAGCAGCGCGAGTCGCCCACGTGCGCGATGCCCATGTCGTCGCCGTCGCGGATCATCGCCACGAGCGTGCTGCCCATGCCCTTGCGCCGACGGTTGCGCGCGCCCTCTTCGATGACCCGCGCGTTGGCCATGCGCGTCGCGTCGGCGAGGACGGCGAGGCGATCGCCGCCTGTGTGGGTGCGCACGTGCTCGACCACCGTGGTGATCGCGAGCGCGCTCGCCACCTCGCCGGCCTGGTGACCGCCCATCCCGTCACAGACGATGAAGAGTCCGAACTCCTCCTCGACGGCGTAGGAGTCCTCGTTGTGGTCCCGCTCACGACCTACGTCCGACAACCCTGCGACGACGAGCTTCATCCTCTTCCTCGTGACGGTACACGCTGAGAGGCTCGCGGCCCCTTTCGCGGGCGGTGAATCCGTCGAGGCTTTTGAGGGCCGCGGGACTCACCCGATGCGGCGAACGTACGTGTCCACGCGCCGCGCGGTCAAGATGCACCACGCATCCCCCGCGCGTACTTCGCGCAATGCATGAAGGGCGATCGACCCGCGGGGGCGCCGCCGCCGCGTCACGCAGGGAAGTTGCCCCCCCTCCATGCCCCCGGACTACGCTGGTTTTTGTGAAGACAGAGCGCCGCAACGGACCTCGCCTGAGGCTCGCTTTTTCAGTCCTCGTCGACGGCCCCTTCGGGATTCGCCGCTGCGTAGGGCGCGACATCTCGCCCGGCGGCCTCTTCGTCGAGACCGCCGACCCCTACGCGCCGGGCACCGTGGTGCGGGTGACCTTCGCCGTCCCCGACGGGTCGTGGGAGATGACCTCGCGCTGCGAGGTGCGCCACACCGTGCGGCTCAAGGGCCCCGACGGGATGACCCAGGGGGTCGGCCTGGCCTTTCTGGGCGTCGACCTCGAGGCCGACGACATCGTCTCCGCCGCGCGGCGCGTCCACGCGTAGCGCTACGCGCGCTTGAGGGTGACCACGAAGCAGGCCCCGGGGCCGTCGTGGTGCACGTCGAGGGAGACGTCTCCCTCGTTGGCGCGGCAGATCTCGCGCGCGATGGCGAGGCCGAGTCCGCTGCCGCCGGCGTCGCGGGTGCGGGCCGCGTCGAGGCGCACGAAGGGTTCGAAGATCCGCTCGGCCTGCTCGATGGGGACGCCGCTCCCGCGGTCGCACACGGCCACCGTGACGGTCTCTCCGTGGGGCTCCGCGCTGACGGTCACCGCGGTGCCCGCGGGCGCGTGACGGATCGCGTTCTCGACGAGGTTCCGCACGACGCGCTCGAGGTCTCGCGGGGCGCATCGCACGTGGAGGTCTTCGACCTTCTCGCGCAGCGTGACGTCGTGCTGCGCGGCGCGCTCGCGCAGGAGCTCCGTGACCCGTCGCGCCGCTTCGGACACGGAGGCCCGCGCCTCGCTCGCGTCGGTGCGCCTTCGCGCGAGGGCGAGGAGGTCATCGGCGAGGGCCCCGAGGGCGAGCACGTCGTCGTGGGCGCGGGTGAGGGCGGCGCGGTACTCGTCGGCGGTGCGAGGGCGTCGCAGCGCGAGCTCGAGCTCTCCGCGAAGTGACGTGAGGGGCGCGCGGAGCTCGTGGGCCGCGTCGGAGACGAACCTGCGCTTGGTGGCGACGAGCTCCGCGAGGCGGGCGATCATGTTGTCGAGGTCCGTCGCGAGGGAGCGCACCTCGGCCACGCCGCCGACCGTGCCCACGCGGGCGTCGAGGTCTCCGCGGGCCACCTCGCGGGCCGTGCGCGCGATGGCCTCGAGGTCGCGCGTGAGCCACCGCGCGAGCACCGCCGCGAGGCCCGTCGCGAGGGCCACGGCCACGGCGAGGAGCCCGAGCGCGAGGAGGGCTTGCGACCGCGTCGCGGCGTCGAGCGGAGACCGCGGCACCGCGAGCAGCAGCGCGCGCGCGTCGGTCTCGCGTCCCATCGGGAGCACCACGGCGCGCAGCGTCTCGTGAGGGCCTTCGAGGTCGAAGCAGGTGTTGACCCACGCGGACCGCCACACGGGCGCTCGCCCGCGGAAGGGCCGCGTCGACGCGAGGGGCGCGCCGTGGTCGCCGTAGAGGGCTGCGTATTTGGTGAGCGCGACGGTCTCGACGGCGCCGCTCGACACGTCGATGGGCGCGTCGTGGAGGTGCGCGCGGTGGTCGGGGCGATCGATCGCCGTCTCGATCTCCGAGCGCGCGTGGGCCCTCAGCGACGCGTCGAGCTGGTTCTGGAGCTGCCGCGACTGCGAGGTGACCAGCGCGACGCCCGCGACGAGCACCGTGGAGCCGAGCGTGGTCGCGAGCACGCGCGTGAGTCGTCCGCGGAGGGTGCGCGCGGGCATCGTGCGCCCTCAGGCGTCGAACGCGTACCCGACGCCGCGGAGCGTCGTGATGCGCTTGCCCTGCTCGCCGAGCTTCTCTCGGAGGTGCCGCACGTACACGTCGATCACGTTGGTGCCCGGGTCGAACGCGGTGCCCCACACGCGTGAGAGGAGCTCGGTGCGGGCCACGGGGCGCCCCGCGTTGCGCACGAGGTATTCGAGGAGGCCGAACTCGCGGCCCGTGAGCTCCACCGGGGCGCCGCCCTCGACGGTGAAGGTGCGGCGCGTGAGGTCGAGCGAGAGGCCCTCGACGGCGAGCACCCCGGCGCCCTCGTTGGCGCGTCGCCCGAGCGCGCGCACCCTCGCGAGGAACTCTTCGAGGGCGAAGGGCTTGACCACGTAGTCATCGGCGCCCGCGTCGAGGCCGAGCACGCGCTCGCCCACCTCGTCGCGCGCCGTGAGCATCATCACCGGCGTACGAACTCCCGCGCGCCGCAGCGAGCGGCACACCGAGAGCCCGTCGAGCCCGGGGAGCATCCAGTCGAGGACGATGACGTCGTAGCGCGAGAGGCGCCCCTGACGCTCACCCTCGAGCCCGTCGCTCGCCACGTCGCACTGGTGACCCTCTTCCTGTAGCGCGCGCGCCACGAAGCTGGCCACCTTGGAGTCGTCTTCAACCACGAGGATTCGCACGCGCAAAGCGTACACGCCCCGCGCGCCCCGATGGAATCCGTTGCTGCATCGGCGCGGCGATTCCTTCGCCCCGGCGCTTCTGGCACGATCCGTTGGAGAACCCTGTGAGAACCCTGGTGACGGCCTCCATGTTCGCGCTCGCGGCCTCGCTCGCGGGCTGCAGCGACACCCCTTCGACCGCCGACGCGGGGAGCGACGCGCGCGTCGATACTGGCAGCGACGCGTCCTCCGACGTGGTCGCGCCTGACGTGCCCACCTTCGACCCCGCGGACCTCCTCGCGCCGGGCGAGGTGACGTACCCGATGGCGGGGCCTCGCTCGGGCGCGATGGGCCGCGGGCGCTTCTCGTTCGGCGTCGCGACGGCCTCGGCGCAGGTCGAGGACATGCTCACGCAGAACGACTGGTACGTGTGGACGCTCCCCGTCGCGATGGGGGGCCTCGGTCACGGACGCGCGCCCCTCGGCGACGCGGTGCTCGGGTACACCAACGCCGTCGCCGACGTGGGCCTCGCCGCCGACCTCGGCGTCGACTCGTACCGCTTCAGCATGGAGTGGTCGCGCATCGAGCCCCGCCGCGATCAGGTCGACATGGCCTCGCTCGCCCACTACGGCCGGGTGCTCGACGCGATCCGCGCGCGGGGGATGCGCCCCTCGGTGACCGTGCACCACTTCGCGAGCCCGCTCTGGGTCGACGACCCGCGGCGGCGGACGCCCTGCGCCACGCCCTCGGACACGGACCTCTGCGGCTGGGACAACGACGCGGGCGCCGCGCAGATCATCGAGGAGCTGCGCGAGCACGCGGCGCTCCTCGCGCGCACCTTCGGAGACCGCGTCGACGAGTGGGCCACGGTCAACGAGCCCATCAACTACCTCCTCGCGTCGTACGGGCAGGAGACCTTTCCGCCCGGGCGCAACCTGCTCTTCGCGCAGACCGACCGCTTCGTCGCGGCGGTGCGCAACTACGCCCGCGCGCACGTCGCCGTGTACGAGGCCATCAAGGCCAACGACACCGTCGACGCCGACGGAGACGGCAGCGCGGCGGAGGTGGGCTTCACGCTCTCGGTGGCCGAGTGGGTCCCCTCGCGCAGCCGCGCGCCGAGCGCCGACCCCGCGGACATCGCTGCGAGAGACCGCGTGCGGGCGGTCTATCACTACCTCTTCGTCGACGCGGTGAAGACCGGCGTCTTCGACGCGAGCCTCGACGGCTCCGCGCCCGAGATGCACCCCGAGTGGCGCGATCACCTCGACTGGCTCGGGCTCCAGTACTACTTCCGCTCGGGCGTGTCGGGGACGCCCGAGATCCTCCCGCGGGTGCGCGCGAACGTGTGCCTGCCCAACCTCGACCTCGGCGCGTGCGTGCCCGCGCCCGACGCCACGCACCGCGTCCCGACGATGGGCTACGAGTTCTGGGAGCCCGGGATCTACAACGTCCTCGTCGACATGGGCCGTCGCTACCCGACGGTTCCGTTCACCGTCACCGAAGGGGGAATCGCCACCGAGGTGGGCGCGCGTCGCGCGGAGAACGTGGTCCGTTCGCTCGAACAGATCGAGCGCGCGCGCCGCGCGGGCGTCGACGTGCGCGGCTACTACCACTGGTCGCTCATGGACAACTTCGAGTGGGCCGAGGGGTACGTCCCCCGCTTCGGCCTCTACCGCGTCGACCGCGCGATGCCCGGTCAACCCCGCACCGCGACGGAGGGCGCCACGGTGCTCCGCGAGATCACCCGCGCGCGCAGGCTCACCGAAGCGCAGCGCGCTCGCTTCGGCGGCCTCGGACCGATGACCCCCGAGCGCTGAACCCCGTCTCCCGAGGCGGACCACTGCGCACGAATCCCACACGAAAATACGGCCTTCGCGGAGATCGGACCTCATCCCGATGAGGCGATTGGGCTGAAGGGTCGCGCCTGATTCGGACATAGAGTCCGCAGCACGGAGCGGAGCGCCTCGAAGAGGTGGTCTCGGGAGCTGTCGCACGCCCCGCGCGCAGAGGTCTGCAATGCCGTCGAAGCGCTTGATCTTGTCGTGTCTCTCAGCCCTCGTCATCGCGTCGACCGGGTGCTCCGACGAGGCTCCGACGTCATGGCTCGACGCGAGCCTCGACGTCCCCGACGTCGCGGTCGACAACGCCGCGACGCCCGACGCGGTCACGCCTCCGCCTGATGGGACCGTGACGCCCGACGTCGCGACCTCTCCGCCTGACGGGACCGTGACGCCTGACGTCGCGACGCCTCCGCCCGACGTGGTCATGCCGCCGCCCGACGTGCTGGTGATGTGCACCGGGACGCAGATCCGCTGCGGCGCCGCGTGCGTCGATCCGAGCGCCGATGTCGCGAACTGCGGCGGATGCGGAAACACCTGCGGCGCAGGGGGATCGTGCGTGTCGGGGCGGTGCATGTGCGCGGCGGGCGCGCAGCTCTGCGGCGGCGCGTGCGCGTCGCTGATGACCGACGCGAACCACTGCGGCCGCTGCGGGAACGCCTGCGGCGCGGGCGCGACCTGCGTCGCCGGGAGCTGCGTGTGCGGCGCGGGGGCCGTGACCTGCGGCGGGACCTGCGTCTCGCTCGCGACGGACACCAACAACTGCGGCCGCTGCGGGAACAGCTGCGCCCCCGGGCAGACCTGCGTGTCGGGCGCCTGCGTGTGCGGCGCCGGGATGGTGATGTGCAACGGCGCGTGCGTCTCGCTCGCGAGCGACGCGCGCAACTGCGGACGCTGCGGAAGCGCCTGCAACGGAGGGCTCGCGTGCGTGTCGGGCGCGTGCGCGTGCAGCGGCGCGGGCCTCGCGACCTGCGGCGGCGCGTGCGTCAACACGCAGACCGACGTGCGCAACTGCGGCGCCTGCGGGAACACCTGCGCGGGCGGAACCACCTGCCAGATGGGCGCGTGCCGATGCCCCGCGGGGACCACTCCCGTCGCAGGCGGATGCTCGGGCTCCATCGGCAACCCGAACAACTGCGGCGGCGCCCAGTGCCGCTCGGATCAGTACTGCAACGCCACCACGAACCAGTGCGCGTGCCTCCCGGGGCTCACGTCGGCGATGGGGCGCTGCGTGAACCTCCAGACCGACCCCGCCAACTGCGGCGCGTTGAACAACCAGTGCGGCCGCGGGCAGGTGTGCGTCACCGGGAGCTGCTCGGCCCCCATGTCGTGCGGCGCGCCGAACACCGTGTGCAACAGCTCGTCGTGCGTGAACCTCCAGACCGACGTGCGGAACTGCGGGCGCTGCGACACCGTCTGCGGGCGCTCGCAGGTGTGCCTCGCCGGGCGCTGCCAGGACTACGCCGCGGCGACGGGGTGCTCGTCGTGCCCGTGCGCCGCGTGCCGCGGGAGCAACTGCTGCGTGAGCCCCGGCGGGCTCCCCGGCGTCGCGTGTGTCGACGCCGCCTGCCCCTGAGCCCTCTCCGCCGCGTGTCTTGAGAGACACGCACACCCCACGAGCCGCACTGTCACGTTGACGACCCGCTACGGCTCGGGCGTAGAGTCGCGCCCGTGAGCTTCGTCGCGGGCGTGAAGGTCGGTGACTACACGCTCGAAGACGAGATCGGTCGCGGGGGGATGGGTGTTGTGTACCGCGCCCGCGATCCCAACGGTGTCGCCGTCGCGCTCAAGACCGTGCGCGCCGCGCCGGGGGCGGACCTCTCGCACCTCCGGCGTGAGATCCACGCGCTGAGCCTCGTGTCGCACCCGGGCGTCGTGCGCGTGCTCGACCACGGCGTGCACGAGGCGTCGCCGTGGTTCGCGATGGAGCTCCTCCGGGGCCACACGCTCCGCGTCGAGCTCGACGACGCGCCAGGCACGCCCGCGGAGCCCGCGGACCTCGCCGCGCGCTGGGGGATGCTCTCGCGGCTGCGCGACGTGTGCGACGGCCTCGCTGCGCTCCACGCGAGCAACGTCGTGCACCGGGACCTCAAGCCCGAGAACGTCTTCGTCACCGACGACGGACGCGCCGTGCTCATGGACCTCGGCCTCGCGCAGTTCTTCCCCGGGACGGGGCGCGAGACCATCGACCGCATCGCCTTCGCGGGCACGCTCACGTACGCCTCGCCCGAGCAGCTCCTCGGCGACTTCGTCGACGCGCGCTCGGACCTCTACTCCCTCGGCTGCGTGCTCTACGAGTGCCTCACGGGCTCGCCGCCCTTCGTCGTCGAGAACTCCTTCGCGATGCTGCACCGCCACGTGCACGTCGCGCCCGAGGCCCCGTCGCGCCGCGCCCCCGGCGTGCCCGCGGCCCTCGACGCGCTCGTGCTGCGGCTCCTCGCGAAGCGCCCGCAGGATCGCTTCGGGTACGCCGTCGACGTGGCGCGCGCGCTCGACGCCATCCTCGGCGGCGCGCGCGCAGAGCCCACGAGAGCGTCGTGGTACATCTACCGCTCGCCGCTCGTGGGGAGGGCCGAGCTCATGCGCCGCCTCGAAGGCGCGGTGTCCGACGCGTGCAAGGGCCGCGGCGCCTTCGTGGTGCTCCGCGGAGAGAGCGGCTCGGGCAAGACGCGCCTCGCGCTCGAGCTCCTCCAGGCCACGCAGCACCACAAGGCGCTGGTCGTCGCGCGGGGCCTCGACGCGGTCGGTGAGCGCGACGCCGACACGTCTCCGTTGAGGGC
This sequence comes from Myxococcota bacterium, assembly GCA_052035985.1. Classification (GTDB taxonomy): domain Bacteria; phylum Myxococcota_A; class Polyangia; order Polyangiales; genus CAISKJ01. The sequence goes on along the minus strand of JBPOHC010000142.1, from coordinate 34,746 downwards.
CTTTCGACCGCTGCTCCTGCGCGTCGCCGATGCGTGCAGGGGCCTCACCGACGACGAGCGGAGGACGCGCTTCGGCGGCGCCCTCGCCGCGCTCGCGAGGATCGTCCCCGAGCTGGCCGCGGCGCAGCCCGGGATGGCCTCGTGGGCCCCGAGCGCGCTCGGCGCCGCGGGCGCGAGGGAGCGCGTGCTCACCGCGGTGGTCGAGGTCGTGCGCGCGGTCTCGGCGGAGCGTCCGCTGGTGATGGTCTTCGACGACCTTCAGTGGGCCGATGAGCTCTCGCGCGAGGCCCTGCGCCGCCTCGCCGACGACGACCTCAGCGCCCTCTCGCTCTGCGTCGTCGCCATGTGGCGCGCCGAGGAGGAGGGAGACGCCCTCGCGCGCCTCGCGGCCCACCCTCACGTCGAGCGCCACGCCGTCGAGCGCTTCGGCGCCCCCGACGTGGCGCGCATGGTCGCCGGGATGCTCGCCATCGCGGCACCCTCCGACGCCCTCCGCGACGCGGTCTACGAGCGCACCGACGGGACGCCCCTCTTCGTCGCCGAGTACCTCCGCGCGGCCATGACCGACGGCGCGCTCAGCCGCGACGCGCAGGGCGCATGGACGCTCCGTGACGACGCCGAGTCGCGCATGCGTGAGAGCCCCGTGCCCGAGACCCTCCAGGGGATCATCGCGCGCCGCCTCGCCGCGCTCCCGTCGCTCACGCGCCGCGTGGCGCTCTGCGCGGGCGTGCTCGGTCGGAGCTTCGACGAAGACCTCCTCGCCGCCGTGGCCGGGCTCGACGACGCGCGTCGCATCCACCACGTCGAGGTGCTGCGACGCCGTGAGGTGCTCGAGCACGCGCCGCCGCGCGCGCTGCGCTTCGTCCACGATCAGGTGCGCGAGGCCGCGCTCGCCTCGGCCGACCCCGCGGCGCTGCGCGCGCTGCACCTCCGCGCCGCCGAGGAGCTCACCGCGCGAGAGGGAGACCGCGACGACGCGCAGGGGCCCATCGGTCGACACTGGCTCCTCGCGGGAGACGCCCGCCGCGCCGCCGACGCCCTCACGCGAGCGGGCCGCGCCGCGCGCGCCGCGTACGCCAACGCCGACGCCGCCGCGCACTTCCGCGACGCCCTCGCGGCCCTCGACGCGCTGCCCGATGCGCCGCGCGCGCAGGTCGCGTCGGTGGCCGAGGCGCTCGGCGAGGCGAGCGCGCTCTCGGGGCAGTACGCGCTCGCGAGGGAGGGCTTCACGCGCGCCCTCGACGCGCTCCCCCGCGACGCCTCCGTGGCGCGCGCGCGGGTGCTTCGAAAGCGCGCGAAGACGTGGGAGCCCTCGCACCAGCACGCCGAGGCCCTCGCCGACTACGAGCGCGCCATGGACGCCCTCGGCGACGACGACGGCAGCGTCGCGTGGCGCCACGAGCGGGTCACCGTGCAGGTCGAGTGCGTCTGGGTGCACTACTGGCTCGCCCAGGTCGACGCGATGACCAACCTCGTCGAGCGCGCCCGCGGCGACGTCGAAGCCCACGGCTCCGCGGGGCTGCGCGCGCGCTTCTATCAAGCCATCGTGCACCAGGAGCTGCGCCGCGGCCGCTACCGCATCGCGCCCGAGACCGTGGCCCTCGCGCGGGAGTCCGCGCGCCTCGCCGCGACGCTCGAAGACCTGTCGCAGAAGGCCAACGCGCGCTTCGTCCTCGGCTGCGTGCTCGCCTTCGCGGGCGACCCCGACGACGGCGCCGCGGCGCTCACGGCGGCCCGCGCCGACGCGCAGCGCGTGGGCGACGTGACCCTCGAGCTCCGCGCGCTCACCTACCTCACCGTGGCGCGTCGGATGTGCGACGACGTCGAGGCCGTCACCGCCCTCTCGTCCGCGGCGCGGCGGCTCGCCCGGCGCCTCGCGATGCCCGATTACGTGGGCGTCGCGCAGGCCAACGAGGGATGGGCCCGCTGGCGTCGCGGAGACGCCGCGGGGGCGCGCGCCGAGCTCGACGGCGCCCTCGCGACGTGGGCCTCCATCGCGGGGCGTTACCCCTACCCGATGCAATGGATCGCGAGGCTCCCGCTCATCGCGCTCGACGCCGACGCGGGCCGCCTCGACGCGCTCTCGGGGCACTGCGACGCGCTCCTCGGCCCCGTGCAGATCCTGTTGCCCGACGAGGTGATGCGCGCCGTCGCCGTCGCACGCGATGCGCCGACGCTCGCGAACGCGCGGGCCGTCGTTGAAAAGGCTTGCGCGTCCAGCTTTCTCTGATCCATCGTCGCCGCGTTCAAACGGAGGGGAGCGGGCGATGAGCGACACGCCGAGCGAATTCCCGGATCTCGTGGCGGGGGCCTCGAGGGGCTACGAGCTATTGCTCGAGACCGTCGACATCCGCGTCGACACGGGCTGGCAGTACATGATGAAGGTGGTCACCGCGTGGCGGCCGTGGATGCGTCGCGCGATGGGCGACGCGCGGCTCGTCTGCGCGGGCGCGACGATCACCGGGCAGCCCGGTCGCATCGTGCACGTGTGGCGCGTGCGCGAGGGCTTCTCGACGACGCAGATGTTCTCCGCGCTGCACGCGCTCGCGGCGAAGCCCGAGGGCAGGTGGGTGGGAGGCTTCATCGAGCACATCGAGCGGGTGTCGTACGACGTGCTCGTGCCGACCTCGTACGACCCCGAGCGCTGCTGGCCCGACGCGGCGACGGGGCTCTGCGCGGGCGCTCCGTCCGCTGCGCCCGCGGGCGAGCGACCCGTGCGGCTCATCGACGTGATCGACGTGAAGCCCGGCCGTCTCGCGGCGCTGGCGGAGATCAAGTCGAAGCAGTTCGTGCCGCAGGCGTCGGAGCTCGGGGTGAACCTCATGGCCTCGGCGACGAGCTCCACGGGCCTCGGGCGCAGGCTCGTGCAGGTGTGGGAGCTCTCCCGCGCCGACACGCTGCTCATGGCGATGCGCCGCTTCTCGGAGATGGCCTGGTACCAGAAGATGCTCCGCGAGAACGTCGCGTCGGAGCGTCAGGATCTGCTCTATCCGCTCGCGTGGTACGACCCGCACCCCGCGCTCGTCGTCGACGCGAACGACCCCACGATGCGCTGCTGGCGCTACGGAATCTGAACGGAAAGGACCGGTCACGATGCCTGCTCAAGAGATCGAGGTCGTCTCGGCGGTCGAGCGCGATGACATCCTGCTCAAGGCCGAGGACAACAGGGTCTACGTGGTGCGCTTCACGGGCGCGCCGCCCGCGCCGAAGCTACTGCTGCTCGCCGATGAGGCGCGCGCCGAAGACGCCGTGAAGCGAGCGTTCAACGCGGGGATGATCCTCGGCGTGCCCAAGCGCGAGGCCGACGCGCTCGACGGGACCTTCAGGCTCGACATGGACCTCGCGCGGAGCAACGTGAAGACGTGGCTCGAAGGGCTCCCCGACGCGCCGCGTACGCCGGGCGGCGAGGCCGCGATCAACGACCCCGCCAACGCGGGCCCCTACGACGTGGTCTTCGGCCGCAAGCGCGACGGCGTGCGTCGCGTCTACGTGGTGCAGTGCACCGACTACCCCGCGGGCGCGTCGCCCGAGCCCGGCGTGCCCAAGGCCGTCGTCGAGGCGAGTGACCCGGCCTCCGTCGAGGCGGTGCAGAGCCTCTTCGACACGGGCGTGCTCCTGGCCTTTCTGCAGGAGCTCACGCTGCCCATCGGCTTCACCTGCTACCTGCTCAACACCGAGAAGTTCTGGCGGTGACCCCCGCGACCGCGCGCAAGTCCTGCCTGCGCGGGACGCACCGCGCGGTCTCTCCCGCCGAGACGCTCGCGCGCATCCGTCCGCTCTTCGCGCGCGTGGGCATCACCCGCGTGGCCGACGTGACGGGCCTCGACCGCATCGGAATCCCTGTCGCGATGGCGCATCGACCCGACAGCCGCTCGGTGTCGGTGTCGCCGGGCAAGGGCCTCGACCTCGACGCCGCGCGCGTCTCCGCCGCGATGGAGGCGCTCGAAGGCTGGCACGCCGAGCACGTCGTCCGCCCCGTGGTGTACGCGAGCCGCGCCGACCTCCCGCAGCATCATCACGTCCTCGATCTCGACGCGCTCCCGCGGGTCTCTGCGCGCATGTTCGATCCCCACCTCGCGCTCCCCTGGATCGACGGTCGCGACCTCTTCGCGGGGCGCTCCGTGATGCTGCCCTTCGAACTCGTGCACACGCGCTTCACGCACCCGCTGGTGCCTTCGAGCGGGGCCTTCGCTCTCACCTCCAACGGCCTCGCGTCGGGCAACGTCCCCTTTGAAGCGCTCGCGCACGCGATCTGCGAGGTCATCGAGCGCGACGCCGTCTCGCTCTGGCGCGCGGGCGGAGCGCGCTTCCTCCGCGCGACCTCCGTCGACCTCGCGACCATCGACGACAGCGACTGCCGCGAGGTCATCGCGCGCTTTCACGACGCAGGCGTCGAGGTCGCCGCGTGGGACGCGACCTGTGACACGGGCGTCTCCACCTTCGTGTGCGAGGTCGCCGAGCGCGCGGGAGACCACCACCGCCCCTTTCTCCCCGGCTTCGGCAGCGGGACGCATCCCCGTCGCGCGATCGCGCTGCTTCGCGCGCTCACCGAGGCGGCGCAGACGCGGCTCACCACGATCGCGGGAGCGCGCGATGACCTCCGCGTGGCGCAGTACCTCCGCGCGCTCGACGAGTCGCAGCGAGAGGCCGCCCTCGCGCGCATCGCGACGCCTCCGACGCGCTCGTTCTCGCAGAGCCCCGACGCGCATCACGACGACTTCGACGGCGACGTGGCGTGGCTCCTCGATCGTCTCTCGGACGTCGGTGTTCGTCAGGTGGTGGCCGTCGACCTCGCGCGCGCCGACGTTGGAATCCCTGTGGTGCGCGTGGTGATCCCGGGTCTCGAAGGTCCCTCTGACGCGCCGGGTGTGCTGCCTGGAGCGCGCCGTCGACGCTCGCTCTCGGAGGCCTCGTGAGCATCGGCGTGGTGGTGTTCCTCGGCCCGACGCTCGGTCGCGACGAGGCGCGCGCGCTGCTCGACGCAGACTACCGCCCGCCCGTCGCGCAGGGAGACGTCTACCGCGCCGCGCGCGACGGAGCGCACGCCATCGCGATCGTCGACGGCGTCTTCGAACGCTCTCCTGCCGTGTGGCACAAGGAGGTGCTCTGGGCGCTCTCGGAGGGCGTCCACGTGTGGGGCGCGTCGAGCATGGGCGCGCTGCGCGCCGCGGAGCTTCACGGCTTCGGGATGGTGGGCATCGGCGAGGTCTTTCGCGCGTACCGCGACGGGTCGCTCGACGCCGACGACGCCGTGGCCGTCGCGCACTCGACCGCGGAGCACGGCTGGCGATCGCTCTCGGTGGCCCTCGTCGACACGCTCTCAGCGCTCACTGTTGCGTGCTCCGAGGGCGTCATCACCGAGCCCGAGCGCGCGACGCTCTCTCTCTGCGCGAAGGGGCGCTTCTTCTCCGATCGCGCGTGGCCGACGCTCTTCGAAGATGGTCTCGCGGCAGGCGTAGCGGGTGACTCGATCGCGCGTTTGCGCGCGTGGACGAGAGCCACTCCTCGCAGTCAGAAGGCCGACGACGCGAGGGCGCTCCTGCGCGGGCTCGGGGTGTTTCTTGCTGCGTCTCCGAAGCGCTTCGAAGCGCGCTTTCGCTTCGAGCGCACCGACGCGTGGGAGTCCTTCGTGGCCGACGAGGACGCGCGCCGCGGCGCGGTCGACTACGACGCGTCATCGAGCGTGACACCAGAGCGCATGGCCGACCTCGCGCTCGACGGACACCTCGACGCGCTTCAGCTCGAAGCCACGGTGCTCGGCCTCGCGCGGATCGAAGCGAAGCGTCAGGGCGTGACGGTGACCGGTGGTGCGCGTCGCGAGTCCGAGTCGCTGCTCCGCGCGAGGCTCTCGATCCGCGGCGACGCTGCGCTCGCGGCGTGGCTCCGTGCGCGAGGGATGACCTCTGCGGAGTGGGCCGCGCGCGTCGACGATTTCGCGCTACGCCAGTGGTATCTCGGTGTGCTGGTCCCGGTGGCGGCGAGGCATCTCGGGGCGGCGACGCAGACGCGCGCGACGGGCGATGCGAGGGCGTTCAGCGCGATCGGAGACGACGACGCGATGCTGCGCGCGTGGTTCGAGGGAGACATCCCCGAGGACCTCGACGCGTGGATGCGCGCGCGCGGGATCGCGAGCCGCGAGGCGCTGATCGCGGCGCTGCGACGGAGGGCGTCGCGGTGAGTGGGTCGGGGTCGTCCGATCGACGACGCGCCTTTCACCGCCCCGCGAATGACACGCAGCTCGCGAGCGCCTCGATCGTGACCGCGCCGCTCGGCCCCGTGCCCGTGATGCGCGCGAGGAAGTACGGCGGCGGCATCGGCGTCACCCCCGGCATCGGGTTCATCGGCCGAGGACACAGCGCCGACGGGAGCGGGTTCATCCCCGTGGCGAACATCTGCACCTGCGTCACGGGAGACGGCGTGCTCGACTCGCCCGCGTTGCCCGTCCAACCCATCGAGTCGAGGCTCATCAGCGGCGCGCCCGACGAGAAGGCCGCGTACTGCGGCGACACCACGCGCAGCGTCCCCGACACGGTCGTCAGCGCGGGACGGCCCTCCGCGTGCGGCACGGACACATAGAGCATCGCGGAGGTCGTCGGCCCCACGGGCATCACCGTGATCTGCGTGCTCGCGAGCGTCATCGGCGGACGGTCCACGTTGCGGTGACACGCGAGGTGCGTCCCCGGAGGCCAACGGCTCCCTGATTCCGCCGTGCCGCATCGCGCTTCGAAGGGACCCATCTCGTTGCGACCTCGCACGATGATCCCGTAGGCCGAGAGCCGCGTCGTCTCGTTCGCGCACTCGCTCACGAGCGCGGGGAGCGCCATCGCGCGTCCGAGCGCGGCGCCCATCGAGCCCGGCGTGAAAGCAGCACCCACGTCGAAGCGCTGGAGCGTCGTCGCCCCTCGCACGATCTCGACGGAATCGACCACGCCGCAACCGCCGCCCGTTCCGACGCGCGCCTCGACCTGCACCTCCGCTGCGGCGCCGTCGTGCTGAAGCACATGGATCGCGCCGAAGTCGCAGTAGTAGTTGCGCTGGAGCGTCCCCGCGTCGCGCGCCGCGCACGCGCCGCCGTCGCCCGCGACATCCGCGGAAGGAACATCGCTCGTGGGTGCGTCGCTCGTGGGTGCGTCACTCGTCGGCGTGTCACTCACCGACACGTCGCCCACCGAGACGTCGGTCGACGCGTCCTCCGTGGGAGTCGTGCTGGTGGCGTCGGAGCAGGCGGCCAGCGAGGCGAGGAGCGCGAGCGATGCGATGCGCGGGTTCATGGTCGCGCTTGTTGTATCCGAAGACGCGCCGCGCATTCACGGCGACGATCGCTCAGAGACCCCACCCGCGCATCCGCGCGCCCCGCCCCCGCGGAGCGAGGGCGGAGCTTCCCGGGCGCAGGCCGCTTCGTGTGTTGTGCGGACGCCCGGGTGTTCGAACGCCCGTGCGGAGCAACGGTAGCCCATGCGTCACGCTGTCAGCGATGAACGCTTCGCTCGCGTGGGAAGCTCCGCCCTCGCTCCGCGGGGGCGGGGCGCGCGGATGCGCGGGTGGGGGCAACGCAACACATCGCGCATTCACGGCGACGATCGCTCAGAGACCCTGCGGCGGAGACTTGATGAACGCGGCGCGCTCCTTCGCCGCGCGTCGCAAGCAGTCGGGACACTCGCTCCCGATGAGCACCGTGGGCTCTCCTTCGATGATGACGCCGCCGTGCTCCGTGGGATCGCCGAGGCGCGCGGCCTGCTGACCGCCGATGAGCACCGTGGGCTCTCCCTTCGCGATCGTGTCGAGGGGAGCCTTGCAGGTCCCGTGATCGCCTTTGCGCGCAGCGGGCTTGCCTCCGATGAGCACCGTGGGCTCACAGGTCGGCACGATGGGACCTCCGACGTGCTTGCAGGTGTGACGGTCGCCGAGCCTCGCCGCGGGTTGCATCGTCGTCTCCCTCTCAGTCTCTCTCTGCGACCATTCCGTCGACGGCGCCGCGGTGTGTCCTGAGGCTCACGCGCGCCACGTCGTCGAAGGCCCCGACGCCCTCGGCGCCCGCGTTTTCGGGCACCACTGCCGCGCCGAGCTGACGTCGCACGAGCGGCGTCGTCGAGCGACGCAACACCGCCCTCGCCGCGTCAGGATCAGACCGCGTGAGCGCCTGCCACGAAGCGTCGCCCGAGAGCGCCTGGTGCAGCCCCTCGGCGGCCTGAACACCATCCCCGACGCCGCGCTCCGCCGCAGGGAGCATCCCCGCAGCGAGAGGATTCGTGAGCCCTCCGAACGCGCTCCCGAGCGCGGACACGGCAGACTGCGCGGCGCCGCCCTGAGAACCTCCGCCGAGCACCGACGAGATCACCGAACCGAGGGCGCCCTTGAGCGCGCCCGTGAGCGCGTCACGCAGCGCCGATGGAGCGCCCGAGAGCGCAGCGGCCGCGCCGCGCATGGCCTGCTCGAGCATCTGCGCCACGGGGTCCGGCGGCTGCGGCGGCGACGGAGCCTCGGCCGCGTCGGGGCAGTTGATCTTGACCAGTCCGCCTTTGATCTCGACGAGCTTCGGCGCGTGGATGCGGACCGTGTTCGAGTACACGAAGACCTCGCCGGGCTTCATGAAGATGCGGCTGTCGCCCGACTCCAGCGTGAGCGTGTCACCCGCGACGGCGTAGTAGTTGTGATCGACGTGAAGCGACGAGCCGTAGGGGCCGTGGATCTGCTCGTCGCGGTTGCCGTCGACCTCCTTCGACTCGTTGGCGACGACGTGCGTCGAGCGGTCTTGCACGATGGTGTTGGTCTCGCGCCCCTCGATGACCTTCGTGCGGTGACGCTTCACGGTGAGCGTCTGGTCGTGCTTGACCAGCGTGTCGTGGTCGCGCTCGGCCTGCACGTACACCTGCTCCTCGCCTGCCTTGTCTTCGAAGCGGAGCTCGTTGTAGCCGCCCGTCGCGGGCGAGCTCCAGGTCTTGAGCGTGCTGCGCGTCTTCTGCTCGGGGAGCCCGTACGGCACGTGGTTCTCGCCGTTGTAGACGCAGCCCGTGACGAGCGGTCGATCGGGGTCTCCCTCGGCGAACTGGACGATCACCTCCATGCCCACGCGCGGGATGAACTGAAAGCCCCACTGGCCCCCCGACCACCCCTGCATGCAGCGGATCCAGCACGAGCTCCGATCGTCTTCGCGCCCCTGCCGATCCCAGTGGAACTGCACCTTGATGCGCCCGTGAAAATCCACGTGGATCTCTTCGCCCGGCGCCCCCACCACCCGCGCCGTCTGCACGCCCGGAATGATGGGTCGCGCGATCGTGCGCGCGGGGTGAAACGGCACGCTCGCGGGGATGCTCTCGAAGCGGTTCGCGTACCGCTGGAGCACCGCGCGCCCGTCCCTCGGAATGGGCACGCCCGCGTCTTCGAGCTGCACCTGGAGCCCCTCGCTCTGCCGCACGTCTTCGGGCAGGTCGCTCCACGCGTGGGCCACGTGCTCGACGCGCGTGATGAGGTGCCGCCCGTCGGCGTCGGCGCGCGCGTGACCGGTGATGGTGAAGACCTTGCCCGCGCTGAAGGCCGTGACGTTGCCCGCGCCTCGCCCCGTGTCTCCGGGCACCTGCGCGGCGCGCTGACGGACCTTCGCCTGCCGCGCGCCGTCGTGCGCGGGATACGCGTGTGATCCCTCGTCGTAGCCGTGGAGGTTCAACCTCGCGGGGTAGTCATAGATCGCGCGCGGCCCTCGCTGCGCCGACGACGCGGGGGTCATCTCGAGCGTGGCGCGCGGACGGGTGAAGTCGTAGTCGCGGAGCGTGGTGCTCGTGGGGCGCTGCTCGGCGCGCGGGTCGAACCAGCGCACGCTCTCGGCGCGCTCGACGTTCATCGCCGCGGCGGTGATCGACAGCGGAGGCCGCGCGATCTCGGGCCACGTCGCGTCGTCTTCGACGAGCACGAAACGCTCGCCGCCCTCCGACGGCTGCTCGAAGCGAAAGGGGACGCCCTCCTCTTGAAGGAGCCGCATCACGAAATCGAGGTCGGTCTCGCGGTGCTGCACGCAGTACTCGCGCGGCGGTAGCGCGTCGAGCGCGCCGGGGATCACGAGCTGACCGTCGCCCTGGTAGAGACCCGCGTCGCGCAGCACCTCGCGCACGATCGCCACCACGGTGACGTGCTGAAAGATCCGCGAGTCGACGCGCTGCGAGAGCGTCCAGAGCGAGGGGACCACCACGACGCGCGCGTAGGCCCGCGTGGCCGACGAGCCGAGGTCCTCGACGCGACGCACGACGCCGTGCACCGACCGCTCGACGCCGTCGCGGTTGAAATGGACCTTCGCCGCGCCGCCGAGGAGCCCGTCGGGCCGCGCGTCGAGGTCGTCGGCCGCGAGCACCGCGGAGCACTCGTAGAGCTCGGAGAGCGCTTCGGCGTAGCGCAGATGGACGACGGTCCACGCGCCGCCGTCGGCGCCCGAGAAGCCGAGCGAGACCTCGGCGACGGTGGTCGCGCCCGTGAGCGCCCCGGTGAGTGCCTCGGTGATCGTCGCCATGTGCAGTCGCCGCTCCCTTCGCCGCGCCGTGAAACGCGAGAATGCGTGGCGAAACTAACACGGTGACGGCCGACGCCCCGAAGGCGAAAGCGCGCGCTCCGATGCGGGGATCTACGGACCGCTACGCCTCCGCGGCGCGCGTCACGTCGGGCGTCGCGCGTCTCGCGAAGAGCGCGCGGGCGCAGGGCGCGATCACGTCACGAATCGCAGCGCGCATGGCGTCGCGCTCCTCGCGCGGGGTGAGCATCCCGAAGGCGCGCCACGCGGCCACGTCGACGCCGTCGGGCATGGCGGTCGGGGCTTCGACCGTCGAGGTCATCTCTCGAAACGCGCGCTCCGCTGCATCACGGGCGCCGCGGTCTCCCTTCGCGACGGCCCAGGCCACGAAGCGCCACGCGAGGGCTGCATGGCGCGACTCGTCGAGGGCGATGCGGTCGAGGGCTGCGCGCGCCTCGGGGTCCGTGGTGGCGTCGCGGCGGGTCTGCGCGACGAGGGCCGCGCAGGTCTCGCCGATGCAGCCCTCCACGGCCGCGGCGCGGACACACTCCGCGAGCGTGGTCGACGCGAGGGCGCCGCTCACGTCGAGCGCGCCGGGGCCGAGCGAGCGTCCGTCGAAGCGCGTCGCGAGCGAGAAGCAGAGGCGCGCGTGGTCGACCTCGTCGAGCGCCGCGCGCTGCACGTCGGCCACGAGCTCGGGCGGGGCGCCGTGGGCCATGAGGTGCAGCGTGAAGCGCGCGAACGAGGCGATCGCGGCGTGCTCCATGAGGGCGTCGCGTCGCCACGCGGCGGCGAGCGCGTCGCGCGTGACCTCGTCGAGCGAAGCGACGGGCGTCGCGCGGTCGCACCAGTCACCGTTGTCGTCGAGGGAGGCCGTGCGCGACGCGCCGTCGACGTCGAAGGGACGACCGCAGCAGGCGCCCGCGCAGAACGTGTAGCAGCAGGTCGTGCCCACGCGGTCGACGGCCACGGCGCGGTTGCAACACGTGTCGGTGATGGCGCTCGGCACGTAGCAGCCGCCCGAGGTCGTGGGCACGTCGATCGCGGCGTCGGCGCCCGCGTCACGCGGCATGATCTTGCCGGGAGGGTTTCGGATGCGGTCTTCGGCCTGCGCCATCGTGAGGCAGTCGCGCGCAGGCGTACCGAAGGAGCACAGCGGCGTCGTGTCGGTGGCTGTGTCCGTGACCGTATCGGTGGGCGTGTCGGTGGCTGCGTCGACGGCCGCGTCGGTCACGTCGTCGCCAGCGTCGGTGCCGTTGACGGATTGCGAGCAGGCCGGGAGCGCGAGGGCGCTGAGGAGGATCGCGCGGAGTTCCGAGGAGGCTGACATGGCGCGAGGATATACCCCGTCGGGCCTCGTCGGAGGCCGATCAGCCCATGAACTGTTCGAGGGCGGACCAGGTGTCGGGGCCCACGATGCCGTCGGCGCTGAGGCCGTTGTTCGACTGGAGGTCGCACACGGCGTTGTAGGTGTCGTCGCCGAAGATGCCGTCGACGGAGATGTCGTAGCCCGCGTTCACGAGGGCCTGCTGGAGCGCGCGCACGTTGCTGCCCGTGGAGCCGTGCTCGAGGTAGACGACGTCGGAGCGGCGGCTCTTGTGGTGCGAGTGCGCCACCTGGATGCCGAGCGCGTTGAGGGTGTCGGGGCCCGCGATGCCGTCGGAGCTGAGGTCGTTGTTCGACTGGTAGTCCCTCACCGCGGCCTCGGTTCCGTCGCCGAAGATGCCGTCGACCTCGAGGTCGTAACCCTCGTTGTTGAGGGCCTCCTGGAGTGCGCTGACGAGGTCGCCTTCGGAACCGTTCTGCAAGTACGTGCTCATGGGTGCTGCTCCTGGGGGGTGGTGAATCGTTCCGCGCGACCGATGGATCACGCCTCGCGAGCGGTGGAGTCTCGTGGCCCCGCAGCGCTTCGGTCAAGCCTCTTCGCAGCCGTCAAAGCACAACGGCGGCGTCTCAGCTCCGGTCGATCGGGAGCGCCGCGATGGGCGGTCGACGCTCGATGCCCATGCCCCTCGGATCACGCATCCAGGCCGTGTAACGGTCGACCTCGGCGCGCGTCGGGAGGTGGTCCATCACGCCGTTCTGACCGAAGCCGCCGGGCTGCGCGTTCATGTCGAGCACCTGGAGGAGGTACCTCCCTCCGCGGCGGTTTCGCATGGGGATCACGGCCACCACGAAGGCATCGAACTGGCCCGCCGAGGCGCGCGCGCTCGCGGGGAGCGCACCCTCCGTGGGCAGTCGCACCATCGCGGGCGCGTCGCCGGGGCGAATCTCGATGACGCGATCGGGCTGAGACGACAGGTACACGCGCAGGGGCTCGTCGCTGCGGATCTCTCCGCCGAAGGGCTCCTTTCGCGGGTCGTTGAAGCCCTCCGCGGGGAGGTGCCACGTCGCCGTCGACCCCTCCGCGCGGAGCGTGCGGTGCTCGGGGATGTCGACGTTGGGCGAGAGCGCGCCCACGGTGATCCACCCCTCGTTGCGCGGGCTCTTGTGCACCTCGACGACGAGCGAGAGGTCGACGCGTCCGTGGTCGACGCCCTGGTCTTCTCCCGGCGCTGGCGGATCGGTGCGGAGCCAGTGGAAGAACGACAGCACCGTGCGGGTGACGGTGCGATCCGCGGGCGGCGGCGGATCGGGGGCCCTCGTCGGCGCGCGCGTGTCGGGCGCGGCGGGAGGTGCCGACGTTGCGCGCGGGGCGTCACAGCCGAGGAGCATGGAAACGAGCGCGATGTGGCGAGCGTCCATGGGGTGATTGCGTAGCAGCAGTGATGGGGCGTTGAGAAGACGCTCTGCGAAGGGGCTGTCGAGGTAGCGACGAACACGGCGTTGCGGGTAAGGTCCGCGCCGCGCCGACGGGGCGCGCACAACGGGAGAACGTCAATGACCAGGGTCGGAGTGATCGGATCGGGCGACGTGGGCAAGGTGCTCGCGAAGGGATTCAAGAAGCACGGCTACGAGGTCGAGATCGGGAGCCGCGAGGGCACGAAGCTCCCCGAGTGGTCGGCGGCCGAGGGCATCGCCGAGGGGACCTTCGCGTCGGTGGCCGCGCGGGCCGAGATCGTGGTGCTCGTGGTAGGCGGCGGCGCGGCGGTCGACGTGGTGACGGCGCTCGGCGCGTCGCTCGCGGGCAAGGTGGTGATCGACGCGACGAACCCCATCGGCGGACCGCCCGTGAACGGCATCCTCACGTTCTTCACGGGCCCCAACGACTCGCTGATGGAGCGGCTCCAGAAGGCCGTTCCCGCCGCGCGCTTCGTGAAGGCGTTCTCGTGCGTGGGCAACGCGTTCATGGTGAACCCGAGCTTCCCCGGCGGGCGTCCGACGATGTTCATCGGCGGCAACGACGCCGACGCGAAGAAGACCGTGGTGACCATCCTCGACCAGTTCGGGTGGGACTCCGAAGACATCGGCGGCGTCGAAGCGGCCCGCGCGATCGAGCCCCTCTGCCAGCTCTGGTGCGCGCCGGGCTTTCAGCGCAACCAGTGGACGCACGCCTTCAAGCTCCTGAAGCTCTGATCGGCAGCGCTACAAGCGCGGCGTGAGCACGCCGATGCCAACGCGACAGGCCCGCAGTCGACGCGCTCGCGTCAGAACCTGAACCCGATGGAGAACCGCAGGTACGCCGCCGACGGGTCGAGCGTGCCGAGCGAGACGCTCCTGGTCGCGATGCGATCCGCGGCGAGGCGCTCGTTCGCGGGCGCGGGCGTCGAGGCCGTGAGCGTCGCGGGCATCGCGAGCTGGTAGCCGCCCTCCACCGCGATGGCGACGCGCAGCGTGTGGAGCCCGATGCCGTCGAACCACCGTCCGCCCGTGAGGAGCACGCCCGCGCCCGCGGAGCCGTAGGGTGTCCACGCGGTGGCCGCGAGCGAGGTGTTGCTGTCGTCGGTGATCGACGCGTCGAGGTACGAGGCTCCGCCCGCGACGCGCGCGTAGGGCGTGAACCACGACGTGAGCTCGACGCGCAGCGAGACCGCGAGCTGGAGCTGCTGCGTGGCGAGGCGCGTGTCGAAGGCCTGGCGCACGTAGCCGGAGCTGCTCTCGGTGCGCCACCCGAGCTCGGCGCCGAGGGTGAGCCGCGAGCCGAGGTGAACGAGGTCGCGACCGAAGTTGAGCCCGCCCACGGGCGGCGCCGTGGTGCCCGCGCGAAAGGTCTGATGGCTCACGTCGACGTGCCACGCGGGACCGAGCTCGACGGAGGCGCTCCAGGGGCTCCGCGCGGCGTTGGAGGTCTGCGCGAAGGCGCTCGGGCTCGCGAGCGCGAGGGCGACGAGCGTCGCAGAGAAGACGTTGCGCGGGGCGTTCACGGCGACCTCCGGTCGAGCTGCGAATCGAGGAGATACCCTTGCAGCGTGCGGGCGGTCTCGCGCCGGGGGTCCGCGGCGTCGAGCACGGTGAGCGAGCCCATCGTCGAGGGGTGGATCGCGACGACGCGTCCGCTCCCGCCTGCGGTGGCGGGCAGGGGGATCACGTCGGTGACGGGCTGGTCGAGGCGCACCTCGCCGGGGCCGAAGTTCGAGAGGGTGATGTACCCCACGCGAGAGATCCCGTTGGGGGCGACCCAGAGCCGCTGGCGGTCGCTGTCGAAGGTCGCGCCTTCGAGCGGGACCTCCGCGAAGATGGGCGACACGGTGCGACGCGAGAGGTCGAGGAGGCTGAGCTGTCCGCCCGCGCCGGTGCTCGCGTGGTCGAACATCACGGCGTCGCGCTCGGGGAGCGGGAGCGCGTTCCGCACGGCGCGCTGGAGCTGCACGGTCTCGACGTTCTGACCGCGCCGCGCGTCGAGGTCCGTGAGCTCGAGGAAGCTCACCGCGGAGGCCGCGCCGTTGGTGCCGTAGAGCAGCGCGCGAGGCTGCGCCGAGGGGTCCCTCGGCGACGTGGCGGTGAAGAGCAGGATGCGATTGGCGGTGGCGTCGAGGGGCACGGTCACGGTGCTGTTGGCCCTCGCGTCGATCACCCGCGCGTCGCGGCTGCCGGGCGAGACCACGAGGAGCTTGCGATCGGTCGCGGGGCCGATGAGGGCCATGTCGCTGGGGTTACGGCCCGCGGCGAGCTGGTTGATGCTCGGGCGAAAGTCGTTGGCCGTGGGGCCGTCGGGGGTGACGGTCACGAGGCGCAGCGCATAGACATCATTCGACGCCTCGGCGCGCACGTACACCGTCGACTGCTCGGGGTCGAAGAGGAGCTGCGTCGGACGGATCGCGCGCTGATCCTCGGGCAGCGTGAGCCGCACGGTGATCTCAGACCGCAGCGGGTTCGTGAGGTCGAGGAGGGTCACGTACGCGTCGGAGAGCACCACCGCGAGCGTGCGGGGCGTGCCGTTGATGGGCATCGGCGGCGAGAACACCACGGCGTTGGGCACGCCGCCGAAGCTCCGCACGGTGCGCCGCGTGGGGTTGGTGTCGGAGGGCGGCGCGTCGAGGTTCACGATGGCGACCTCGTTGGGGTTGAAGAGCAGCCGCCCCGACGTGGCCGAGGGGAGGTAGTGCGCGATGGCGAAGCGTCCGTCGTCGGTCTGCGAGACGGCGTTGAAGGGAGACGCCACGGTGTACGTGCGCGGAGCGCCCGCGGCGGGGATCACCGCGAGGGTGCCGGGCGTGGGGGCGACGCCGAGCTCACCGCGAGAGCCGCGCGAGAGCACCATGACCTCGGCGTGGGCGCGTCGCGGCGTGGCGAGCGTGGGGTCGACGCCGACGGAGACCGTGCGCACGGTGAGGGATGGGGACGAGAGGTCGAGCACGCGCGCGCTATTGGTGGCGGTGTCGATCCAGGTGAGGGTCTGCCCCGCGGCGATGGGGCCGAGCACGGCGAGGGGCGCGTCGAGGAGCGCGTCGCGGTCGGGGCAGCCGGGCATCGCGAGCGAGAGCGCCGCGAGGCCGAGCGAGAGGAACGCTCTACGTTGAAGGGGTCTCATGGCGGTCAATCCACGACGCGGCTGTTGAGTTCGAAGCCCGTGACCGACTGGAGCGCGCCGGTGTTCCAGTCGACGAAGGTGATGCGTCCCTCGGGGTGGTCTTGCCCGATGAAGGCCCGCGCGGTGCCGGGGACGGCTCCGACCGAGAGCGGCGGCGAGCCGAGCGTGACCGTGTCGATCACGAAGCTCCGGAGCGACACGCGCTGCGCCTGCGCGATGGCGCGCGCGTCGTCGCGAAGGAGCACGAAGCAGTGCGAGCCGTCGGGCACGATGGCGAAGGGCCCCACGTCGGCGGGCGTGAGCTGGAGCTTCGCGAAGCGCGTCGCCGTGTCGACGAGCGTGTACCCGAAGGAGCGGTCGATCTGCGTCTCGAGGTCGATGCCCGCCTGCGCGGGGTCTCCGCCGACGCTCGTGTGCACGACGAGGGCGGAGCGTCCGTCGGGCGCGAAGGCCACCGCGCGCACGGCCTTTCGCATGCGGATCACCTGGAGCGACGGCGTCGACGAGAGGTCCATGAGCGTGACGCGCTCGATGGGGAGGGCCGTGGTGAAGAGCAGCGCGCGTCCGCCGTCGGGCGCGATGGTGACCGACCCGACGAACTCGCCGGTGACCTCGGTGGTGGTGATGCTCGACGGGTCTGAGAAGCCCATGGGCAGCGGGATTCGCAGCACCTGCGAGCGCTCCCTCACGACGGCGAGGGCGTACGTGCCCGACGGCGAGACGTCGAGGTCGGTGACCGCGCCGCCCACGTTGATGGCCGTGATCGCGCGCGTCGCGAGGTCGACGAGCCGGAGGTTGCCGGTGCCCTCGACGCGGGCCACGGCGTAGCGTCCGTCGGGCGTGATCGAGACGTCGCGCGCGGGCACGCTGAGGCTCGCGTCGGGCGCGTCGGGCGCGTCGAGCGTGGCATCTCCCGGCACGTCTGCGCTTCCGCCGCCGTCAACACCGCCATCCGAGACAGGCGCGATCGACGAGTCTTCGAGCGAGACGTTGGGGACGATCGTGGGCCCCGTGATGTCCGCGAAGCGCAGGATCGAGATGCCGTCTTCGGTGACGACGAAGGCGCGGCTCCCGTCGGACGAGAAGAGAACGTCGACGGGGCGAAAGCCCACCGAGAGCTGCACCGCGCGGTCGCTGCCGGCTTCGAGGGTGATGACCGAGAGGTCTTGAAAGCTCCCGCTGCTCGCCGTGGCGCCGGGGAGGGTCGAGTCGAAGTACGCGAGGGCGTGGCGTCCGTCGGGCGCGATGGCGAGGGCGTTGGCGCCCGCGACGATGGGCACGCTGCTCGTGGTGGTCCCGCTCTCGGTGGTGCGGAGCACGGTGAGCGAGTGCGAGTTGACGTTGATGACCAGGGCCACGTCCTGCCCGGGGATGGTGTTGAGGTACGTGGGTCCGTCGCCGGTCTCGACGGTCTGGATCGCGAGGGTGCTCGAGTCGATGACCGCCACGGTGTCGCGCGTGGGGTTCGCCACGTACACGAAGCGCCCTCCCGCCTGCGGCGTCTGGAACGACCGACGCACCTCGACCTCGGGCGGAGGCACGGTCATCCCCGAGTCCGCGCGCGCCGCCGCGTCGTACGAGGCCGCTGCGTCGTAGGAGGGCTCCGAAGGGAGACCCCCTCCGGGGCTTGCGTCACCGCAGGCGTGCAGCGACGCGCTCACGCCCATCACGCCAGGGAGCGCGAGGGCCCACATCCATCTTGTCTTCATGGCGCCAGTGCGTTGAGCACCAACCGGGCCACACGCGCGCGCCAATCATCTGCGCGAAAGCGGGTTGAGCGGGCCACGACGCGCGCGACATCGAAGCCGCGCCGTGACCCAGCGGCACAGTTCAGCGTGCGGTGATGCGCGCGACGACGAGCCCGTCGCCCGACTCCCTGGGCAGGAACACCGCGCGGAACGCCCTGCTCGCTCCCTCGCAGCGAAACTCTCCGGCGCGCGCACCCTCGGCGCGACGCACGATCGGAGCGCGCACCTCGGTCTCGACAAGCGCGGGCCACGTCGGTCTCTGCGAGGTCACCGGCGCGACCGCCGAAGGCAGCGGCGCGGGCGCGGTCTGCGCGCAACGCCCCGAGCCGAGGAGCTCACGCGCGGAGAGGAACTCCCTTCGAAGACCCGCGGCGTTGTAGGTCGCGTCGATGGTGGCGAGGGCGCGTCGCCAGCCGTCTTCGGTGATCCCTACGGCGTCGCGCTCGTCTTGCAGGTCGTGCATGTGCGCGAGGCGCTCGAGCAGCTCGGCGCGCGCGAGCGTGACGGGATCGACCGCGCCCGCGGGGTCGTCGCGATCAATCGCGTCACGGAGCGCGTGGAGCGCCGCGACGGTGGGCGGCTGCTGCGGATCAGAGCGGGCGCTGCGACAGGCCGCGAGCGCGACGACGACGCCCGCGAGACGGAGTGGCCTCACGGACGGAGGAAGAGCGGGTTCGTGACGCCGAAGGCGTTGCGGCCGGGGTGCACGGGCTCGAGCGCTGCGCCGCGCACAGCCGCGACGACCCAGTTGCCGGTGGCAGAGACGGGCACCATCACGTCGCCGCGGAAGCGCACCACGGGGTTCATCGGGTCGCGCCGCGAGTCGTCGAGGGTGATCGTCTGCACGAGCGTCGCGTTCGCGGGGACGCCCGCCACGCCCGCGTCGCCGTTGCTCCCGTTGGTGAAGACCTGGAGCTGATTGACGGTGACCCACGGCGCGGCCTGGACGCGCAGCGTGAGGCGCGCCATCGAGCCTGCGCCCATGAGCTCCTGACCGGGCCCCGCGGTGGTGGCGCCGCCCGAGGCGGGGGCCGCGGTGGCTTCGATGTAGACGCCGCCCGAGATGTACGTGCGACCGTTGGCGACCGCGTCGCGGATCGCGTTGGGCGTCGCCATGCGGGGGTCGTCGTTGCCGAGGTAGAGGCACGTGCGGGGGTAGCCCACGGGGCTCCCGCTCTGGATCGCGTGGCTGTCCGATGACCCCGTGGCGAAGACCCTCCGGCCGCGGTTGAGGAACGAGAACCAGTCGACGACGTTCGCGGTGTTGCCCCCGTCGTAGAAGCCGCTGTCGTTGAAGAACTCGACGGCGGTGAAGCGATCGTCCCAGAGGTCGGGGCGCTGCGCGTTGCCCGTGGCGGGGTTGTATCCCGCGACGGCGAAGTAGCCCTGGTTGGCGCCGCTGCGGGGGTGGTTGACCACCAACGTGGGCTGCTCGCGCCGGGCCCGCACGTCGGCGAACACCGCGGAGGGCGGGCGCCGCGCCCAGTCGAAGATCCCGCCGTTGCGCCGCGTGGCGTCGACCTCGAGCGGGAACACCCCGAAGTGTCCGTACGTGAAGGTCGTGAGCTCCAGCGACGTGAGGCCGAACATCCACTGCTCGAGGCCCATCTCGCGCACGAGCGTCTGCCACTCGGCGACGAACTCGTGCTCCGAGCGCGCGGGAATCTCGAGGCCGTCACCCGCGGCCGAGGCGAGCTTGAAGCGCGCCGGGTCGTGCGAGTCGGGCGAGCGCGACGTGTGGATGTGGAAGTCGCCGCACTGCACGCCCGCCGTGTCGACCACGCGTCGCAGCGAGGCGCGCACGTCGACGGTCATGCCCGCGGCGACGGTGACGGTGGTGTCGCTGAGGTCGTACTCGTAGCCGCGCGAGACCACCACGCGGTAACGCCCCGGCGGGGCGCGCAGGGTGATGTCTCCGCTGGTGGGAAAGTCCACGTGGAGCCGTCCGGCGGGCACCTTCGGCTCGCCGAAGGTCGCGGGCACCGACGGGACGCTCGCGCCCACGGGCATCACCTGCACGCGGACCGGCAGCGCGCCCATGCTCATCGCGTCGGTCGCCACGACATGGATCGACCCCGCGGCGCCCATGCGCAGCGTCGCCGTCGTGTCCGCGGCCGCGACCGCAACGGGGCCCACCACGGCGTCACCGCGGCGGTAGGCCGTGAGCTGCACCATCTGCCCCGTCGGCACGTGCAGCGTGAACGCGCCCATCGCGTCGGTGGTGACGCGCGTGAACTCCTGCTCGACGGGCTGCATCCCCGCGTCGCCCACGGGCATCATCGCGGGCGGCGCCGAGGCGTGGACGCGCACGCCCGCGACGGGCATCCCCGCGGCGTCGACCACGGTGCCTCGGAGCTCGCGCAGCGTCGCGCTCGCGGCCCGCGCCGCGGCCTGCTGGAGCCCGTCGATCCCGTTGCCGCCGATGAGAATCCGCCCCACGCGCACGCGCTCCACGGGCGACGCGCTGCAGCCCGGGAGCACGAGGCCCGGCGCGTTGAAGAGGTCGAAGCCCGACACCGAGATGAACTGCGAGAGGTTCCCCTGCGGGATCTGCCAGCCCCAGCTCGTGGCGGCGTCGTCGACCCAGAACACGCCCGGCGCGGCGGGCGGCGCGGCGTCTCCGCCCGTCACGTTGAAGCCGTACCCCGGGATGTACCGGGTCATGCGATAGCCCTGAAAGAAGGCGTTCGTGACGAACTCGGCGTTGTACCCGTCGGGGTTGCGCACGTCGAAGCTCGCGTACACGTCGACGTAGTCGTTGCCCGGTCGCAGCTCGTAGTCGAGCGCGAGGCGCACGTCGTCGTAGTCGGCCCGCACGATGGCCCGCGCGAAGTCGTCGATGAACGGGATCGCGCGCATGGGCCCCGACGCGCGCACCACGGCGACGCCGTCGCTGGTGCCGTCCTTGAGCACGGTGACCGAGTCGGTGGCGAGGGTGTAGCGCCCGAGGCCGAACATCATCTCGTTGAAGTCGCCCGCGTCGACGAGGCGTCCGCCCGCCATCTTCGCGACGCCCACGGGGCCGCCGCCCCAGGGGTTGTACCCGTCGGAGTCTCGCGCGGCCTCGATGAGCAGCGCGACGCGCTCGTTGGCGAGCACGTAGTCACCGGTCTTCCAGTAGTGGAGCCCCGTCGCGCTCGCGGGGAGCTCGGAGGCTTCGAGGCGACCCGCGCGCACGGCCCCGGCGGGCACGGTGAGCGGCGAAGGGTCGCCCTCGGCGCTGCCCGTTTCGAAGCTCCTCGGCGGGCACATCACGGGCGGAGGCAGCTCGCTCACCGCGTCGGTGCGACCCGCGTCGGTCGGCGACGGGCTGTCGTCACTGCACGAGAGGTTCATCGAGACGAGGCCAAGGAGTCCGAACGAACGCCACGGGAGTCGCATGCCCGGAGTTGTCACCGAGATATCACACGATTGCAACACTCGCCCTGGCGAGGTCTTCCGCCCCCCAGTGAGCCTGCTCGCGGTCTTCGAAAAGGTTGAGGGGGAGCCTGACTGTCGCCAGTCAAACTCCCCCTCGACGGGAGTCTCGCCGTTGTGGGCATCTCCATCGCGCTCCGGCCGGACGCGCTACGGAGTGTCACCCAGTGGAGGCGGTACTACCGCGGGATCGCCTCCGTGGTGGAAGCTCTGCGTTTGAAACTACTCATTGTGCTGTCTCAACCTCCCGCGGACTGTGCCGCGACCCGAGGGACACCGCGGGAGACCCGCGGCCCACGTTCCGGGCCTTCTGTGACGGGGGCATTGAACCGGCGGACAGAACCCTCCGGCGCCCACTGTGAACCCGCAGGAGAACCATCGACGCGAGCGCGAAGCCCCTCGTGAGGTTCGAGACCATTCCCGGGAGCCGCGAAGCTCCACCCGCTGCGAGAGAGCACATCACGATCACCACCGCGTTCACACGGTCGCTGCGGTGAGGAGCGTACGAGCCTCGACACGCCCGACAGTGGGCCTCCGCGGCTTCCGTTCCATGGGAAGCCAAACGCCCCGTCGCGGGTGTCAGCCGTCGCTCCAGGCGCTGCGTCACGGGTGTGCGTGGCGGCGAACATGACGACTCTTGTTGTTACCCTAGCATCGTGAATTGACCATCGCCAAGCGGATTTCCAACGACGGGGTGATGCCCCTACGATCTGTCAAATGAGCCCTCTCGGATTCGTCCAACGCCTCCCCCCGGTCGGCGCGCTCTCTCACCACCTCGACCGCCTCCGCGCCGACCGCGTCGACGACGTCCTCTCGTCGCGAAGAGGCTCCGCGCGCGAGGTCCTCGACGCGTGCCGCGCCCTCCTCGACGGCGACGACCCGAGGGCCGCGCGCACCGTCCACACCAACGCGTCGCAGCTCCTCCAGGAGCTCCGGCTCGCGCCCTCGAACGGCTCCGTCCTCGACCGCGGCGCCGCGCGCATCGACGACGCGCTCCGCAGTGACAAGCCCGAGATCCTCGACCTCGACGGCGTACCGCAGGGCCTCAAGGACTTCACCATGCGGCTCCTGCACCGCTTCAACGTCACCCTCGGCTCCTACGACGCGTGGACCCGCGCCGTGCTCGACGCCCTCGGCGACCGCGACCCCGCCCACGTCTACGACCTCGCCGCGGGTACCGGCGGTTACGCCCGACACCTCGCGAAGCATCCTCCCGCGGGGCGCTCCCTTCGCATCACGTCATCCGATCTCCGCGACGACTACGTGGCCGTCGGACGTCGCGCCGCCGCGAACGAGGGAGCCGCCACGGTCACCTGGGAGGCGCGCGACGCGCTCGACCTCCGCGAGCTGCGAGAGCGCGACGACGTCGACCTCTTTCTCTGCACCCAGGCCGTGCATCACCTCTCTCCGGGCATGGTCGTTCGGATGATCTCTCAGGCCATCCACACCGCGCCTGGAGGCATTCTCATCATCGACATCTACCGCAGCGCGGCGGCGGCCCTCGGCACCGTGGCGCTCATCTCGGCCTCGACCCCGTGGCCCGTGCTCACCTGGGACGGGTTCCAGTCGGTGCGACGCGCCTACACGCCCGCGGAGTTCACCCTGCTCGCGCGCCTCGCGGGGGCCTCCCACGTCGACGCGAAGCCCCTCGGACCGGGCTGGCTCACCCTCCACGCGCGCGGTACGCGCTGAGGGACCTTCAGCCTCCCGGTCTCACGATCCAGCCTTCGATGAGGGCCTTCGCGGCGCCGAAGCCCGAGAGCGGCGGAGGCGTCCAGTGGCCCCGCGTCGCGAGGTACACCGTCACCAGCGAGAGCACCGCGTCGAGCGCGTCGCCGCCCGCGTCCTGCGCGCACGCGTTCGCCACGTGGGCAGGGAACTCCGCCCTCACGCCGTAGATCCCGAGCGACTCCGTGAGCTTCGCGATGCAGTGGAGCCGCTCCTCGGTGAGATCCGCGACCGGGGCCGCCTCGCCGCCGTGACGGCGCGTGTACGGCAAGCCCAGGAGCCGCAGCGTCGACGCGGGGAGCACCTCGATCACGTTGCTCCGCGCGGGCGAGATCTCGAGCGCGTCGAAGGGCACGATCAGCACCCGGTCGCGCAGCCCCCAGAGCACCTGCGCGAGCCCCCGCAGCGTGCGCCACGAGGGAGGCCGCGGCGCAGTGATCGAGGTCGCGCCGTGGGTGATCGCGTCGGTGAGGCGCAGCGCGCCGGGGTGCTCCGTCGCGAAGGTCGCCCAGGCCGCGTCGAGCTTCGCCGAGGGGGTCACCACGAGCTGCTCGAGCACCTGCGAGCCGTTGGTCACCAGCGGCGAGAGCATCTTCGCGAGGCCCGCGGGCACGCCGAAGGGCGCGTCGATGCCGAGCACGCGCGGCGGGCCCTTCGCGATGCGGTCGGGCGCCGTGGCCCCGAGGTACTCCACTCCGTCGATGGAGAGCGCGCCTCCGCGCTCGCTGCCCCACGCGAACCACGTGGGGTTCGGCGGCTTCGAAGAGCTGAAACGCAGGCCCGCGAGGTCGATCCCGTCCATTGCGTCGGCGAATGTACCGCAACCGTCGGGCGCGGTGATCGCGCGCGGCGCCCGATCCGAGGGGAAGGGCTCTCGCTTGACTCACCGGGTGAATCGACCGACGCTCGCCGCGCCTTGACGGACGCTCTCTCAAAAGGGTGCACGATGAAGATTCGTACGAGGGTGAAGGCTGGCGGCGTGAGGCTCAATCACAGCCACAAGCTCGTGATCCGCACCGGCGTGAAGGCCGGCGGTGTGAAGTTCAACCACAGCCAATCGCGGGCCTGAGCCGCGCCACACGTCGCGCGTAACCGACGCACGATGCCACGACCCCCAGCAGACCCCCTCGACACCGCAGCGGCGCTCAACGAGCGCGCCGTCACGCTCCTTCATGCGGGCCGCCACGCGCTCGCACGCAAGCGCGCCGAACAGGCCGTCGACCTCTTCGCGCGACACGCGGGGAAGCACCACCCCGACGTCGCGAGCTGCCTCGACACGCTCGCCATGGTCCGCGCCGCGCAGGGAGCGGAGCGCGACGCCGTGAAGCTCCTCGCGCGCGCGCTGTCGATCTACGATCGGTACCCGCGCGTCCGTGAGCTGAGGGCCTTTCGCGCGCAGTCGCTCGCGCGCATGGGCGACACGCTCCGCGCGCTCGGACGCTACGCCGAGGCCCGCGCGGTCTTCGGGCGCGCGCTCCGCGTGATGCGGGGCGCCTTCGGAGAAGACTCCATCGAGCACGCCACCGCGCTCAACAGCTACGGGATCCTCTGCAAGTTCGCGGGATGGTTCGCGGCCGGTGAGCGCGCGTACCTCCGCGCCCTCGCCATCGCAGAGGCGCCTCCCGGTGACCCCGAGCTCGTGTGCGCGCTGCTCCACAACCTCGGCGGCCTCGAGCACGCGCGCGACCGCTTCATCGAGGCCGAGCCCTACGACCGCCGCGGCTACGAGCTCCGCGCGGAGCGCCTCGGAGAGAACTCCCCCGAGGCGCTCGAGGACTGCGGCGCGCTCGCGGCGATCGTGGCCGACCTCGGGCGCTTCGGCGAGGCCGAGGCGATGCTGCGCGGGCTCCTCTCGCGCTTCGAAGACCTCTACGGCGCCTCGCACTACGAGGTCTCGGTGGTGTGTCACAACCTCGCCTCGGTGCTCTCGGTCACGGGGCGCCTCGACGAGGCCGACGCCCTCTACCGCCGCGCGCTCGCGATCAAGCGCGCGCGCCTCGGCGCCGCGCACCCCGACGTGGCCCTCACGCAGCACAACCTCGCCGCCCTCTGCGACGCGCGCGGAGACGCCCGCGAGGCCCTCGCGTTGCACCGCAAGGCCCACGCGCTCGCGCGTCGGACGCTCGGCCCGAAGCACCCCACCACGGTCGCCTGCCGCGCGTCGCTCACCGCATCCGAGCGGTCGACCCCGGGCGCGGTCAGCGCGCGTCGACGCTCCATCGCTCGGGCGCGTACACGGTGATGGCCTCGTCGGAGAGCGCGCCGACGACGTAGCCCGCGCGCCAGATTTCGAGCAGCGCCTCGGCGGGGTCGAGGAGCTCACGGAACCGCTTCGCGCGCACGCGGGCGTTGCGTCCGACGGAGAGGTCGCGCTCGACGCAGGCGCTCCAGAGGGCGGCGTTGGTGGCGTGATAGAGGGCGTGCTGACCGGCGCCGGCGCGGTCCCAGAAGCGCGCGCACCACGGGGGATCGTCGGGGCGCGTGAGGGGCTTCGCCTCGGTCACGGTGCCCGAGGGTCTGCCCGACACGGGGCGAAAGGCGCGCTCGACGCTGCGACGGAGGGCGCCGTCTTCCTTCGACGTCCACGTGAGCGATTCGAAGAGCGCCTCGATGGCCGCGAACGCGGGCGAAGCCGCGAAGGGCTCGGGCACCGGGAACTTCGCCGCGGTCACGGGAACGGTGCGCCACAGCACGCGCGTCGGGAGCACCTCGCTCCACGGCTCGAGCCGCCGCGCGAGCTCGGCCGAGAGGGCCTCGACGGTGGCGACGCCCTGGGGGTCGCCCGCGATGGCCGCGATGGACTCCGCCGCGGTGCTCTTCGCCCTGGCGCCCGCGCGCTGCACGTCGGCGGGACCGTGCGTGGCCCAGCGCTCCGCGGCGAGGCCGCGCGCGACGAGGGCCTCCCACGGCTCTCTCGGGTCGAGGGCGTCGGCGTAGTCTGAGAGCGCGGCGCGGATCGCGGCCAGGCGCGGGCTCGCCGGTCGCGCGATGCGCCGCGCGATGGCGAGCCACGACGCTTCACGGGGATCGAGGGCTCTCGGTGGCATCGACGAGGGATGCGTTGCTATGCGGGAGGGGCGGGATTGCCCCTGGGTTCCGCGCGTCCAACCGTACGCGCCATGAGCGGCGGGACCTTCGCGTCGAGGTCCTTCTCGCCGAAGAGCACCATGCCGATCTTTCGCAGCTCGGCGTGGGCGGCCACGAGCAGCGCCCAGTACGCGTCGCGCTCGATCGACGCCGCGTCACGCACGACCGCCTCGGGCGTCGCGTCGGCGGGAGACAGCTCAGACAAGAGCCTCCGCGCGCGCTTCGTCGCGTCGCTCCGCCACTTCGCGGTGAAGGGGTGACGCCCGGCGATCTTCTCTCCGTCGAGGGCGGCGTTGCCCGAGAGCACGTCGCGCGCGCCGTCGATGGGTCCGGTCCCCTGGAGCAACGTCGTCATGGAACTCTGCGAGAAGTCACCGATGCCCACGAACACCTTGAGCTGGAGCATGAGGAGCTGACGGTCGCCGAACATCTTCGCCGTGCGCTCGTTGAGCGAGAGCCCCGCGTCGAGCTCGTCGCCCGTCGGCGCGTCGGGCGCGGGCGCGTTGCCGACAAGGTCGACGGCGTGGGTGAGCGCGAGCGAGAGCGCGGCGCTCTCGACGGCGCGGGTGACGTTGGTCGTGGGCAGCTCGGCGCGGGCCCTGTTGATAAGCGGCGTCACGGAGG
The DNA here is from genome assembly GCA_052035985.1 of Myxococcota bacterium. Classification (GTDB taxonomy): domain Bacteria; phylum Myxococcota_A; class Polyangia; order Polyangiales; genus CAISKJ01. The sequence goes on along the minus strand of JBPOHC010000142.1, from coordinate 7,736 downwards.
CCACGCCGCGCGCGACGTTGACGCGCACGAGGTCGGCGTCGGCGGTGCAGACCGCGAGCGCCGCGGGGTTGGCCTTCAACGCCTCCGCGCGAAAGTGCTGCCACGCCGCGCGTGGGTCATCGGTGGTGAAGGGCGCGGGCGACGCCGGACGTACGGCCTTCGCGCGCGCCACCTTCGGGCGTGCGGACTTCTTCTTGGTGGACGGTGATTTCGAACTCATGGGCCCATGCTACCGAGGGCCGCGACGCGAAGTGAACGGCAGAGTTTTCGCGCGGGGTATCACCGCGGTCTCGTGTGCGAGGGTGCGACCCTGCGAGGGAGTATCGCGGGGGTCTCCGACGAGGGGTGCGACCCCGCGAGGGAGTATCGCCGGGGTCTCGGGTGAAGGGTGCGACCCTGCGCGGGAGTATCGCCGGGGTCTCGGGTGAAGGGTGCGACCCCGTGAGGGAGTATCGCGGGGGGCTCGGCGCGAGGGTGCGCCCCCGTGAGGGAGTGTCGCGGGGGTCTCGTGGTACAGATCCGTGAGAGCTCAAATGGGACTGCGCGATCACTTCCGTCCGCCGTTGCACCCGCTGCATCACTGGGAGTCGTTTCATTCGAACTGGGCGACGCGCATCGCCGACGCGCTCAACGAGCGATGGCTCCCGCGGGACTTTCTCGCCGAGGAGCACACGCACGCGGGGACGCACCTCGAGATCGACGTCGCGACCTTCGAACGCACCGCGGCGGCCTCCGTCGCGCGTCTCTCCGACGCGTCTGGGGAGGTCTCTCCGTCGTGGCGACCGCCCGAGGCGCATCACCGCGCGCCCCTCGCGGTGCCCGACGCCTTCGAGGTCCGCGTGCTCGCGGACACCGGCGGCGCGACCCTCGTCGGCGTGATCGAGCTCGTGAGCCCCGCCAACAAAGACCGCCCCGAGCAGCGCCGGGCCTTCGCGACGAAGTGCGCGGGCTTTCTCCACCAGGGCGTGAGCGTCGTCGTGCTCGACGTGGTGACGACCCGCGCGGCGAACCTCCACAACGAGATCGTCGCGGCCCTCGGAGCCGACCACGCGCGCATGGGCGACGACGTCGAGCTCTACGGCGCAGCGTACCGCCCCGTGGTGCGCGACGGAGAGACCGAGGTCGACGTGTGGTGCGTGCGGTGTGAGGTGGGCGCCGCGCTCCCGGTGCTGCCGCTGCGGCTGCGGGGCGACCTGTTCGTCCCCGTCGACTTCGAGAGCACGTATCAGGAAGCGTGCAGGCGCCGCCGCATCGAGGGGTGATGCGGGGGATGGCGGACGGCCCTTCGCTCACGGCTTGACACCCCGCGATCTGCTTGCAATGTTTCGCGCGATCGCCATGCCTCGCGAGAGGCCGCGGGGTCCAGAACACGCGAGCGATTCGCGTGGGTTGGAGTCGTCGGAAGCACCGACGTCGTTTGGGACAATCTTCGCTACAACGGGCTGGTACCACGAGGTACGCAGCCCGTTATAGTTTCCGGGCCGCGAGATCATGGACGCACTCACCATCGCAGCGACGATCCAGCAGCTCCTCAACGAGGCCGAGGGGAAGCGACTCGGCGGGGCGCTGCTCGGCAATCTTCTCCAGAAGCGACTCGGACGTTCGCCCCGAGAGCTCGGCGTGTCGAAGCTCCTGACCTTCGTTCGCGAGCACCTCGCAGACAGCGTCGAGGTCGAACAAGAGGGGCTTGTGTTCAGCTACCGATTGAAGGCCGACGCGGTGCCGTCGCTCTCGTTGATCGGCGCACCTGCCGCTCCGCCCGCGCCATCGGCGATCGATCTCTTTCGGATCTGGAAGAGCCCCAACACGCCGACGCGAATCGCGGTTCGTCGTGACGACGGGACGGCGCGCGTGCTCGCAAGAGACGAAGAGGTCGGGCCAGGGGAGGTCACGCTCTTCACGCCCTCGCGAGCCTTTCACGACGGCGTCGCCCGTACCTTCATCGGTGAAGCGGTCCCAGAGGCGTACCGAGAGGAGTTCGCCGAGAAGATCAACCACGACGACCCTCGCTGGTGGATGGCGTGGGACGACCTCTTTCGTCGCCCCGAGCTCTCTCCGCTGCGCGGCGTCTGGTTGAAGCACCGGGGGGAGGCGCTACAGCAGCAGCTCCGAGACGAGCTGCTGAAGGTCGGCCTCGACGAGGTCGCGCGTGAGCGCGCCTTCGAGCAGATCGTGAGCTCGTCGTCCAACAGGCGAACGAGCCCACGAGCGCGGGCTGGTTCGGAGGCCCTTCGGCGCGCGCTGCTCGACGTCATCGAGCGTCTCCCTGAGGGCGATCTGCGGAATGTGTGGGTTCCCGCGGGGATGTTGTTCGACGCCCTGCAACGACGCGACTGACGGGGGCGACGATGTCCGTGCTCTCTCGGTGGGGGCGAACGCGCGCAGACGTGGGCGCGGTGTGCTTCATCTCACGCAACCTGCTCCCCGAGGACGCGTCGGGGCTCTTCAATCGCATCGACGGGCTCCACGACGATCTGGACGTGCCGCTGCTCGTCGTGCCTTGCGACGAGCAGGGCGTGTGCGCCGCGCGACTCGGCGACCTCGATGGAGTGAGGGGGCTTCCAGTGTATTTTCTCGGCGTTCGCCCGTGGCTACGGCGACGCATCGCCGAGCGCTACGGTCTCGTGTTGCAGACCGAGCACCCGCGCCTCGGGGCGCTTCGCGCGGAGGTTGAAAAGGCCAGCACGGCGCTGCTCAACGCCGAGCAGCTCCGTAGGACGGTCGAGGAGACGGTCACCCACGGAGCGCAGCGCGCCGTGGTGCTCGCGAGCGTTGAGCCGCTGATCTCGTCCGCCCGCGCCAATCTTCGAGAGGCGCTGCGCCGTTACCACGAGGTGATGTTTCTGCGAGGCGGAGCGTGAGCGACCGCGTGCTCGCTCGCCGCACCGCTCCCTACCCCCAGAAGCTCGCGCGGGCCCACTCGCCGACCGTCAAGACCTACGAGAATTTCAAAGACTGCCTGCGGTGGGAGTTCGGCTTCACCTGCGCGATCTGCCTGCTGCACGAGCGCGACGTCGTGCTGCCGGGGACCGGCGCCGGACGTACGGGACAGTTCTCGGTCGAACACAAGGTGCTCAAGAGCACGCCTGCGGGCAAGGCGCGCGAGGACGACTACTCCAACTGCTTGTACCTCTGTCGCTTCTGCAACACCTGCCGCGGAGATCGCTACCCCGACGTCACGCCGGGGGCGCGCCTGCTCGACCCGGTCACCGACCGGTGGGACAAGCACTTCGTCATCGCGGGCGACGCGCTCGATGCCGTCGAGAACGACCCCGACGCCGCCTACACCGAAGCCGCGTATGGGGTGAACGACGGCAATCGTAGCGAGCGACGTCGCGCTCGCGCGACGCTCATCGACGGGCTGCGTGGCCGATTGGAGACACGCCTTCGCGACATCGAATCGATCGACGGGGAACTCTCGCAAGCGCTCACCGAAGAGGCGCGACACCGGAAGCTGACGCAGCGCGGACGCTGGCGAGACGAGCTCACGGACATCCTGAACACGCTCCGGGACTTTCTCGGCGTACCGCGTGATGCTCCGACGCGATGTCGGTGCTCATCACCGCGAACTCACGTTCCGGCAGTGATCGAGGCCGGATGGGAGAAGCTCCCGGTGGTCGATGTCAGAGAGGCTCCGGGCGCACGCGAGCGACGTTTCCGCTCGTAGCCCGATAAGCTCCCCTCAGCGCTTGTAGCGCGCGCGGATCGACGGCACGAGGTACTCGTCGAACGCGCGGTCGATGTCGTACATCGGCTTCCAGCCCCAGTCGTTTCGCGCGCGGGTGTCGTCGACATCCTCGGGCCACGAATCCACGATGCGCGCCCTCGCGGGGTCCGGCGCGAACGTGATCTCAGCCCCAGGGAACGCGCGCTTCACCCTCGTCGCGAACTCCGCGGCCGAGAGGCTGAACGCGCCCACGTTGTAGCTCGGAAGCGTGAGCGACTCGCGCGGCGCGTCGAGCAGCGACAGCATCGAGCGGACCGCGTCGGGCATCGCCATGAAGGGGATCTGCGCCTCGGGGCCCACGAAGCACTGGTAGGGCTTCGACTGCGCCGCCGCGTGCAACATCTCGGGGCCGTAGTCGCTCGTCCCACCCGTCGGAACCGTCTCCGCAGAGATCAGTCCGGGGAAGCGAATCCCACGGAAATCGAGGCGAACGGAGCCCTCCGCACCCGCGGCCAGCGCGCGGTAGTGGCGCATGAAGTAGCGGCCCAGGTGCTCGGCGTAGAGCTTGTTTACGCCGTACATCGTGATGGGCTCCATGCCCTGGTCTTCGCGCACGCGGCCGAGGGCGCGCTTGTTCTCGATGGACCCCACGCCGTACACCGCGATGGAGCTCGGGAAGATGAACTTCACCGAGCGTCCGAGGCGCGCGGAGATCGTCTGCGCCATGCGCAGGAGGTGGAGCGTGCCCTCGACGTTGATCTGGTGCGCCAGCTCGGGGTCGCGCTCGCCGCGCGTCGAGAGCAGCGCCGCCAGGTGGAACACCGCCTCGATCTCGTGGTGCGCCGCGAGCTGGTCGAGGAGGTACCGATCGAGGATGTTCCCCGCGTAGGTCTCGTCGCAGAGCGGGCGGTAGCGCTCGGGCAGCGGCGTGAGGTCGAGCGTGACGATGCGGTAGCGTCCGTCTTGATGCAGTCGCTCCAGGAGCGAGCGACCGATCTCTCCGTTGGCGCCGGTGATGAGTGCGACGGGTCGGTTCGACATGGCGCGCGGACCCTAGTCCCCCGACACGTTCGACTTCAAGCCCCGCGATGACGCGCCGTTGCGGAAACGCCGCGAGGGGAGTACGCAACGAAGCCCCCAACCATGACGCACCGCTTCCTCGAGGCCCTCCGCGACCATCCCATCGTGGCCGACGGCGCGATGGGCACGCAGCTCTACGAGCGCGGCATCCTCTACACCGCCAATTACGAAGAGATCTGCCTCTCGCGGCCCGACCTCATCAAGTCGATCCACCGCGAGTACCTCAAGGCCGGGGCGCAGGTCATCGAGACCAACACCTTCGGCGCCAACCGCTTTCGACTCGCGCGCTTCAACCTCGAGAACAAGGTCCGCGAGCTCAACGAGGCGGGTGTGCGACTCGCCCGCGAAGCCATTTCCGAAGCAGGCCCCTCGTCGGCCGGCGCCTGGGTGGCGGGCTCCATCGGCCCCGCGGGCGTGAACGTGAAGGGCATGCCCGAGCGCGACCTCCACGACGTGCGCGCGGCCTTTCGCGATCAGGCCAAAGGGCTCATCGGCGCAGACTTCATCGCCATCGAGACCATGCGTCAGCCCGAGGAGGTGCGCCTCGCCCTCGAAGCCGTGAAAGACGCCACGGACCTCCCCGTCATCGCGATGGTGAGCTTCGACGCCTTCGGCACCATGGCCGACGGGACCTCCCCCGAAGCCATGGCCGACAAGCTCGCGGGCTGGGGCGCCGACGTCATCGGCGTCAACTGCGGCGACGGCCCTGCGGGCGTCTTCGACGTCGTCACGCAGATGATCGAGAAGATGCGCGCCGCGGGGCTCCCCCTCGCCGCGATGCCCAACGCGGGCGTCCCTCGCAGGGTCGAGGGGCGGCTGCTCTACATGGCCAACCCCGAGTACTTCGGGGTCTACGCGCGGCGCCTCATCAAGCTCGGCGTGCGCCTCCTCGGCGGCTGCTGCGGCACCACGGCGGATCACATCCGTCGCGTCGCGTACGCCACGCGCATGCACGCCCACGAGGGCGATCCCGGCGCCGTCGCGCTCACGAACAACGAGCCCGCGGACACCACCTCCGGCGCGCAGCCCGCGATGTTCGTCGTGCCCGAGGGACTGGAGCTCGTGCGCTTCGACGAGAAGTCGACGCTCTCGGCCAAGATCGCGAAGAAGAAGTTCGTCGTGAGCGTCGAGGTGAATCCCCCCGCGGGGATGGACCCGACGCGCGCCATCGAGGGCGCGAAGATGCTCGTGAAGAACGGCGTCGACGTCATCAACATCGCCGACGGCCCCAGGGCCAGCGCGCGCATGATGAACCTCGCCCTCGCCGTGCGGCTCATTCAAGAGGGCATCGACCCCATCCTCCACGTGTGCTGTCGCGACCGGAACCTCCTCGGGCTCGTGGGGCACGTGATGGGCGCGCACGAGCTCGGCGTGCGCAACATGGTCATCATCACGGGCGATCCGCCGAAGATGGGCGACTACCCCGACTGCACGGCCGTGTACGACCTCGACTCCGTGGGGCTCCTGCGCCTGGTGCGAGGGCTCAACCACGGGCGCGACCCGGGCGGCAAGGCCCTCGGCGGCGTGACGCGCTTCCTCCTGCTCACGGGCGCGGAGCCCGCGGCGATGGACTATCAGCGCGAGATCAATCGGTTGAAGAAGAAGATCGAGGCGGGCGCCGAGGCCGTGATGACCCAGCCCGTCTACGACCCCGCGGTGCTGGAGAGATTCCTCTCGGACGTGGAGCCGCTCGGGGTGCCCGTGCTCGTGGGGATTCTCCCGCTGGCGAGCCATCGCAACGCGGAGTTCCTCCACAACGAGGTGCCGGGGATGCGCATCCCTGACGGCATCCGTGATCGCATGCGCAAGGCCGGGAGCGGACCGCAGGCCCGTAAAGAAGGCGTCGCCATCGCCCGGGAGATGCTCTCGGCGGTGAAAGACCGCGTCCACGGCGCCTACGTGATGCCGCCGCTGGAGCGTTGGGAGATGGCCCTCGAAGTCATTGACGGAATCGTCACGCCCTGACAGCCTCGCGCGCGAATTTCCCCTTCACGGAAGGATCAAGGCGCACATGGCCGACATCGATATCAGCCAGAATCACACGCTCGGCAAGGACACCGCGAGGCAGAAGGCCTCCGAGGTCATCGCTCGCATCAAGAGCGAGATCGGCCTCGACGGCACCTGGGCCGGTGACATCTTCACCATCTCGAAGCCGGTCAAGGGCACCTTCACCGTCACCGACACGGCCGTCCGCGTGCAGATCGAGCTCGGCTTCGCCATGCGCATGATCAAGGGCAAGATCGAGGAGCGCATCCGCGGCGAGCTGTCGAAGTCGCTGCGCTGATCGCCCTCCGTCTGAGCACCCCCATCGAGCGCTCACGCGCTCGTGCTTGTTCCAACACGTCTTCGTGATTCGGTGTTGACCTCTCCACGGAGCGACGAACATCCTCGTCGCCCACACGGGAGGAACGACCTATCACCATGCTCCAACGCAACGCTTCGAAGACGCTCCGCGCGGCCGTGTTCGGCCTGAGCCTCTGCGCCGCCATCGGCCCCTCTGCGCCCGCCGACGCCTTCTGCGGGTTCTACGTGTCGGGGTCGAGCGAGCAGCTCACCAACAAGGCCACGCGCGTCGCCCTCATGCGCGAGGGGACCCGCACCGTGCTCTCGATGAGCAACGACTACGACGGCCCCGCGCAGGACTTCGCGATGGTCGTCCCGGTGCCCATCGTGCTCCAGCGCGAGAACGTGCGGACGCTGCCCCACGACGTGTTTCAGCACCTCGAAGGGCTCACCGCGCCGCGCCTCGTCGAGTACTGGGAGCAGGACCCGTGCTTTCAGCCTCCGCCCAGGCCCCAGGCGGCGATGGCGCCCGGAGGCTCGGGCGGCGCGGTGCGCCGCGGCGCGATGCAGGAGCGCGACGACCTCGGCGTGCGCATCGAGGCGCAGTTCACCGTCGGCGAGTACGACGTCGTGGTGCTCTCGGCCACGCAGTCGACGGGCCTCGAGACGTGGCTCCACCTCAACCACTACAACATCCCCACGGGCG
>JBPOHC010001005.1:0-2878 GCA_052035985.1 Myxococcota bacterium | reverse complement strand
TGTGCGCGAGGTCGGGCGCGGCGGCGAGGAGGCGCGCGTTGCTCTCGCTGATCTCTTCGGTGCGGGGGTCGATGACCTGCGCGGCGAGGGCGACGTTGTCGCCGGGACGGCGCACGTACATCTCCGTCTCGATGCGAACGCTTCCCTGCCACGACGAAGCGACGCCGACTTCCCACGGTCCTTCTGTGGCGCCGTGAAGCAGTTCCCGCGCGACGTCGGCGGTGATGATGCGCGGGGTCATCGCGCCCCCTCGCGGTCGCACCACGCGCACGCGACGAGGAGCACGGCGGCGAACGGTGCGATCCATTGCCACGGCACGCGAGGAGCGACTGCGGCGAGGAGCGAGAGCACGTCGAACAGCGCCGTCACGTCGTCACCGAATCGCGGGAGACGCTGCGACGCGCCGCCTCGATGCCGCGCGCGACGTCGGCGGCTTCGTCGATCGCTCGCGTGACGCGCGGGTCTGCCACGTCGGCGGCGGTGAGGCGCGCGCTCGTGTGTGCGAGCTGAGCGCGGATGGCCTCGATGCGTTGGCGGGCGACGTCGAGGGGATCGGGCGGGGGTGAGGCGACGTTGAATCCCATGCGCGTATCTACGCTCGCCGCGCGGGCGCGTTACAACCGCCGTCGTCGCCGGGGAAATCGACGCGCGAAAACGCTACGAAACAAGGCACGTCGCAGAATAGTGACGAATAATCGTTGACGCTGCGATCGATCGTCCGTAGAGTCCTCGTTGTCAGCGACGCAGTGAGCGACGCGACGAACCGGAGCACGAAGACCATGACGACCACCGCCGCCTCGATTGTCGCCCACCTCGCCGCCCTCTCGACCCCCGACGTCACCGTGACCGCCATCGTGCGCGAAGGGCGCATCGTGGTGAGTTACCACGTCGCGCCGGTTGACCCCGCCGACGTCGATCAGGTCGATGCGTGGGCCGAGCAGACGTCGCGCGAGATCGGCGACATGATGCGCGCAGCGGGCTACACCTTCGGCGACGCGGGCGGCGACGACCCCGGCATCTATGAGGTCTGGCACGCGGCGATGTCGCGGCGCATCGACATCTACGAACCCATCGGGGCGTGGGCTGGCCGCGGTAAGGCGGAGTGGAACCGCGGAGGCGTGACGGTCGTTGACTGCGCTTGCCCCGCGCGAGACATCCCCTACGACGAGATCGCGGAGTGCCTCGCGGCGTACCACGCTGCGCCCGAAGGCCACCGCGTCGAGTGCGACACCACGATGGGCGTGTGGTCCGTCACCATCGGCGCTCGCGAAGACGTCCGCTGAGACACGCGGGGCACGCGCCCCGTCACCAGCCCTCGCGCGCCGAGGGTTCGTGACGGCGCACGATCGCGCCGATGACGTAACAACCACCGCGACGAACCGTAGAGACAGAGGGAGACGACGATGCGAGTAACGAGCACGCGACCGAGGAAGTACGCGACCGTGGAGCACTACGCGCTGCACCGCGCGACGGTGACGGTGGTAGGCGCGACCGTCGATCAACTCGACCTCTGCGCCGCGGTCGCCATGCGCGAGAAGTGGGCGACCCGCAGCGCCGCCAACCCGTGCGCGTGGGAGGTGTGGCAGCGCTACGAAGGGCGCCCGTCGTGCCTCGGACCCGCCGACCACGACGCGGTGAAACTCGCCGCCGAAGAGATGGTCGAGGAGATGCGCGAGGCCGTCTCCGCCGACGCGGGCGAGTGGCGCGGCGTTGGGGTGGAGTCGTGAACCCGAGCGAGACCGTAGTGACCTGCGCGCTGTGCCCCGCGAAGCACACGAACACCACCGTGTGCGACGACTGCGCCGACCTTGTGGCCGCGGACCTCGACGCGGAGACTGACGGCGGTTCCGCTGACACGTTGCGCGACGTGCTTCGCCTCGCGGGCTGCGACGTGGCGGTCTCGCGCATCGACGAGGTGCGCGCGTTCAGAGCGGCGCCTGATGTGGCGGTGGTGCCGTGGGATCGAGACTACGTGCCGGGAGAGGTGACGACGTGAAGGTGTACCTGCAAGCGAAGTGTCCGACGTGCGGTGGAGTTCGCGACGTACTCGCGCGCGGCGACGGGTTCGTGATGGCGAAGCACGAGGCGCGTCGCACAGGGTTCTACGGTCGTCGGTGCGACGGCGGTTCGCCGCTCGCGTCAGAGGTGTTGGCGTGGGCCAAGAGCGCCCGCAGGGACAAACAACGCGAGGCCGATGCATCGGAGACGAAGCGCGCCGATGCGCACGCCGCACTCGCGAAGAGGCTCACTGAGATCGACGCCGAAGAGATGTTGAAGCGCGCCGAGGTCGAAGCGTACGACCGCGCCATCAAGCGCATCGAGAAGAAGGTGACGACGTGAGCAAGATGGAGATGACGGCGGACGTGTTCTTCACCTGCGTGTGCGATCAGACGCACATGGCCGCGCAATGCGCACTGTCGACGATGACGGCGGTGTTCGGAGCGCGAGACCGCAACGTCGTGGCGCTGCGCGCTCTCTCGCAACTCATCGTCGCGGTCAACACCGCGCAGTGGGATACGGCGGCCGACCAACTCGCGAAGATCCGCGAGGCGTACGGGGAGAGGTGACGACGTGAGTGCACGCGAAGAACTGACAGCAGCGCTCGCCGCGGTGCGCATGAGCGAGGAGCGACGCGCCGACATCGCGCGGCTCGTGGAGCGCGCGATCAACGAGGCGGTCGACGGACCCAACGGGGCGACGCGCATCAATGCGGCGTTCCTGCGTGGGTACGTGGCGGGCGCTGAGGAGATTGACCGTCGCACGTTCGACGCGCTCAACGAGACGGTGGCGACGATCCGCGGAGCGAGTCGCGGAGGCGTTGCCGTAGCGCGATCGGCGCGCGACGATCACACGATGGAGCACGGCCACGCGAGCGACG
>JBPOHC010000344.1:0-11305 GCA_052035985.1 Myxococcota bacterium | reverse complement strand
CCGTAGCGTTTCACGGGCGATGCGCAGTCGTGGGCGAGATAGCCGAAAGAGCGCGAAGAGGGCGGACGATTCCGTATGAGCCGCGTCACGCAACGAGCTCCGACGCGTCGTTGCTGGAGGGTGAGCCCCTCTCCCGCGGCACACTCGTAGCGCCCCGTGTCGTCGTTGCGCTCGAACGCGATGTGCTCCTCGCGGTAGTTGACGAGCGCGTCCGGGGTCGGGTGCAGCGCCGAGAAGACCGTCGAGGCGAGCGCGAGCGCGGCGATGACGGCTGCCGACGCGTAGACGGGCCAGCCGTGGCCTTTGAGCACGGGCAGGCGAAGCAGCGCGCGCAGCGTCAGCGGCAGGATACCCAGGAGCATGGGCGAGGAGCACACGAGCGCGGAGGTCCCCAGGGCTCCGCCTGAGCCGCCGTCGACGTCCATTCCGGCTGCGGTGAACCACCCGAAGACCAGCCACGGCGTGAGCGAGGCCAGCGCGAGGTACGCGGTCTGCGCACTCGTCGCGGAGACGTCACGCCGCGCGCGCCTCGCGATCGGTACGACCGAGACACACACGACGATCGCCGCGAGCGGAAAGAAGATCCCGCCGTACCAGCTCCGGTCCGCGTAGTGAGCGCAGAACGCGACCACCGAGGAGAGCACGAAGAGCGCGGGCGTGAGCGCGAGCACCCACCGCCGCTTCGACGCGTCGCCGTCACCGAGCACCTCAGAGGGCGACGGAATCCATGGAGGGAGCGCGCGGGGCAGCATCGCGGCGACGAGTGTATCCGCGCCGAGCGCCCGTCGGCGATCGCACGCAGCGTGATCTGGGCAATGGGATTGCTTCGGTGATTGCTGGCGTTGGCGTTGGCCCCCCGGCGCTTACGCGCCGGTGCTTGTACGTCGGCGCTGAGGCGCGTGAGGGCGTACGCCCGCGGTCTCCATTGACGCCGCGGCGCGCGCCGTCGCATATCCGCCGCTCTCTCAAACAACCCAACAACGGAACGGCGGCGCGCATGGGCAGGGTCTCCGACGCACTCAATGACTGGTTCGACGCGCACAAGGTCGAGTGGCCTCGCCGCGACGCGCTCCTCGCGTGGACCGAGGCGCAGGGTGACGACCTCCGCGCCGCGTGGCGCGCGTGCCCCCGCGCCGATGACCTCATGGGCCTCGCGGGCGCGCTCCAGCCGCCGCTCAAGCGCGTCGTCGTGATGACCGGACGCCTCGTGCGCCCGTCGCTCTCGAACGTCACCAAGAAGGACGCCCTCGCCACCCGCATCGTCTACCTCGCCGAGAACTGGGGCGCGGGGAACGAGCGCGCGACCTCCTCCGCCACCGAGCAGTTCGAAGGCCACATGCGCCGCGAGGGAGAGCGCTTTCAGAGCACCACCCTGCGCCTCTCGGACCTCTGCGCCGACGCCGTGGGAGAGCTCGTGCAGACCGAGCTCTCCGCCCACCGCGAGCGCTTCACCGCGCTCGCCGCGCTGCCCTCCACCGACTGGATCGATGAAGAGGCCACGCGCGCGCTCCACGACCCCGAGACCGTGAAGCGGCTCCGCGCGCTCGGCGCCAAGGTGGGGCTCGCGCAACGTGAAGTCGCCCGCATGTCGACGCTCGCCAGCGCACGCGCCCTCGGACGCGCCGTGGGCAGCGCGCACTCGGCCCTCAAAGCCTTCGCGGGCATCTCGCGGCTCAGCGAGGAGCAGCGCGCGGCCCTCGATGACGGCCTCGTGAACAGCCTCGCCGAAGCGGCTGTGAAGGCCGAGAGCGACGTGTACGGGTGGCTCGCGACAGCCCTCGAGGTGGCGGCCAACGCCACGGCGCACAAGGCCCTCGCGATGTGGTGCGAGGGAGACGACTTTCTCCCCGTCGCGTCGCGGGCGCTCTTCGAGACCGCGCAGCATCAGCTCACGCGACCGGGTGAGCCCATCGCGACGCTGCGGCTCCATCACGAGATGGAGCGCGTCAGGGCGCGCACCTACGCAGACGAGCTCGGCGACATGGCCGACACGCTGCGGGTGGAGCTTCCCTTGGAGGTGCTCGCGCGCGCCGATCGCTATGTGTAGGGGGTGAGGAGAGTGTGACGGGTCAGTGCGTGGCGGCCTGCTGGAGCTGCGCGCCGAGGTCGAACTCTCCGCGCGTCTGCGGAATGGCGACGGCGAAGCGTCCGAAGTTCTGCACCTCGATCCAGAGCGAGCCTTCGAGCTGATAGGGGATCGTGAAGTGCGGCTGCTGCCCGCGCTGGAGCCCCTGGATCGACGACTCGGACATCGTGCGGATGAGCCCCACGGTGCTCTCGGGGTCGAGGCCCAGACTCACCACCACGTGAATCTCTCCGCCCGGCGGAATGGTGCGGATGCGGACGTCTTGAACGCGCGTCTGCCCCGTGGCGACGTTGAAGAGGAAGCGCGCCGCGGCGCCGCCGAAGTCGGCCATCGTGCGGATGCTGTCTCCGCGGTCGCGGCAGCCGTCGGGGAGGTCGGTGACCTGATCCTCGTTGCGGAGCGAGACGCAGAGCGCGCCGAGGTTGTGCTGCCCGCTCGCCTGCGGGTACGCGGTGAAGGCCAGGAGGGCCTCGGCCGTGGGCAGCGGGATCTGGTTGTCGTTGCGGAGCGTGAGGTCGACGGCGAAGGTGAAGCGCAGGCTGTCGCGCGTGGGGATCGCGCCGAACACGCGGCACGGCGAGATGATCGCGGGCACGTTGACCGCCTGCGAGCAGTAGTACGCCGCGAGCTGCTGCTCGGTGGGACGCTCGGTGAGCCGCACGTCGGTGCGGAGCAGCGTCGGTGGATTGGGGCGCGCGATGGAGCCACCTCCCGCGCCTCCGCCGCCGCCCGCGTTGGCGAGCGTGCCCGCGAGCTGCGCGGCGGACTGACAGGACATGAGGGACGTGGCGAGGAGCGCCACTCCGAGCGTCGAGCGAAGCGTGTGAGTCGTCATCGAAGGAACCTCCGTCAGCGATGCTGTCGCGAGCGCGCTGCGCGCCTCTCGACGCGACGCATCCTGCGATGGGCGTACGCCGAGGGGATCGAGAATCTCTCTCGGGGGCGCAGGTTTCAGAGCCTTCACGGCGCTCGGGGTGCAGGGCGGTCCGCACGGGGTGACGCTGCGAGCGCACGTCGCGACGCGGTGAGCGAGCCGCATGGGATATGCTCCCGCGCTCGATGGAAGCGCGGCCCTCCTCCGACGCGTTCGAGAACGTGATCTACGACAGCCCTCGCACGTCGCTCGCGTGGAAGGTGGTCGTGTCGCTCGCGACGGGCTTCGCGTGCGCGTGGATGATGTCGTTCCTGCGGTGGTTCGCGCGGGAGGGGGCGCTCGGGGCGATGACGGTTCCGATGATCGCGCTCGGCGCGGCGGTGGCGCTCTCGATGCTCACCGCGGCGCTGCGGTCTCGTGTGGTCCGTCGCGTCGAGGTCACCGCCGATCGCAGGGAGCTCTTGCTCTACCGCGATCCCGGTGTGGTCGAGCGCGTCGCCTTCGCGGATGTCACGGCGATCAGGAGCGAGCGTCCCGCGGGCGGTTGGAGCCGTGATCCTGCGGAGGACCTCGTGCTCTCGCTCAACGCGGGAAGCGAGCGACGGTATGCGCTCCCCGACGACGCCGACACGCCGGGGATCGTGAGCGACCTGCGTTTGCTCACGGGTGATGGGGCTGCGCGCTCGCCGTGAAGTCGTCGCGCCCGTGGCCGCTTCGCGTCGCGCGCTCGCTCGCGCTCGCGTATCTTGCCGCGGCCCTGATGCTCCTCGCGTGTCAACGGATGATCTTGTTCCCCGCGCCTCCGCCGAGGGCCGTCGCTGCGGGTGCGGGCGTGCTCGTCGAGGGACGCTCCGCGGGCGGTCGACGCGTCGTCGCGCTGTGGTCCGCGGCGCGCGAGGGCGCTCCCACGATCGCGTTCTTTCACGGCAACGGCGCGCAGCTCGCAGACAGCGGCGACCTCGCGCCGCTCTTTCGCGCCGAGGGGTGGAACGTCTTCTCCGTCGAGTACCCGGGCTATGGACCGCTCGCGGGTGACTCCCCGAGCGAAGACGCGATCGTCGATGTGGCCGACGGCGCGATGCGGCTCCTGCGTGACCGTCTCGGCGTCTCTGTCGATCGCACGGTGCTCGTGGGGCAGTCGCTCGGAACGGGCGTCGCGACGGCCCTCGCGGCGCGGGGAGCGGGCGCGCGGCTCGTGCTCATCTCTCCGTTCCGCTCGGTGAGCGCGGTGGCCTCCGATCGCTTCTGGTGGCTCCCCGTGGGGATGCTCGTGCGAGACCGCTTCGACAGCGAGTCGCGCGCGCCCTCGATCGACGTGCCCGTGCTGGTGATCCACGGAACTGACGACGAGGTGATCCCCTTCGCGCATGGCGAGCGGATGTCGCGCGCCTTTCGCCGCGGGGCGCTCGTGCGCATCCCTCGCGGGGGGCACAACGACCTCTGGAGCGAGCATCTCGACGAGGTCATCGCGGCGCTTCGGGGCTTCGTGACGGCTCGTTAGCGCGGCTGTGCCGGAGCGGGCGGCGTACGCGCCAACCGCAGGAACTACCGCCTCAAAGGACCGGCGGCCGTGATGACGCCGGGAGCAATCTCAGCGTGACGCCCCGGCGTCATCACTGTCGCCGGTTTCTGCCGGTGGTCGCCGCACACCGCTCGGGGACAGTGCCCTTCGCGACCGCTGTCGATTTCGTCACGGATGCGCTCCCCTCGTCGCACACACGCGTCGTGCTCGTCGAGCGAGCATCACAACCAGGAGCGCCGCCATGACGCATGCTTTCCGTTCGTCGTTCATCGCCTTCGCCGCCCTCGCGCTGAGCGCGTGCAACCCCGACGCGCCCATCGGAGCCTCTGACGACGCGTCGCGCTCCGACGCGCCCATCAATGACGCGAGCGACGTTCCCGTCGGCGATGCGCCGCGCCTCGATGTGCCCGTCACCGATGTGCCCGTGACGGATGTGCCCGTCACCGATGTGCCCGTGGGGGACGTGCCCGGTGATCGTCCCGACGCGTGCGCCAACGCGATCGCGACGTCGGACATCTGCTGCATGGTCAGCATGGCCGAGACGATCTGCACCGCGGTCCGCGCTGGAGGGCGGCCCTGTCACGTGTGCGTCCAGCGCGTTGACTCCGCGGGGACGCCGCGCACGTGGTCGGCCGTGGAGTCTCCTGCGGAGTGCGGCTGCGCGCCTCCCTTCGTGATTCCCACCGAGGACGCGGGGACCGGCTGCACGAGCAACGGCGACTGCCCGAGCGGACAGGTCTGCGAGTTCGCGCTCGGCTGCGATCAGACGCGCGGCGTGTGTCACAGCAACGGGTGCCAGTCGCTCCCCGTGGCGCCCCAGTACTGCGGCTGCGACGGACGCACGATCCAGCAGGTGAGCGCGTGCCTGCCCGCCCGCGCGTATCGCTCGATGGGCGCGTGCCCCGACGCGGGCCCCGTCGACGCAGGGAGCGCCGATGCGAGCGCCGACGTGAGCACGGATGGCGGCGGGCTCCCGCTCGGCGCCGAGTGCGGGAGCGGCGCCGCCTGCGCGGAGGGGCTCCTGTGCTGCTACCCCTGCGGAATTCCGGGCTGCGTCGATCGCTGCTCGACGCCGATGGGCGGACGCTGCCCGCTCCTGCCGTAAGAGCCCTCGACTACCAGATCTTCCACCACGGACGCGGGGGCGCGGCGGGTGACTCCGCGCGCCTCGCCTCCGTCGGCGGAGGTGCCACGGGAGCCTCTTCGGCGGCCATCATCAACACGCGGCCCCACAGCCCCACCTCGGCCGCGAGGTATCCGAGCGCGACGATCTCTCGCAGCGGACGAAACGGCGACGGCAGGTCGGCGTACGGATGACCTCGCAGCGACGCGTGCCACCGCGGGACCCCGAAGGGCGTCTTCGCGCTCCACGCGTCGTCGCCATCACAGAGCCGCTTCACGAGGTCGAAGGTCCCGTCGGCGAGCCTCGGGATGTCGCCGGGCCACTGGTTTTGAGAGGTTTCCTTGAGGTCGCAGAGCGCCGCCAGGGCGTCTTGATTGAGGTCGAGCGGCCAGCGCGCATCGCGCCGCGTCTTCGCGTCCGCGAAGGTCCAGATGTGGCGCTCGGGCGACGCGTAGCCGAAGGGCCGGAGCCGTGACGCCGCCTCGTCGATGAGCCGCTCGGCGCGCTCGATCCCCTCGACGTCAGACGCGACGCGCGCGACCTGCTCGAGCGTCGATGGGAGCGCCGAGACGTCGCGCCAGCGCACGGTCACATCGGTCAGCGCCTTCGTCACCGCGCTCACGACCGCACCCCGTGTGATGAGCTCGTGCGCGAAGCCCTCGGCCTCGCGCAAGGGCATCTTCTCCATGCGCTCGCCGCAGAGGAACCGCCGCGTCGGCGCGTCGGTCCATCGCATGGGGATGATCCCTCGCGACGCGAGCGCCTCCCACGCCTCTTCGATCTGCGTGTGACCTTCGAGGCACGCGCGCACCGCGTCGTCTCCGCGGTGCTCGGGGCTCCATCTGCGCGCTCGGAGCGCGTCGACCGCGAGCGCACCGTCGTCGAGTGACTCTCGCTGCGACGCATCGGGCGTCGCGCGGTCGGGCGCGGACTCGCAGACCTCGGCCAGCACCGCCGAGAGGTTGTCGCCCGAGGGGGCCGTGAGGCCGTGTCCCATCAGCGCGCGGAGCGTCGCGTCGAGGGGCGCACCTTCGCCCATCACGGCCTTGATTTCAGGCTCTTCGAGGGTCCGCCACAGGCCGTCGGAGCAGAGCAGAAAGCGGTCTCCGACGCGGAGGTCGAGCTCGATGAGCTCGGGCTCGGGCGCGCGCTCGGCGAAGAAGGCCCGCGTGACGACGTTGCGGTAGTTCGCGATCGTGGCGCGGCCCTCGTCGGTCTGAAACTCGGGGTTGCTCAGAAGCTCCTGCACGAGCGAGTGCTCGCGGCCGATCTGCGTGACCGCGCCGTCTCGCCAGCGGTAGCAGCGCGTGTCGCCGACGTGCGCGAAGGCGCCGCGGCGCCCCGAGAGCCACAGGGCTCCGACCACCGCGCCCGCGCCGAGCATGGCCTGGCCGACCGCGGTGGCCGTCGCGCGATATCCCTCGTGGGCGCGCGCGAAGGCCGCGGCCATGAGGGCGGTGACGGGGCTGTCGTCGGGCGCCCTCGCCCCCCTCAACGCCTCGCGCAGCGCGGGGAGAATGACGGGCGGAACGAAGGCCCCGGAGGCGTTGCCCCCCATGCTGTCGACCACGACGGCGAGGCGGTCGTCGAAGCAGCCCACGGCGTCTTCGTTGTTGTTGCGTTCGAAGCCCGTGAGCGAGAGGCCCGCCATGTGAAGGGCGTAGTCCAGAGGCTCGCGCTCGCGCACAACCATCGCGCGATGGTGCCAGAGGTCGTCGGCGCCCGGGATGTCAACCACCACGCCGACGAGGCAACGCGGTTGAACGCCCCCGGAGCGTTGATGTAGAGCACCTCTCGATGCATCGCGCTCCAGCGATCCCCCGGTACCCCATCACGGCGTGGTCGGTGTGCACGGCCCTCGGGGTCACCACCGAAGAG
Organism: Myxococcota bacterium; assembly: GCA_052035985.1. GTDB lineage: Bacteria > Myxococcota_A > Polyangia > Polyangiales > CAISKJ01. The sequence goes on along the minus strand of JBPOHC010000344.1, from coordinate 3,822 downwards.
ACCGTCGCAGGGCTCTCGGCGGAGCGATCGGGGCTGCGGGCGCCTCCCGTGGATCTCCCATTTCCCACGGTGTGCGGCGCGCTGCCGTCGCCGCTCGAGGCGCTCGCGCCGTCGTTCGCGCGCTACGAGAGCCCCGTGGCGCGCATCGTGGCGAGGCTCCACGACGAGCTCACTGCGCAGGTTTCATCGGCGGTGGCGCGCTGGGGCTCCGACCGCGTGGCCGTGATCCTCGGCACGAGCGTCGGGGGCCTGGCCGTCACCGAAGAGGCCCTCGCGCAGCACCAGGCGACGGGGAATTTTCCGACCGACTACGACCTCTACAAGCGTCACAGCCTGCACGCCGCCGTCGATTTCGTGGCCGCGCGCGCGGGCATCCGAGGGCCGCGCTACGCGCTCTCGACGGCGTGCTCATCGAGCGGAAAGGTCTTCGCCGCGGCGCAGCGCCTCCTTCGCGCGGACCTCGTCGACGCGGTGCTCGTGGGCGGCTTCGACTCGCTCTGCCAGACGACGATCCGAGGCTTTCACGCGCTGAGCGTCTTGTCGCCCGTGCCGTGCAGGCCCTTCGGCCTCGGACGCGAGGGGATGAACCTCGGCGAAGGCGGCGCGCTCTTTCTCCTCGAGCGAGCGGGCGACGGGCGCGCGCTGCTCATGGGCGTCGGAGAGAGCGCCGACGCGTTTCACATGTCGTCGCCGCACCCCGAGGGGGCCGGCGCGAAGGCCGCGATGCTCGGCGCGCTCACGCAGGCGGGCGTCGAGCTCGACGACGTCGACCACATCAACGCCCACGGAACAGGGACGCCCAAGAACGATCAGGTCGAGGCGAGGGTGATACGCGAGCTCTTCGGTGAGCGCGTCCCGGTGGTGTCGACCAAGAGCGCGACGGGGCACACGCTCGGCGCCGCGGGGGCCATCGAAGCTGCGTTCGCAATCCTCGCGGTCGAAGCGGGATGGATCCCCGCGAGCCTCAACGCGGTTCCGCTCGACCCCGAGGCCAGCGTGGCGGTGAACCTCTCGCGTAGAGAGCTTCGTTGCAGGGCGGTGCTGAGCAACTCCTTCGGCTTCGGCGGGAGCAACGTGAGCGTGCTCGTGGGGGCCCCGTGATGCGTCCGCTCTACGTCTACGGCTGCGGATACTGGTCTCCGGGCGTGCTCTCGTGGCGAGACCGCGCCGAGGGACATCGCCGCGAAGGGTCGCACGAGCCTCCGTGCGTGGCCGTTCCGTCTCGGCTCTTGCGAGGGACGAGCGTGGTGACGCGCGCGTGGATCGACGCGCTCGCGCAGGCCGCGAAGGAGGGCGGCGCGGACCTCACCGCGATTCCCACGGTCTTCGGCTCCGAGCTCGGTGAGGTGCAGACCGCGGTGGCGCTGCTCGCGCAGATCCGCGCCGAGGGGATTCCCTCGCCGATGCGCTTCAAGAACAGCGTCCACAACGCGGCGAGCGGGACGGCCTCGATCGCGTGGGCGAACACCTCGTTCTCGACGGCCATCTCCGCGGGCGCCGACCTCGTCGCGATGACGCTGCTCGAAGCGTGGGCGCACCTCGACGCGCACGGCGGACACGTCGCCGTGGCCCTCGCAGAAGAAGAGATCCCCGCGCCGCTCCCCGGTCACGGGACGTACCCCGCGGTGGCCTTCGGGTTCTACCTCGGCGTCGATGCGCGCCACGGATGCGTGCGCCTCGAAGGGCTCCGCACCGACGCCTCGGTGCCGCGCGTTCACCCCGCGCAGGGAGGCGCGTGCGCTCCGGCCTTCGGTCTCCTCGACGCGATCACGACGCGACGCGCGGGCGCGGTGTCACTCTCGCTCGACGAGGGGTCTCCGTGGTGCGTCGACGTGCGCGTCGACGAGGGGTGATCGCATGGCGTGGCCGCCCATCGAGGCGCTCGTCCCGCATCGCGCGCCGATGCTTCTGATCGATCGCGTGGCGAGCGTCGAGGGCGCGACGATGACCTGCGAGCTCACGGTGCGAGAGGGCGCGATGTTCGTCGAAGCGGGCGCCGTCCCCGCGGCGGTCTTCGTGGAGTACATGGCGCAGACCGCAGCGGCGCATGAGGGCCTCTCGTCGATGCGTGGGAGCCCGCGCGCGGGGAGGCTTCTGGGAGTGCGCGAGGCCGTGTTCGACGTCGATCGCGCGCTCGTGGGCGAGGAGCTCACGGTGAGCGCCACGCGTGACTGGGACGACGGCGAGAGCGCGCTCTACCTCGGCGAGGTGCGCGGCGCCGACGGGAGACGCTACGCGAGCGCGCGGTTTCATGTGCACCGCGCCGACGTGAAGGAGACCGAGCGATGAAGGCGCGCGCGCTTGTGACGGGCGGGAGCCGCGGGATCGGACGAGCCGTGGCCATCGCGCTCGCCGCCGCGGGACACCCCGTGGTGCTGAACTACCGCGCGCGCCGCGACGCCGCGGAGGCCGTGAAGGCCAGCATCGAAGCGGCGGGCGGGGAGTGCGCGCTCTCGTGCTTCGACGTGGCGGACCCCGATGCGACGGCGCGCGCGATCGAGGAGATCCTCGCGGACCCGCGGCCCGTGGGCGTGCTGGTGAACAACGCGGGCGTGACGCGCGACGCGGTCTTTCCCGCGATGGAGCGCGACGCGTGGGACGCCGTGATCGACACGTCGCTCGGCGGCTTCTACAACGTCACGCGGCCCCTCGTGATGCCGATGGTGAGGGCGCGCGCGGGGCGCATCATCAACATCACGTCGGTGTCGGGCCTCGTCGGCAACCGCGGCCAGGTGAACTACTCCGCCGCCAAGGCCGGGCTCATCGGCGCCACGCGCGCGCTCGCGCAGGAGCTCGCCCGCAAGGGCGTCACGGTGAACGCCGTCGCGCCCGGTCTCATCGAGACCGACATGCTCGAAGGCGCGCCCGTCGACGAGATGCTGAAGATCATTCCGATGCGCCGCCTCGGGAGGCCCGAAGAGGTCGCCGCCGTGGTGGCCTTTCTCGCGAGCGATGCCGCTTCGTACGTCACGGGTCAGGTGATCGGCGTCACGGGAGGTCTCGCGTGAACGGGCACCGCGTGGTGGTGACGGGTGTCGGCGTGGTGTCTCCCATCGGGCACTCGCTCGAAGAGGCTTCGCGCGCGCTGCGAGAGGGCCGTCACGGCATCGCGGTGATGCCCGACTGGGCGAAGGTCGAAGGACTCGAGACGCGCCTCGCGGGCGTGGTGCGTGACCTCGACGTGGGGAGCCATCCGCGCAAGAAGATCCGCTCGATGGGCCGCGTGGGATTGCTCTCGCTCTCGGCCACGGAGCGCGCGATCGCCGACGCCTCGCTCGACCCCGCGGAGCTCACCACGGGGCGCGCGGGCTTGATCTACGGCTCGACGCACGGCTCCTCGGAGGCGATGGAGGTCTTCTGTCGCGACCTCTTCTCGCGCTACAGCCTCTCGGGTCTCTCGGGCAGCGCGTACCTGAAGTTCATGAGCCACACCTGCGCGGCCAACCTCGCGCAGTATTACGGCGTTCGCGGTCGCGTGGTGCCCACCTGCGCGGCCTGCGCGAGCGGCAGCCTGGCCGTCGGAACCGCGTACGAGCTCATTCGAAGCGGCGCCCAAGACGTGTGCCTCGCGGGCGGCGCCGAGGAGGCTCACTTCGTCCACGCTGCCGTCTTCGACATGATGTTCGCCGCGTCGCGAGGCTTCAACGAGAGGCCCGACGAGAGCCCGCGTCCGTTTGATGTGCGACGCGACGGGCTCGTCACGGCCGAGGGCGCGTGCACGCTCGTGCTCGAACGCCACGACCGCGCGGTGGCGCGAGGCGCGCGCATCCTGGCCGAGATCGCGGGCTACGGATCGAACTGCGACGGCACGCACGTCACCTC
>JBPOHC010000327.1:0-6697 GCA_052035985.1 Myxococcota bacterium | reverse complement strand
AGCGTGGCCTTGGTGTCTTCGACCGTGTCGTGCAGGAGCGCCGCGCAGAGCGACGCCGTGTCGAGCTTGAGCTCCGTGATCACCCGCGCGACGGAGACGGGGTGCGTGAAGTACGCCTCGCCCGACTTGCGCATCTGCCCGGTGTGGTGACGCTTGCCGAACTCGAAGGCCCGTCGCAGCAGGCCGACGTCCGCTTCGGGGTGATACGTCGTGACGCGCGAGACCAGATCGGTCAGCAAGGCTTCCATTTAGGGGGTATTCATCCATAAGCCTCGCGGCGTGGCCCGGCAACGGTATTCTCCGCGCATGCGCATCCCGCAGATCCCTCTGTCGCCCATGGCTCGCAAGCTCCTCGCGGCGGCGTCGCTCGTCGCGGGCGTCTTCGTGGTAGGCGGTCAGCTCAAGGGCAGCGTCGCGCGAGACGTCGAGCTGCGCGTGCGCCTCGGGGCCTACTCCGACGCGTCGATCGCGGTGCGCTCCGTCGACGTGACCTTTCTCCGCGACGACGCTCCCCTGCGCGCGTTTCGACGGAACTTCACGGGCTCCGCGCCGCGCGAGCTCCGCGAGAGCGTCTCGCTCCCCGAGGGGGCGCTGCGCGCGCGCGTGACGCTCACGCTCGACCACCAGGCCGTCGAGCGGGAGTCGTACGTGACGGTCACTCCCGGGGGCACCATCGAGGTCCCGGCGCCGCCGCCGCCGTGACGGCCCTTGTGGCGAGCGCGTCGAAGGGCGTATTTGCTCCGCCGTGAACGTCGTCACCTCGCAGCACACTCGCGTCCTCGTCGCTCGATTCTCAAAGGGTGAGTCGCTCGTCGACTCCCTCGCCACCCTCGCGCGCGACCACCACGTCGGCGCCGCCACGCTGATCGGTCACGGAGAGCTTCAATCCGCCACGATCGAGGGCTATGACCCTCGCGCAAGGTCCTACGCAGAGCGTCGGAGCCTCACCGGTCCGCTCGCGCTCACGAGCCTCACGGGGCACGTGCTCCAGGGGCCCGGCGAGCCCGCGCTGAACCTCCACGCCGCCTTCTCCCGCGAGACCGAGAGCGGCCTCGAGGCCCTCGGCGGCCACCTCTTCGACGCGCTCGTCGTCGCCGTCGACGTGACCCTCTTCGTGCACGAAGACCTCCGCCTCGCGGTGCAGGTCGACACCGCGACGGGCCTCGCGTCGTGGCGCGGAGAGAGCCCCGGCGGCAGCGCGCCCCGCGCGCCCGAGGTCATCACCCGCACGCAGTCGACGTCGAGCCGCTCCGTCGCTCCGCCGCCGAGAGAGACCCCGAGAGAGCCCCCGAGAGAGACGCCGCGGGAGACCCCGAAGGAGGCCCCGAAGGAGGTTCTGCGCGAGGTCCCCCGTTCGCTCGCGGACGTGGCGAAGACGCTGGAGGCGATGCCGCCGAAGCCCGAGCGCGAAGACGACCTCGGGAGCGAGAACGAGATCGCGCCGGGCGACCTCCTCGAGCACCCCGCGTGGGGGCTCTGCGACGTGCTGCGCGAGGCCGAGCCGGGCACCTTCGACATCCGCATCCAGAGCCGCGGCTCGACGCGCACGATCAAGACCGAGATCTTCGAGGTTCAGGTGAGGGCGCCGCGAGACGGGCGCAAGGTGTGGGGGCTCAAGCCCCGCGGTCGCTGACCGCGCGTCAGCGACGGCGACGACGACGAGACACCGCGAGCGCGAGCCCCGCGGAGAGGCCCGCGGCCATCGTGGCGTTGCGGGCGTCGTTCGCGCCGCTCGCGCCGAGGCCGGGCGCGCCGCAGAGGCACGCCTGCGGCGGCGGCGGCGAGACGGTGATCACGCGCTGCGAGGGCTCCGGCGGGTCTTCGAGCACGGGCCACGCGCGGCGCGTCGTCGTGCGGGCGTGGGCGCGCGCCGACGGGTGACGGATCGTGAAGCGGTCGAGCACGGAGCCGTCGGGGCGGAGCGTCACGAACGAGAGCGTGTCGCGCTCGACGTCGACGCGGACGTAGTGGTGCTGCCGCGCGAAGACCTGGGTGTAGGGCCGCGTCGTCGCGTGCTTGTAGAGGGGCGCGCCGCTGCCGCCGGTGACCATGTAGCGCAGGCCGCGCTCCTCGCCGCGCTCGTCGATGTGGTCGTGGCCCGCGACGACCATGTCGACGCGGTGGCGGCGAAAGAGCTCGCCGAGGCCCGCGGCGCGGAGGGTGGAGTTCTCGCCGTGCGGACCCGACGAGTGCATCCCCCAGTGAAGCACCACGAGGACGAAGTCGTCGGGGCCCTCGGTGCGGGCGCGGGTGAGCTGCGCCTCGAGCCAGTTGCGCATGCGCGGCGACGACCAGTCGTCGAACGCGTTGGCGAGGATCATCCGCACGTTGCCGTAGTGCAGCGAGTAGTCGAGCTCGGGGCGGGGGGAGTCCTCGTCGACGTGGACGTAGTGGCGGAAGTTCTCGATGCCCACGCGGCTCGGGCGCGACAGCTCGTGGTTGCCCACGATGGGGACCCACACGGCGTTGCGGAGCACGTCGCGCTCGATGGAGAAGAACTTCTGCCAGTGGGCCTCGCGGCGGCCGTCGCCCACGAGGTCGCCCGTGTGCACCACGAAGTCAGCCCCCTCGCGGCGGATCGCGCGCATCGTGGCGGCGTGCGCGCGGTGGTCGCTGCGCGTGTCGCCGTAGAGTACGAAGCGGAAGGGGACGAACGAGTCGGGCATGGCGTTGAAGGTGCCCTCGGCGTTCTCGATGCCCGGGCCCGAGACCTCGTAGCGGTAGCGTCCGCCGGGGGTGAGGCCCGTGAGGTGGACCTCGTGCATCTCCTGCTCGGCGGGGTCGTTCACCACGACGGGCTCGGGCTGCTGCTCGCCCGTGGGGACGAGCTCCCACGCGCGGACGGTCACGGGACCCGGGCGGTCGCGTTCGACCATGACCGTGAGCGCGCCCACGCGCGGCGCCATGAGCCAGGGACCCTTGCGGATCCCCTCCTCGGCCTGCGCGTCGGTGGTGGCCGCGACGCCCGCGAGGAGGCTCACCCCGGCGACGAGGCTGCGAACGGCTCTGCTGAACAAAGGTCGAGTGGCGGGACGCATGGGGGCTCCCTGGATCAACGCGCTCGGGCTGATGGTAGCGCGGGGTTCTGGTGCGGTGGTCGTCACGGCAGCGGGCTTCAACCACTCCAACGGCGCTGCGGAGCTCTACCTGAAGCGAAGTGGAGAAAATTCTCCTCGCCTCGGGCAAATGCCCGCCGCGACGCCGTGAGCGCGAGCGCCCGGCACCGGTCTACGGCTCCGCGGTTACGGGATTCCCGTTCGCCTCGCCAACTTTCTGGAGCACAAAGTCCGACGCTCCCTGCTCGGGTGTTCCTCTCTCTGAAGCCCGAACGCCGCTACGCAGCGGGCGGCACGCTCGGCGCCGCGGGGCGCGCGGGCGTCGATGGCCGCGTCGGCCCGCGCGTCAGCGCCCTCAACAGATCACCACGACGGAACGGCTTGGCGAGCCACGCGTCCATGCCCGCCTCGTAGGCCCTCCGTCGGTCCTCCTCGAACACGTTCGCCGTCAGCGCCACCACGCGCGTGCGCCGCCCGTTTCGCTCCCGCGCCCGCAGCGCCCTCGTCGCCGTGTACCCGTCCATCTCGGGCATCTGGCAGTCCATCAGCACCACGTCGAAATCGCGCTCTTCGATCGCGTCGAGGGCCTCCTTCCCGTTGCTCACCACCGTGACCTTGTGCCCCACGCGCTCAAGGATCGCCGTGACCACACGCTGGTTCACGAAGTTGTCCTCCGCGACGAGCACCCTCAACGCGCCCGTCAGCTCTGGCCTCAGCGAGGCTCGGGGCGCCTCCTCCGAAACCGTCGTCGCGACCAGCGGGACCGTGAACCAGAACCTCGCCCCGCGCCCGACCTCGCTCTCGACGCCGATCTCGCCCTCCATCGCGGTCACGAGCTTCCGGCTGATCGCGAGGCCGAGGCCCGTTCCTCCAAAACGTCGCGTGGTCGAGGTGTCGGCCTGCACGAAGGGCTCGAAGAGGCGCGCCTGCGCCGCCGGGGCGATGCCCACGCCCGTGTCGCACACTTCGAACCTCAGGCGCTTCGATGGGCCGCGCTCGTCGACCTCGACGCGCACCGTCACCACGCCCTCGCGGGTGAACTTCACCGCGTTGCCCACGAGGTTCAGGAGCACCTGCCGGACGCGCGCGGGGTCGCCGATCACCCTCGGTGGGAGCGTGGCGGCGCGCACCAGCTCGATGCGGGTCTGGTGCTCCCGGCCCGCCTGGGTGAGGAGCTCGACGCACTCGCTCGCGACGGCGCTCGGGTCGTAGGGCGCCCTCTCAATCTCGATGCGCCCGGCGTCGATCTTCGCGAGGTCGAGGATGTCGTTGAGGATCGAGAGGAGCGAGCCGCCGCAGCGCCGGATGGTCTCGAGGAACCCGCGCTGCTCTGGTGAGAGGGGGCCCTCCAGAAGCACCCCGGTGAGCCCGATGACGCCGTTCATCGGCGTGCGGATCTCGTGGCTCATCATCGCGAGGAAGTCGCTCTTGGCCCGCGCCGCGTCTTCGGCGGCGGCGCGCGCCGCGGCGAGCTCGCGGGTGCGCTCGGCCACGCGGTCTTCGAGGCGGTTGCTCAGGGCGTCGAGCTCGCGGGCGTCGTCGACGAAGCGGCGCGTGATCATCGCCGCAACGGCGAGCTGGTAGGCCATCAGCCACAGGGGCGAGAGGTACGGCGTCGGCAGCAGGTGCGCGACGGCGAGCATGTCGACGGCCACGAGGATGAGCTCCCCGAGAGACCACACCGCGAAGAAGCGCGCGTTGGGGACGCCCCGCCACGCGGCCAGCGCGAAGCGGCTCACGGTGCGCAGGTGCGCGACGATCATGGCGCCCACCACCAGGCCGCCGACCGTGCTCGGGACGAGGTCGCGACAGAGCAGCCCCCAGACCGGCGTTCCGAACGTCGCGGTCGCCCCGTCGAAGAGGAGCCCCGGGACCAGCGAGCTCGCGAAGAAGAGCAGCGAGACCGCGAGCGGGATGTGCTCGACCCGAGAGAGCCTCCGCGACTCCGTGTGGGCGAGCACCAGGAGCCACGCGTGGTAGTGCGCCGCGCCCCAGCCGATGTTCCACGACGAGGCGAGCGCCAGGACGCCGAGCGGCGCCTCGAGCACCGTGGGCGGCGTGAGCCCGAGGCAGAACATCGCCGCCGTCAGGAGGTGCAGCGCGATCACCCTCTGGTCCCGCCACCGCGGGGTCGTCGCGATCCACGCGACGAGCGCCGACACCGACAACCCGGCGAAGGTCGCGAACAGGAACAAGACCGTGAGGGGGTGCAGGCGCACGTGGCTCAATGATGAAGACGGCCGCCCGTGAAAAAACCTTGAGCAGACGAACGCTCCCTCCGCGCCCGTCGTGCGTCGGCGCACTTGATTCCGCCGACATCGCGGTCAACGATCCGCGGCCTCATGCGACGACGTTCAGGCTTCGGGCGCTACGCGGCGCTGGTGCTCGTCTACAACCTCGCGGTGATCCTCTGGGGCGCGTACGTCCGCGTCACGGGCTCCGGCGCGGGCTGCGGCGACCACTGGCCTACGTGTGACGGTCAGGTGATCCCGCGGCCGCGCGACCTCGCGATGCTCATCGAGTACGCGCACCGGGTCACCTCGGGGCTCTCGCTCGTGCTCATCCTCGGGCTCGTGGTGCTCGCGTTCCGACGCTTCTCCGCGGGCCACCGCGCGCGGCTCGGGGCGGCGCTCTCGGGCGTGCTCGTGCTCACCGAGGCCCTCCTCGGCGCGGGCCTCGTGCTCTTTCGCCTCGTCGCGCACGACACCTCGATCGCGCGCGCCTGGTTCCACGCGGCACACCTGGTGAACACGTTCTCGCTCGTGGCCGCGCTCACGCTCACCGCGTGGTGGGGGTACGGCGGCGGGGCCATCTCGCTCGCCCGTCGCCGCGTCTCGCTCGCCGTGTGCGGCGGCCTCGTGGGCGCCGTGCTCCTCGCCGTCACCGGCGGCATCGCGGCCCTCGGAGACACGCTCTTTCCCGCGCGCTCGCTCGCCGAGGGGCTCGCGCAGGACTTCAGCCCGTCGGCGCACGTCCTCGTGCAGCTCCGCGTGTGGCACCCCGTCGCCGCCTGCGCGGTCGGCGTCTACCTCATTGCGATGGTGTGGGGCGTCCATCGCGTGCTCCGCGCGCCCCTCACGGGCGCGTTCGCGTGGACCTTCTCGGCGCTCTTCTCCGCGCAGCTCGCGCTCGGCGTCGCGAACGTCTACCTCCTTGCGCCCGCGTGGCTCCAGATCACGCACCTGCTCGTGGCCGACCTCGTGTGGGTGACCCTCGTGCTCTTCTCCGCGGCCGCGCTCTCGTCGCCGCGTGAGGCGTGATCCGCGGGCGTTCGTGTTAGCGTCGCGAAGACCGATGCCTCGCGTGAAGCGCACCGTCGCCGCGTCACTCCTCGCGATCCTCGCGGGGTGCAGTGACGAGTCAGCCTCCGCCGTCGACGCGACCCTCGCGGCGCCCGATCGCGCGTGCGTCGGCTGTGACCTCTCCCGCGACCACCAGCCCGCCGTCGGAGACACCGCAGACGAAGCGCGCACCGACGCGTACGTCGCGCCCCACGACGCCTCGATGGACGCCCGCGTCACCGCGCCCGACGTCACCGCGCCCGACGTCACCGCGCCCGACGTCACCGCGCCCGACGTCACCGCGCCCGACGTCACCGCGCCCGACGTCACCGCGCCCGACGTCACCGCGCCCGACGTCAC
>JBPOHC010000632.1:0-2799 GCA_052035985.1 Myxococcota bacterium | reverse complement strand
GCCGTGAGCGCCGTCGATCCCACGTCACCGGCGACGCTGGTGAGCCGCCTGCGCTACCACATGAGCCACGCGCGGCAGACGCCCCTCGACGGAACGCCCGTCGCCACCTGGCCTCGCTCGGCCTGAGTTCGAAGCGCGCCCCGCGCCTCCCCGATACGAAGTCGATGTTGTACGCGAGGCGCGCGAGACGCTGACGACGTCGCGCGCGCCGCCCGGAGTTCGGTGGGGGGATTGAATCAGCGAGGCGCGGCGGGGTTGACGAGCGCGAGCGGCGCCCGTGAAACGAGGTCGAGCGAGCGTCGCCCGGAGTTCGCCCATCGCATGACGCGTGTAACACGGGCTCACTCCGGGCAACGGAAGGGGCAACCCGGCCCGTCGCCGGGTTGAAGAAGGCGCGCAACATCCTAATACGATAGTGGCGAACGCGCACATAACACACACCCGGCCCGTCGCCGGGTTGAAGAAGGCGCGCAACTTCTGGTGCGGTCGAGGCGATGACGCGTGGATGAGCGCTGCATACTCCCGACTCCTCGTGCATCTTGTGTGGGCCACGTGGGACCGCCGTCCGGTCTTCGACGAACGGCGGGCTCGACGTGTCCACGGTCGCCTGGCCGCCATCTGCCGCACCAGCGACTGTTGCGCCCTCGCCGTTGGCGGCGTCGCGGACCACGTCCACCTGCTGGTGTCGCTGCACCAGTCCGTGGCGGTCTCGACGCTGGTTCAACGGCTCAAGGTGGGCACCTCCCAGTTCGTCGCGCATGAACTCTCCGTACCCGGCTTCGCGTGGCAGGGAGGCTACGGCGCGTTCTCCGTCGGTGACGCCGAGCGTGACGCCGTGCACACCTACGTCTCGAATCAACGACGCCACCACGACGAAGGAACAACCCGCGACCCCTGGGAACAGACCACCGTGAACCCGGCGACGGCCGGGTTGCCCCTTCCGTAGCCCGGAGTGAGCCCGTGCTACACGCGCCATGCGATGGGCGAACTCCGGGCGACGCTCGCTCGACCTCGTGTTATGGGCGACGCTCGCTCGATGCCGTTTCACGGGCGGCGGACGCTCGGCGTCGTGTGACCGGCGACGCTCGCGCGATGGGCGAACTCCGGGCGACGCTCGTGCGATGGCGGCGCTCGCTCCACCTCGATTCACGGGCGACGCTCGCTCCACCTCGATCCACGGGCGACGCTCGCGCGATGGGCGAACTCCGGGCGGCGCTCGCTCCACCTCGATCCACGGGCGACACTCGCGCGAGGGGCGAACTCCGGGCGGCGAACGCGGCGCGAAACGCTCTGCGTTCATGCGCTCCGCGAGAGCGACGATGAGACGCGAAGGGCCTCTGCCTCGGCGCGCCGCGAGGTCGCGCGCCGAGGTCGTTCGGTTGAGGGGATGTGGATGAATCAGCGAGGCGCGGCGGGATCGACAGGCGCAGGCGGCGCTGCGACGGCGCGCGGCGACGTGACGGCGCGCGAGCGGAGCAGCGGGACGTGCGCCTCGAGGTCGTGACCCCAGAGCCACCCCCCGACGCGCGCGACGTACGCGTGGTGTCGCGCGAGGAGCGTCGCCATGCGGTCGCGCATCGACGCGGCCTCCGTCGCCACCGCGTTGAGCTCGGCCTCGACGGCCACCTCGACGCCCGCGGGCGAGAGCACGTGCAGCAGCTCCGCGCCGAGGCGCTCGGCCTCTTCGACGTTGGCCGTCGTGATCGCCGTCTTGCCTCGGAGCGCCGACGCGTTGCGACGGAACCACGACGCGAGGTCGATGCAGTCCTGCGCGCCGTCGATGGGCCCCCTGCCCTTGAGGATGACCGCGATGGCGTCGGCCTCCTCGCCCTTGACGAGCTTCGCCTTCACCGCGGCGACGGCGCTCGCGGCGAGCGTGTCGCGCACTTCGAACATCTTCGACGTCTTCGCCTGGACGTCGCCCTTCGCCGCGACGGTGTTCGCCGCGCGCCTCGCAGCGAACACGGCGGCCTCGCCCACGAGCACGGTGGCCTCGATGCGGGCGAAGTCGACCTCGGGCGCGTCGGGGTCGGCCTCGATGCGCGCGCGCTCCGCGAGCACGGCCATCGCGCCGCTGCGCGCGTTGTGAAAGCACACCATCGCGTTGCAGTTGAGGGGCTGCACTTCAGCGTCGGCGATGCGCGTCGCGTCGGCTTCGAAGCGCTGGTAGCTCGCTTCGAATCCCGCGGACGACTCACCCTCGGTGATCGCTCCTGACGGCTGCGCGTTGGGCTGAACGGGCTGCGCGGGCTCCTGGCCCATCGCGAGCGGAGGCGTCGTCGGCGTCGCCCCCCTTCGCGTCGCGGGTTTCGATCGGGTCTTCTTCTTCATGGCGTCGCTCCGTTTCGAGAGGAGGCCACATCGCCCCCTCGCACTCAGACGGAACGGAGTCATCGCGAAGGTCTTGAGCTCGACCGTAGGGCGGTGCGACCGCCTCCGAGAGACTCCCGGAGTCTCGGAGGGGGCGGTGCGGGTGCCTCGCGACGACTGACGGAGTCTCGACGCGGGCGGTGCGACCGCCCCTCGACGACTGACGGAGTCTCGACGTAGGCGCTCGCCCGGCGAGTAGACTCCCATCAGTTCCCACTTCTTCTGCGCGACGAGCAAGGCGACCGAGCATGGAGTACGACACGCTGCGACTCGTGCGAACGTGGGGTGATGACGTCGGCCGCGTCACGGACGCCGAGCCGCGCCTCGCGCTGATCCACGACCCGCGCGCGGTGCTCGTGGTGACCGGCGCGGGCCTCACGCGCCTCGACGCCGACACCGGCCGCCGCGCGGAGATGACGCCCTGGTCTC
>JBPOHC010000459.1:0-2954 GCA_052035985.1 Myxococcota bacterium | reverse complement strand
CCCTGCACCTTCGGCGTGTAGGTCTTCCCGTCCTGCGGACCCTCCGCGGCCATCGCGGTCGCGAACACGATCGCGAGGGTGTCGGCGCCGCCGGTCACGACGACGTTGTTGTTGTCGAAGTACACGCGCACCTCGGCGAGCTGGACGCCGGGAGACGAGTAGTCGGTCGAGGGGTGGATGGTGATGGCGCGTGCGACGCCCGTGCGAGTTGCCATGTTGGTTCAGTTCCTTCGATGGGTGGTGGATCAGCCGCCCTTCGAGGGCGCGGGCGCCTTCGCGGGCTTCGGTGCGAGGGTGAGGTCGACGCGCGCGCCGTACGTCTCGATGAGGCGCGAGCGCGTGTCGCGGCGGTCGATGTCGACCTGCGACGCGGCGGTGATGTCGTACCGCGCGCGGATCGCCTCGACGTCGGCGCTCACGCGCGCGAGGGTCGCGGTGGAGTAGGAGAGCGAGACGGTGGCGCCGTCGACGGCCACGGCGGGCGCGTCGAGTGAGTGCTTCGGGAGGAGAGCGAGGATGGTGTCGGGGTTCATGTGTGGCTCACGAGGTGATGTTGACCAGCGCGCTCGCGACTGCCTCGCGTAGCGCACCCGTGCGAGTACCGATCGGCGTCCTGTACCCGGCCTTGTACTTCGCGCGCGCGTACTCCTCGGTGAGAGCCTTCACGCGGATGTCGCGGACCTTCGCGTCCATTCGCTTGAGCACCCACACGAGGATGAAGCCCGCGGCGAGGCGGTCGAGCTCTTCGGACGTTGGGAGTCGCGTTGCGCCGTCGAGTGCGTTGCGGAGTTCCGCCGCGACGAACTTGCGCAGCGTGCGGTTGTTGTCCGCGAAGTCGCGGCCCTGTCGCGCGAGGATGTCGAAGAGACGTTGATTCGTCAGCCCGCTGTAGTGCGTGCCGGGAATCTCGACCTCGTACTCCAACGCGTTCGACGCCATGAGGCGGATCACGGTGTCGATCTCGCCGCGCGTCGCAGGGCGACCGACGCGGGCGGAAGGTCCGCCGTCAGCGGCCACCGAACGGCGATGCCTCGGGCTTCGGCGTCACAACGAAGTCGCGCCCCGCACTCCCGAGGATCGCCTCCGCGCCGTCGTCGTCGACGAGGAACGCGCGCATGACGATCGCCTTCGCAGCGTCGCGCGGCAGTGATCCACCGGCCACCTTCTCGACGATCTCGACCATGCTCGCGACCTGCGCGTCGTTGAGCGCGGAGTCGGCCGCGGGCGCTGCGAGTTCGGAGAGCGGCTCTTCGATCGTGACCTCGGGCGCATCATCGTCGACCTTCGGCGCATCGAGCGCGGCGAGCGTCGACGACACCGACGCGTGCGTCGCGGTCTCCTCGCCGTCGATCGCTGCGATCTCTGCGTCCACGTCGCGCACGCCGAACATCGCCGCGACGGACTGAACCGCCGCGCGCTGCGAGAGCACAGGGCGCCCGCCGTTGGCCTTCATCGCCGTGTCGACTGCGGTCTGTCGATCGCCCGCGCTCGGGTCGAAGTACGCGCCCCACGCGAGCGAGAGCGACGCCCCGATCCACACGCGCGACGCTGCACCATCGACGCCGTAGAGGCGCGCAAGCACGCCCGCCGCTGCGTCGTACGACGGGAGGTTGATCCCGCCCGCAATCGCCGCCTGCGTCGTCAGGAGTCGGAGCACGTCGTTGACGATGCCCACGAGTACCGCACCGTACTCGACGCGGAGGTTGTCCGCGACGTCCAGCATGGGCGCGTGCATGAGCGAGAGAGCGCGCGCCGAGAGGTCGCCGTTGCCGAGCGTGTGCGGGTCAACGAGGACAACGCCCGTCACGTCGCAGAGCACGCGACGCAGTTGATCGATCGCGCGGTCGATGATGTCCGCGCCCGCGCCGGTCGACTCCACCAACTTCGCGTCGCCGCCCGCGGGGAGGTTCCACACCTTCACGGGCGACTTCTTGATCGTGTCGCTACCGACGCCCGACCATCCGCGCATCGACTGCGGGATGACGGAGTTCGCCCACGAGAACGGCCCCGGGTCTTTCAACGTCGGCGCAGGTCCGGCCTGTCGACCATCGCCTTGCGGTTGGCCATCGGCGCCGATCTTCACCATCTGCGGATCGCCGTTGTAGAGGGCGTTCCGGTAGAGTTGCGAGAGTTCGAGATCGAGCGCTTCGACTTCGTCTTCGATCCCTTCGATGAGCGCGGTCCCGTCGATGTCCGAGGCCGCCGCCGTCGCGGGTCGCAGGTTGCGGACCCATCGAACGGGGCAGAACTCCAGCGGCGTCGAGACGAACGCGACGCCCGACCACTCGGGCACGCGACCCTCCTCGAAGGGGACGCACGCATACACGCGGTCTTCGGTCTGCGTGATCTCGCGGCGGTACCAGTCCCACTTCTTCGGGTCGTCTTCGCGCGGGTGCTTGTACTGCACCACCACGCACTCGACGCTGCCGTCGCGGCGCAACGTCGGCGTGCACCACTTCGACGGGATCAACTCGACGCACGGCAACCCGTTGACGAGCCCCACGACGATGCACGCCGAGGAGCACTTGAGCCCCTCGACGATCACCTGACGCATGAGGTGCGACGCCACGAGCGACGAGAGCACGTCGTCAACGAGCGCTTGCAGCGCGTCGCGCTCGGCGTCGGTCAGCGTCGCGCGACGCACGCGCTTGTCGACCGCGACGCGCGGGAACGAGCGGTCGCCGAACACCAGCGTCGAGAGGCGGTTGACTGCGGCGCGCGTGAACCCGACCTGCACCACGGGCGCGCGCTCGCGCAGCGGGAAGTCGTTGTTCCAGAACGACGGTCGCCCATCGTACTGCTGCCCGTTGTAGAACGCTTCGAGGCGGTTGATGCGCCAATACCGCGGCGTCTCGCCGTACGCGGCGAGCTTCGTCGAGAACTGCGAGAGGTCTCGTTGTGCGGGGGTGGTGAGCATCGTCAGAAGTCGTACGATTCGTCGGGCGGGGTGAGCG
>JBPOHC010000756.1:0-15158 GCA_052035985.1 Myxococcota bacterium | reverse complement strand
CGACGCGAGGGAGGCTCGCACCCGCGAGGTCGCTGAGGTCGAAGCGCGCCTCGGTGAGCGTCGCGCCGTCGAAGATCGCCCAGCGGAGGTCTGCGCGCGAGGCGTCGAGGCCCGGCGCGATGACGCCTGAGAGGTCTGCGGCGGAGGCGTCGTTGTAGCCCTCTTCGTCGCCCGCGAGGTCGACGGCGTTGAGGTGCGCGTTGCACAGCTTCACCTCGCGCAGGTCGCAGCGCCGCAGCGTCACGCGGAGGAGCCGCGCGCGTGAGAGGTCGGCGCGCAGGAGCACGCAGCGTTCGAAGCGCACGTCGGTGATGGGGACGTCGGCGAGGTCGAAGTCGCGCAGGTCGGCGTCGCGGATCACCACGTCGCGGAGTTCTCCCTGCGCTTCGAGGGTCCGCGTGAGGGCGTCGCGGTCGGTGATGTCGCTCACGACGAGGGCTCGAGCCGCGTGCGGGTCACGATGGCGAGCTCGACGCGGGCGTCATCGAGCTTCGCGCGCCACAGCTCGACGCCGTGGAGGTTGGCGCCGCGCAGGTCGGCGCGGGTGAGGTCTGCGGCTTCGAGGCTCCCTTCGAAGAGGTCGGCGCGGAGCAGCGAGGCGTCGACGAGCTTGCACGCGGCGAGTCGCGCGTGCCGCATGGGGCAGCGGTCGAAGCGCGCCCTGACGAGCGAGGCGCCCTGAAAATCAGCGCGTTCGAGCGTGCTCCCCGAGAAGTCAGCGTCGTCGAGGGCGGCGCCGTGCCACTTCGATCGGCTCGCCTTCGCGCCGCGAAAGGTCGCGCGCAGAAAGCTCCCGCCGTCGCTCGCGCGGAGGTCGTCGAGGTCCGCGCGGTCGAAGCACGCGCCGTCGGCGATGAGCTCCGAGGCCATCGCGTCGCGAAACACCGCGTCGTCGCAGCGCGCGTCGTCGAGCGTGGCGCCCGTGAGGTCGGCCTTCTCTAACACGGCCTCGCGAAGGTCGGCTCCGTGGAGCCACGCGCCCACGAGGTCGACGCCGCTCGCGTTCGCGCGATAGAGCACCGCGCCGCCCATGCGCGCCTCGGAGGCGACGGCGGAGACGAGGGTCGCCTCGGTGAGATCGGCGCTCGTGAGCGTCGCGCCCGTGAGGTCGGCCTTCTCCATGAAGGCCCGCGCGAGGTCGGCGCCCGAGAGGTCTGCGCCCGCGAGGTTGGCCTCGGTGAGGCGCGATCCCATGAGCCGCGCGCCCATGAGCTTCGCGCGCGTGAAGAGGGTGCCCGCGAGGTCCTGCTGCGAGAGGTCGAGGCCCGAGAGGTCTGCGCCGGTGAGGTCTGCGCCCGCGAGGGAGTCACCGCGCGCGAGCCGCTCGATCACGTCGGCGCGGAGGTCGACGGAGGGTGTTTCGGGCGCGATCGTGGGCGCCTGGGAATCGAAGACCGCAGTGCCGGTCGCGAGTCCCGCTGCGACGAGCGACGCGTCGAGCGACGAGAGGGCCGTGGGCGCGGGCGGCGCGGTCTCGGGAACGGCTTCGGGCGCGGGGTTCTCGTCTTCGAGGAGGCGCTGTCTGCACGCCTCCATGCGAGCGCGCCAGGTGGGCACTTCGGCGGGGGCGTCGAGGGGCTCGTGGCCGACGTAGAGGGTGGTGAGCTCCTCGTAGCGGTCTGACGAGACGTCGAGGAGGCCGCGCCACACGCAGCGAATCTGCATGGCCTCGGCGTCGAGGGTGACGGTGTCGAGGTTGAGGAGGAGTTCTTGAAAGGTCTCCGTGGCGCTCGCGCCGAGCACGGTGAAGAGACGAGGACGTAGCCCCGGGAGCTCCCCCGTCACGAGGCTCTGATCGGGGCGGAGGTTGGTGAGCGAGAAGGCCTCGTCGCCGCGCCAGTACGCGCGCGCACGCTGATCCGACGGCGCCGAGAGAAAGTAGCGCCAGTCGAAATCATCGGGGAACCAAGGGAATCGCAGCGTCTTCCAGCGGTCGTCGTAGGTGCCCGCGAGCGAGGCGCGCGCGTGCCAGGTGCGCGTGATGGGAGCCGCGCAGGAGGGGTGGGGCGCGTCGTCGATCGATCGAATCAGCCGCGCGGGGTCTTCGAGGTTGGGGAGCATTCGCACGGGCGCCCCATCGACGGGCGGAGCGCCCATGCCCGAGGGGTTGAGCGCGTGTCCGCGGCCTCCGTAGGCGCGCTCCCATCGCAGCGGCATCGCGGTGAAGGGCGTCGGAGACGACGCGCGCGCGCCGGTCCACACGCGGTCACCGAAGACCGCGATCTGCTTGTGCACCTCGCCGAACCTGAACGCGACGGCCGACGCGGTGGCGCGCCCGCCGGGCGGATGACACGCGCCGTGGAGGAACACCTCGCCCACGGGCTTGAACACGGCGAGGTCGGTGTCGAAGCGCAGCGACGGCTCGACGACGTCGTCGTCCCAGGGCTCCTCGCCGGTGCACGGGAGCTGCTCGTCGGCGATGGCGCAGCGCGCACCCGGGACGATCGCGAAGGTGGCCTTCACGACGGCGACGAGGGTGTCTTGCGGCGGCCTCACCTGCCAGGTGAAGAGCCCGAGTTCGAAGGGCGTGTCTTTGAGTGTCTCCACGGAAGGTCTCAGCCGAGGTGGATGCGCTCGCCCTTGATCTTCACGTCGTCGTCGGCCTTCAGCACCGCGCGCTTCGAGAACACGTGGAGCGCGCCTCGCACGAGGGTCCGCATGCGCCCGGCCTGCGTCTGCGAGAGTTCTTCGACCTCTTCGAAGACGTTCTTCGCGCGCGTGACGACGCGCTCCGCCGTGGTCTCGATCACGGCCGCGACGACGCGCGAGGTCTCGACCGCGGTGGAGAGCGTCCTCGCGACGACCTTCGCGTCTTCGGCGTGCACAGCCACGCGCGACGCCTTCGCCTCGATCGCGCCCGCGGTGACCGACGTGCGACCGGGGGTCAGCTCGACGCGTCCCTGCGGTGACGCTGCGTGGGCGTTGACCTCAATGCGAACGCGCTCTGCGGCGCTGAGTTCGAAGGCCGTGTCCGCGCGGAGCTTCACCTGCCCCGCGGCGTGCAGCGTGATGTCTCCCTCGTCAGCGCGGAGCTCGAGGTCACCGCGCGCGGCTCGGAGCACCGTGCGCCCTTCGCCCGCGCGGTACTCGAACACGACGGCGCCTCGGGCGTCGCGGAGGGTCATCGAAGCGTCATCGACGCGCACCGTGGCGCCATCCGAGAGCGTCGCGACGGGCGCCTCGGGGCCGCGCGAGAGCACGCCCGTGATGTAGCCCTCTCCCGCGGCGCCGCGCGTGACGAGCACGGTGTCTCCGACGCGGGGCGCGTAGAGCGACGCGAGCCCGTTGAGGCAGCGCAGCGTCTCGCCCGCCCGCGCCACGACGATCATCGCCTCGTCGAGAGACTCGATGACGCCAGGGCCCGCGTCGTCATGGCGTGGGAGCGATCGGATCGATGCGGTCATTGGGTGGCCTGGGCTCCTGCGAACGGCGTGGCGAAGGGGGCGGAGCGTCGCGCACATTTCGACGGACGGTCAACGGCCCGCGCGTCGATCGGGGCGGGTGTTACCAGGCGACCGGGGAGGGCGTGGGCGTGACGTTGAGGCTGCTGTCGGTGCCGTTGCCGAGCTGCGCGAAGCTGTTGCTGCCCCAGCAGCGCGTGACGCCGTCCATGGTGGTGGCGCAGCCGTGGTCTTCGCCGAGCGCGAGCGTGACGATGCTGGTGAGCGTCACGACCGGCGTGGGACGCGCGTCGTAGCGCATCCCGAGGGGCGCGAGCATCCCGCGACCGAGCTGTCCCGCGCTGTCGTTGCCCCAGCAGCGCGCGCTCCCGTCGGTGAGGATCGCGCAGCTCGTGTCGCGACCGAGCGCCATCGCGCGCACGCCCGAGAGGCCCATCGGCGCGACGGGAGAGGCGCGGTTCTCCTGCGTGCCGTCGCCGAGCTGATACCCGAGGTTGTTGCCCCAGCACCGCACCGCGCCGCCCGCCTGCACCACGCACGCGTGCGCGCCGCCCGCGACGAGCTGCTGCGCGCCGTTGACCAGCGACGCGATGGCCATGCGCGAGCTCGGCATGTTGTCGGTGGTGCCGGTGGCGAGCTGGCCCGAGTCGTTTGATCCCCAGCACCACACGGTGCCGTCGGTCTTGCGCGCGCAGGTGAAGGGGCCGACGCTTCCGCCGAAGGTCGCGGGGGCGCTCGCGGCGATCTGCACGACGCCCGTGAGTCCGGCGACGGCGACGGCGGTGTTGCTCGACGAGATGCTCCCGGTGCCGAGCTCCGTGCCGCGCCCCCAGCAGCGCACGGTGGCGTCGCCGAGCACCGCGCACGCGTGGCCGTAACCGACGGCGAGGTCCGTGGCGCCAGCGATCCCCTGCACCTGCACGGGCGTGCGCGCGTTGTCGGTGGTCCCGTTGCCGAGGCGTCCGAAGGAGCCGCTGCCCCAGCACCACACGGTGCCGTCGGTCTTGCGCGCGCAGGCGTGCGACGCGCCCGCGGCGACCTGCGCGACGCCCGTGAGGTTCATCACCGACACGGGGCGGTTGCGGATCGCGGTCGAGCCGTCGCCGCACTGTCCCTCGTCGTTCTTGCCCCAGCAGCGCACGGTCCCGTCGGCGAGGAGCGCGAGGGTGTAGTCGTAGCCCGCCGCGAGCTGGCGCACCTGCGGACACGCCGCGCCGACACAGCTCGACGTCGGTCTGTCGGCGGAGGGCGTCACGTCGTTCGAAGCGTCGACGCTCACCGCGCCGTCACCCGTCGCGCCGGGCGCGGGCGAGCTGCACGCGCCGAGAGAGGCTGACAAACCGAGCGCGCCGATGGCTGCGCAGACACACCTGATCGTTCCCCACGCGAGCTTCATTCGTTCCCTCGGCGGCGATGAGTCAACGAACGCGTCGACGGCGTCAAGCGCGGCGTGCGCCCTCCGCCGAAGCGCGCTGTCACGGGAGGTCCCAGCGCTCCCGCACGGCCGCGTACACGGGTCCCGGGAGGGCCACCTCGACCGCGTGCTCGGGCTGTAGCCACGCGAGCACATCTTCGAGCGCCGTGCGTTCGAGCGAGGTGCATCCCGACGTGGTCGACGCGGCGCCGCCCCACACGTGGATGAAGATGCAGCTCCCGCCGCGAGGGACGCGAGGCGCGGTGTTGTGCTCGACGAAGACGACCCAGCGATAGAGCCCGTCGGCGCGCACCATCTGTTCGGCGCTGTTCCAGTCGGGCGTGACGGAGCTCGCGTCGAGCACCTCGTTGTAGAAGCTCGACGCGGGGTCATCGGGGCAGCGCCACGTCGGCGTGAGCACGCGATACGAGAAGCGCCCCGCGCCGGCCGTGTCGCCGTAGACCGCGCCGAGCGCGAACACGCCCGCGGGGCTGCGCCCGTCGCCTTCGACCTTCGTGGGCCCTTCGCAGTCCGAGGGAGCGCCCTGACCGTGGAGGCCGCGTCCCCACGCGAGCCCCGCGCGGCCGATGGAGGTGGCGACGCGCGATCCGACGAGCGTCCACGGGCCGCCGGGGCGTCGTTCGAAGCGTCCGATGCTGCCGTGCGCGCTCGTCCACGAGGGCGTCGTCACGAGGAGCATCTGCGTGATCGCCGCGGGGACGGGCGAGCGCGATGGTCCTGACGCGCAGGTGATCGAGGTGGGGGTGACGTCGGGTGTCGCGTCGGGCGTGGGCGCGACATCGGGTGTGGCAGAGACATCGCGAGATGCGTCTGCGGCGAACGGAGTGTCGGCGACGAGCGACGCGTCGGCGGAGTTCGCGTCGAGCGCGCGAGCGTCGTGCGGCGTGTCGAGCGGAGGCGGCGAGCTCGCGCAACCGAGCGCGGTGAGCAGCGGGAGCGCAACGAGTGACTTCATCGCAGAGGCGCGCGACATCGGGCGCAGGGTATCCGAACGGGGCGCTCGTTCACAGCGACCGTGAACGCGTTCACGGTCAACGTGAACGACGGCGCGACGATCGAAGCGCCTCTTTCGACGCCACGACGACGCCCGGGTTACACCTCACGGCGGCCGCACGATGACGAGCTCTTGGATCGCCGATTCGACGCGCTTCGCGATCTACCATCGCGACGGGTTCGCCTGCGTGTACTGCGGCGCGGCGAAGGCCGAGGGCGCGCAGCTCACGCTCGACCATGTGATCCCGCGGGGGCGGGCGGGCGCCACCAACGCGCCGACGAACCTCGTGACGTGCTGCATGCCCTGCAACGCCATGCGCGCCGATCGAAGCGTGTCGGCGTGGGTCGCCTTCCTGCAAGCGTGCGGCGTCCCTTCGGAGGTGGTGAGCTCGATCCCCGAGCGCGTCACCGCGCAGACGGGCGCCGCGATCGACCGTGTCGAGGGCCGACGGCTCGCCACCGCCGCGAAGGATCCGGCGTGGGGATTCGCGAAGTACATCAAGTGAAACACGGGGGTACACTCCTCCGTCGAGGCCGCGACGATGACGCAGACCGCTCCCCTGCCCGAGCTCTTCGATCTCCCCGACGCGCTGCGCGAGCTCCTGGAGCGCGCCGGCTACCAGGGTCGACTCGCGATCGTCTCCCGCACTGACGGTCGACCGCTCGGCGAATATGACCGGCGCGTGGTGACCGCGCTGCTCCGCGCGACGGCGAACGAGGCGGAGAACGGAGGTCCCGCGCGTGACGCGCTCGTTCGCTCGACGGACGGTGCCGTCGCCTGGACCCCCGAGGCGCGCGTGGAGACGAAGCGAGAACCGGCGAGCGGGTCGAAGCCCGGCAAGACACGCTCGAAGCGCGCGGCGGCGAAGCGTCCTCAGCGCTGATGCAGTGAGTCTTCACTGCGATCGTGAACGCGTTCACGGTCCACGTGAAGGTCGAACACCAGCGCGCGACGCAAACGAGGCGCTACTCGGGGTCTCCGTGTGGCATCACGAAAACTGTATGGAACAGAGAATCCAGATCGGCATCGAGCGCTTCGCTCGCGGTCGGACGAGCACCGATCGCGGAGATTTCTGCGCCCCAACGCATCGTCTCGCCGAGGTACAGGATCGCGGCGTGGCGCACGACCGGCCTTCCGAGCGAGTCACGAATCGCATCTCGATACGCGTGCATCTTGTCGATGTCGGCCTTCACGGGTTGCGACGCGCCCTCCACATCAGCGACAAGCTTGTACTTGGGGTCGAGGACCCAAAGCGCGTGCCCTCGCCCTGGTTCGAAACGTTCGACCGTCACGTCAGGCCGCTGCGGATAGGTAAGCGAACGCAGGGCTCCACCCGCCCCGTACTGTCGTTCGACGAACACCCGCACGGTCGCTCCGTCACCACGCTCGAAGACGAGCGCCGCGACGCCACCGGGCAGAACCTTGACCACGACGCCGCCTCGTTCGATGCGCGCGAGGGTCTGGCTCCGAAGCTTCCACCCTTGCTCGCACGCGCAACGCAGGCAACGAGAGAGCGTACGAAGCGTCGCCCAGCGTTGATAGAGCGTGGGAATGTTGTCGAGGGGAGCACCGAGCGCATCCTCGTCGAGACGCGCCTGCCCCGATCGGAGGAGCTCAAGGAACCCGTCGAGCGCAGCGCGATACTCCCGACGACGGGCGAGCGCCATCGACACCCGCGTCGGCATCGCGTCGAGCACCGCGACATCGCCCAGCGCGTCCAGCGTCGCGCGAGCCTCGCGGATCTGACCGCGAAGAGCGTCCACCGGAGCGCTTGGAGCGAGCGACGCAAGCCGTCGAAGCGCGGCGTCGGCGAGCTCGACCCACGCACACACCACGCGATTCTCGTAGACATCACGCGTGGCGTTGGGGCGCTGGTCTAGGAGGGCGCGCGGCCGTCCTCGCGCGTCGAGGTTGCCCGGGCGTCTCCAGGCGTCCGGCAACCTCGCGAGCATCGGAAGCCTCACGCGCTCGGTCGGAGTCCACCGAGGCTCCGCCACGAGAGACTCGATCGGATCTCTCACGATCCTCGCGACGGTCTCGACCATCCCCGCGCGAGTCGATGTCCCCATCACCGAGCGCCGCACGCGTTCAAGCTCGCCCGCGATGGTCACCGTGTTGCGAAGCGTGGGCGCGACGCCCGCGAGCGCCCCCGCCTCCGAGAGCGACCACGCGATCTCGGCGGGGAGGCCAAGCGAGAGCTGCTCAAGCATGACCGCGCGCGCCGCCGCGTCGAGCTTGCGCGGGGCGACGCTCACCCGTTCGTTTGATGTCCTGCCGCCCACCTCGATGCGCACGAGATGGCGCCCGGCGTCACGCCTCGGCCATCGAAAGCCCACACGGCTCACGCCACCCACGAGACGCATTGAGACCGGCAGAGAATCCCCACCAGCGCGCACGCTCAGCTCGCTGAGTTCGACCGGGAGGCCGACCACCGTCGCCCACGCGGGAGACCACTCCGAAGGCTCAGAGATCGCCTCGTCGCGTTCGACGTGAAACCATTCGAGCGGCATCGGAGCCTCAGAAGAACGACGCGAAGCCCTGACGCGCGACGCCTTCGAGCATGACCTCCGCGCGGGCCCGAGTCAGAGGGAGATCCTGGGCGCACAGATCCCGAAGGCTCGCGAGGGCCTTGCCCACGGAGGGGGCGGCGCCGCGAATGCGCGGGAGCACCTTCTGCAACACCTGCTCGTCGAGCGCCTCGTCCCATCGTGCGCCGTGGCGCGCGCTCTCTTTGACGTACTCCTCGATGTCGTCGAGCGTTCGAAACGCGAACGGCGCCACATCCCTGACCGCGTCCCAGATCTGCATCATCAGAGGCGCGTAGGGCAGATCGCGAAGGTGCTTTTCGATTTGCGCGCGGTCGACGCTGAGGTCGATGAGCTGCGCGCGATCGAAGACCTTGTCCGCGAGACCATGCGTCGTCTCGTCGACGTTCACGGTTCCGATGACGAAGAGGTTCGGGGCGAGGGTGATCTCGTCGCCCTCGGCGAGCCGTAGCGTCGTGGTCTCTTCGTCGTGCCAGCCCAGCTCCAACGCCGAGAGCATTCGCGAGAAGTAGTGCTCGACCCGCGCGAGGTTCATCTCGTCGAGCACGACATGAAAAGCGCGAGGCCCGCGCTGATCGCGTTCCTCCCACGCGCGCGAGGCCCGACGAAGGAGCTCGCTGAACTCGGTGTCGACGTAGACCTTCTCCGTCGGATGTCGGAACCCCAGCAGGTCTTCGCTGGTAGACCAGTTCGGCGCGACGGAGATCACGCGGCACTCGGCGCCGAGCGCCTCCGCCACCTCACGCGCGAGCCAGGTCTTTCCGACCCCGCTCGGGCCCGCGAGGACGACGAAGCGGCGTGAGACCAGCGCGGAGAGATACCGCCGAAGCGTGCGTCGATCGATCCTGAGCTCGGCCTCCTCCAGATGCGCCAGCACACGTTCGAGTTGAGGGAGCGGAGGCGGGGGCGGATCGACCGGCGGCGGCAGTTGCTGCGAGGGCTGACCGAGGAGTTCGCGCCAGACGCTCGGATCGAGGCGAACGATGGTCTCGCGCCAGTTGCCTTGCGGCTCGATCGCCCCGGCGCGCGAGGTGTCCCAGCGGACCTTCACGAGATGCCGGTATCCGGCGCGGGTCGCGTCGAAGATGTATCCAGGCGCCTCGACCACCCCGACGCCCAGCACCTCACGCACGCCGCGATTGGCGAGCACGACGTCGCCCGCGCGAAGGTCGCGGATCGACCAGAGCTTCCTCGCGGCGCGAACGAGGCGTGTGCGGCGGCCTTGATACTTCGCAGAGAATGTCTGGGAGAAAGCGGCTTCGAAAGCCGCCTTCGACGCGTATGCGCGCAGGTCGCCGACGCCGTCCCACCCCACGCAGATGTACCCGCCGTCACGGCATTCGTCCCAGCGCTGCCCTCGCTCCCCCGGAGAGATCTTGAGCATCTTGCCGACCGGCTCGTCGGACGCCGCTGGCGTCATCATCCCCAACTCGACGTCGTGACGCCCCTCCGCGACCACGCAGACGAAGCGCCTCACCTCCGTCGGATCGGTCGCTCCGAGGTCCTTCGCGAGATCTTCGATCAGACGCATCGTCTCATCGTCACCATCGACGGACAGATCGAGTCGGTCGAGCCCCGCCCGCACCGTGCCGAGGTCCTCAGACGCCGCCGTGATTCCAGGCGTCGCGCGGAACTTCGCGAACGCAGCCCCGATGGAGTCATCCCCCGTTGGCGCGTCGCGCGCTCTCTCGTCTTGAGGCCCGTACCCGATGCTCCGCAGCCAGTTCTGCCGAAACATCGCCTGCCCGGTCTTCTTCCACGTCGTACCCAACCTCGTGTTGAGGATGTCTCGGATCTGCGGGAGAGAGTGCGTGCCCTCGGCCATCAGCTCACGCGTCTCTTCGAAGCCGATGAAGGTCGCAGTGAGGTCCTCCCACGCCATCTCCGTCGAGCGCGCCGCAAGCACTTGCGCACCACGCGGCGTGAGCGTGACCTGCCCGGACTTGCGCTCGATCCAACCGAGCGTTCGAAGCACGGCGACGTAGCCGTTGATCGACACCTGTCCGGTGACCTTGTACTTCGTCCGCAGAAAGGCCCGCAGTTCTTCCTCTGTCGGACCGCTGTCACGCACGAACGTCAGGAGCGCCAACGCGGTCGAGAAGTATCCGGTGACTCCACCGGGCAGCGGCCAGACCCCAGCCTTTCGCGTTCTGGTCACAGTGCGCCGATCGTATCAAGCAACGATCGAGCGTCGACGTGGATCGACACGCCCCCAACGCCATCACTTCGCGAGCGACTTGCGCAGCGCGGTGAGCACCTCGCGCAGCTCGGAGAAGCGCAGCTCCAGCCGCAGCTTCGGCCCCTTGCCGTCGCGCGTCGCCACCAGCTTCGTCTGCGCGTGCAGGTCTCCCGCGTGCGCGCGCAGCGCCTTTGAGAAGCTCGCGTACGCGGCCTTGTCCTCGCGGCTCGTCGTGAAGCCCCGCCGCGTCTTCACCGCCGGACGCGCGTCGCGGAACTCCTTGGCCCCATCGCGGAGCTCGCGGTCCGTCGCGTTGGGGACGTCGAGCACCTTGCCCGACGGCAGCTTGATCTTTGCGTCGAGGAGGTCCTCCGGTGCGTCGTCTTCGGGCGTCGCATCGGCGAGCTCCAGGAGCAGCGTCGCGCGGCCGTGCCCGATGCGCTGCGTGATCTCTCGCGGCACCCGCGTCGCGAGCGCGATCAGCGCGTTGGCCGTCGTGAGTGACATCGAGAGGTCGCGCGCCACGAGCTCCGAGAAGCCCTTGCGACCGAGCGCCTCGGCCACCCCGTCAGCCTTCAGCTCGACGAGCGCGAGCCCGATGTCGACCATGTTCGCTGCGATGTCGGTCTGACGCTCCTTGATGCGCGCGATGGCGTCGCGGCCCTTCGAGACGAGGCGCGCCAGACGTTGCTCGTGCGCCGCCTTGCCGACCTTCGCGAGCGCCTCCGGGAGCGCAGGCGTGTCGCGACGGCCGGGCGTCCTTTCGGCCACCGGCTTCTTCGCTGCGGGCTTCTTTGCTGCGGGCTTCTTTGCAGGAACGCGCGTCATGGTCACAGCGTACCGGAACCGGGCGCGCGTTCACAGCGACCGTGAACGCGTTCACGGTCAACGTAAACGTCGGCGGAGCTTGATCGAGGGAGCGGTGGAGCGCGAATCAGCGCGCGTCGGGGTCGGCGATCCAGGCGGAGAGCGCGGCGGCGTCGAGGTCGAACACGACATCGCCCAGGCGCTCAGGGCCCACGATGTCAAAGCGCGCCGCCAGCGAGGCGCGCTCGGCATCCGTCACCGGACGACCGAGGCGCCGCTCGATCTGGCGCATGAGCGGACGGAGGCCCTCGGCCTTGCCTTCGAGCTTGCCTTCGAGCTTGCCCTCTGCGCGGCCCTCGTCGAGGATTTCCTGCTTGCGCAAGTCCCACGCGGCCTTGATCACCTTGAAGTCGAGCACGGGGTCTGTCTCCGGGAGTTCGAGGGTCACGCCGAGCCTCGCCAGGTCACGGCGAAGCAACGCCAGAAGCGGTTCTACCACGGCGCGCTCCCACGCGTCGTCGGGCAGCGCGTACAGGTCTTCGGTCGCGTCGCGGAGCACGTCGTCGGCGCCCATCAGACGCAGCAGCAACGTGTCGCGCGTCCGCGGCAGCTCCGGCGTCACGACGAGCCGCGGGCCTCTCGCCACTGCGCTCGCATAGCAGCCGTGCGGCCAACCGGGGAGCGATCGCATGCACCACCCCACGATCACGCTCTGCGGTCGCGCCGTGGTCACCAGCCAGAGAGTCGGACGAGACGGCGTCGAAAAACGCTGCTCCTGCGGGAGCTTTGCGTGCTGTGCGCGGAGCTTGTCGTGCAGGAGCGTCACCCGCATCTGGCACCAGTCGACCTCATCGAGCGAGACGCCCGGGTGGTACGCCTCCACCACGCAGGCATCGCTCACCATGTCGCCGATCAGGCCGCGCTCGTCGAGCTCCGCGAGCCGCGACTCGATCGGCTCCACCCACGCGTCGAGCGAGAGCACCTCGGGCGTCACCTGCTCCTCGACGTGAACCACGCAGGGGCCCTCGATCGCCCCTTGAAGCAACGCCTTCGCAAGCCAGTCGCGTGGGAACTGCATCGGCTTCGCGTCGCACGCACACTCGCGCAATGCAATGGGCCACGCGCGTGGACCGGACATACTCTGACACCCCCCGCGACCGTGCGCGTTCACAGCGACCGTGATCGCGTTCACGGTCAACGTGAAGGGCGCCCTCCCCCACGGCTCGCCACACCCAGATGCGTGTCGCCGCCTCCTCGGCGTAGTGTCTGCGTCGCCACACCCCGCACGGAGACGCTTCGCGCTCCGCCGCCTGATCTCCTCGCGGCACGGGACGTGGTGATCGCGCCCTCCCATGAAACGCCGACTCGCGCTCGCCTCGATCCTCGTCGCGTGCACCTCCGCACGACCCGCGCCGCCGCCGACGCCGCGCGCCGCCGTCGCGCCCGACCTCGCGCGCGACGCCTCGGTCATGCCGCGCCCGAACCTCACCGCGGGCCCCGTCGAGCGCTTCGCCGACCCTCCGCTGCCCGACGTCGCGGAGGATCACCTCCTCGAGCCCGAGACCGCCAGCGACGTCTGCGCCGCGGCCGACACCAACCTCACGCGCGACCTCGACGCGGTGCTCGCTCAACACCCGGAGAGCCTCCCCGCGAGCGTGACCGCAGCGTGGGATCACCGCGCGACGCCCGCGGACATGGACCTCGTGAACCGTCGCCTGCGCTTGCGATCCGATGAGCGCGCGGTGCTTCAGCGGCAGGGCTTCGTGGTGCCCGCGAGGCTCACCTTCGACACCTACGCGTGGGCGCTGCACGAGGTGTATCAGTCGCAGCTCCCGCTCTATGTCTCGGCCGACGCCGTGCTGCACGCGGTCTATGTCACCAACGACAAGCTCATCGCCGAGGTCGAGTCGCAGCGCCTCGCGCCCGCGCTCACGCAGGCCGTCGACGCCATGCACCTCGCGCTCGTCGACCGCGCGTCGGAGCTTCCGCCCGACACCGTGCGCGACCTCGACCTCTACCTCACCGTCGCGCGCTCGCTCCTCCGCGGCGCGCGCGTGGCCTCGGGCTACGGAAGCGACGAGAGGGCCGCCGACATCCTCCGTCAGATCGAGGCCGCGACGGGCGTCACGGAGGTCGAGCTCTTCGGTCGGCAGCGCCTCGTCGACTTCTCGCAGTACAAGCCGCGAGGGCACTACACCGAGGCGGGGCTCGCGCGCTTCTTCCGCGGCGCCATGTGGCTCTCTCGGCTGGAGTTCAACGTCGTCACGCGATCGTGCCGAAGCTCTGACAGCGAGGGCTCCAACGCCGAGACGCCGCGCGAGGCCCTCGACGCCCTCGGCCTCGCGGACCTCGCCGAGAGCGCGCACGTCACCGACTCGCTCGCGCGCATCGACCGCGTGTGGGAGGTGCTCGCCGGGCGCCGCGAAGACATCTCGCTCCGTGACCTCATCGCGCTTCGAACGCGCGCGGACATCACCTCGCTCCGCGCGCCCGACGCGTTCGAGAAACTCCGCGCCGCCATCGGGACCGATTTCCGACGGACCGCGCGGATTCACCCCATGGCCGAGGGTTGCGGCGAGCTCCCCGCGATCGCGACGCTGCTCGGGCCGCGCGTCACGGCCGACACCTTCGCGCTGCGTCCGCTCACGCACACCGAGGTGCCCGATCGACACCGCGTCGGCGTCGCCGAGGTCGCGTACGTGCTCGGTCACGATCGGGCGCGCGCGCACCTCTCACGAGACCTCGCGACCTTCCCCTCGCTGGGCGCGCAGCTCGATGTGGCGCGCGGGATCGTCGCGAACGCGCCGCCCGACGGCTCCCTCTACGGCGCGTGGCTCAACGCCATCCGTGGTCTCGCCGCGAGGCCCGAGGGCGCGCTCCCGAGCTACCAGTCGACCGACGCCTTCGCGGACCTTCGAGTGAACTCCGCCGTCGCCGCGTACGGACAGCTCCGACACAACTACGTGCTCATGGCGGGGCAGGCCTACGACGAGGGCGGGTGCAACATCCCCGACGCGTATGTAGAGCCCGTTCCTGCGGTGTGGGACGGCCTCATCGCGTACACCGACCGCGCGCTCGAAGCGCTCGACGCGCTCGGCGAGGGGCAGAGCGCGGGCGCCTTGGCGTGGCTCCAGCGAACGAGGCGGGTGCTGCGAGGGCTGCGCGCGATCACGGGCTTCGAACTCGCGAACCGACCGCTCACTCCCGAAGCCTCTCGGTGGCTCTCGATGGTCGTCGAGATGCGCCCCGGGTCGAGCGACGGGCCGCCGACGTACAGCGGCTGGTACTTCGACCTCTTTCGCCATCGGCAGGACGAGGGCCTCACCGACGCGCGCCTCATCGCCGACTTCTACACCTCGTGGTGGACCAACGAGATCTCGTACGCGGGCGCCGCGCGTCCTCGCCTCGGCGTGTTCGTCGTCGACACGGGCGGACCGCCGAGGGTGATGGTCGGCCCCGTGGCCGCGGGCTACGGCCACCACGGCAGCACCGAGCAGCGCCTCGACGACGAGGCTTCACAGACGCTCACCGACACGCAGCTCGAACGCCCCTGGGCCGCGAGCTACGAGGTCTCGCCCGCGCCGACGCCGCCGCTGTCGGTGCGCTACATGCCGGGAGACCCCAACACGAACGAGGCCGACTCGGTCACGCTTCGAAGCGCGCGCGCGCTCGGCGCGGTCACCGTCGAGACGCTCGATCACCACAGGCAGCGCTTGCGAACGTTCACCGTGCGCGTGGGAACCGCGCCGACGAGGCTCCGGCTCACCGGCGAGCACGGCGCGCTGCGCATACGCGT
>JBPOHC010000237.1:0-85699 GCA_052035985.1 Myxococcota bacterium | reverse complement strand
GGTCCCGCCGACGCGCGTTCGAACGCGCGCGAAGAGCGAGCGCCACTGGTTCCGCTCGGATTCGTTGCGGTTCACCACCGTGATCCCGCGCGTGACGAGCGTACGCTCGGCGTCCTGCTCTCCGCGGACGAACGCCGGGCGGAACACCGTGGTCATCTGCGCGAGCACGGCGCGCAACACCTCGCGCTGCGCCTCGGGGATGCTCTCGTACGCGGGGCGCGAGAGGATCAGCGCCGACAGCGAGCCGCTCGCCGAGCGCTCGCTCATGTAGCGGACCTGCGTCGACCACTGGAGCGCGATGGCCGCGAGCGGCGGCGCGTACACCGTGTCGACGCGGTGGGTCTGCAGCGCCGAGAGCACCTCGGGGAGCGCGAGCGGAACGCCCGTCGCACCCGCCTCCGCGTAGAGCGCCGGGAGGATCGGATCGTCGCGCCACTGCCACGGATGACAGCCGCGGAGGTCCGCCGGGACGCGCACCTCGCGGGTCGAGAACATCCTCGGTCCGAGCCCGGGCGAGAGGTGCACCAGCGTGAAGCCCGCGCGATCGAAGCCCGCCTCGAGGTCGGGACGCAGCGTCGTGTACGCGCGAAGAAACTCCTCGGGGCTCTGGAACATCGCCGGCAACTGGAACGCCAGCACGGGGCGGTAGATCTGCTGAAGCCCCGTCGCCGTGAGCGCGCCGCCGTCGAGGCGACGCGAGCGGATCTTGCGCACGACCTCGGACTCGTCGCCTTGCACACCGCCCGAGTACCAACGGAACGACAGCGCTCCCCCCGTGCGCCCACGGAGTTCGCGGTTCGCCGCGTCGAGCGCGCGCATCCACAGCGTGCCCGGCGGCGCGAGCGTCGCCATCGAGAGCACGCGCTGCCCCCACGCGACCGCGGGCGCCGTGAGCGTGAGCGCGAGAGACATCCACACGACGCGTCGAGTGCGAGTCATGCGCCGCACGATCGAACGAGCGCGCCGCGGAGGTCAACCCGAGAGGCCCCCGCCGCGTCGTTCTCACCCGTTGACGGACTCACCGCGCGAGACGCGCCGCGTTCGCTCTTCACTTGCGCTCGCGTGAAGACGTCCCTAATGTACAACCACATGGTTGTACGTTCGGGCCTCACGGACGCGGCCCTCGACCGCATCTTTCACGCGCTCGCCGACGGCACGCGGCGTGACATCGTCACGCGTCTGCTGGGGGGCGACGAGGCTTCGGTCTCCACGCTCGCGGCGCGTTACGACATGTCGTTCGCCGCGGTGCAGAAGCACGTCGCGGTGCTCGAAGGGGCCGGGCTCGTGACCAAGCGACCCCGAGGCCGCGAGCGCATCGTCCGCGGCAATCCGCAGCCGTTGGCGCGCGCGCGCCAGCTCCTCCAACAGCTCGAACTCCTCTGGACGTCGCGCTTCAGTCAGCTCGACGCCGTCCTCGCCGACCCTCCCCCCTCGAAGGAATAGTCGATGCCCATCACCGCCGTCTCGTCTGACCCCAAGACCCTCACGCTCACCGTCGTCGCGGACTATCCGGTGAGCGTCGAACGCCTCTGGGAAGCCTACGCCGACCCGCGCCAGCTCGAGCGCTTCTGGGGGCCCGTCGAGTGGCCCGCCACGTTCACGCGCCACGACCTCGCCGTCGGCGGCGAGTCGCGGTACTTCATGCGCGGACCGAACGGCGAGCGCGCGCACGGGTGGTGGCGATTCCTCAAGGTCGAACACGCGCGCGTCATCGAGCTCGAAGACGGCTTCGGCAACGACGACGGCAGCCGCAACGACGCCATGCCCACGATGCGCATCGTCTTCAACTTCGAGGCGACCGCCGCGGGGTCGCGCTTCATCAGCGTGACGCACTTCGCGAGTCTCGAGGCGATGGAGCAGCTGGCCGCGATGGGCATGGTCGAAGGGCTGCGCTCCGCGATGAGCCAGGCCGACGCCGTGCTCGCCGACCTCGCGAGCTTCGCGGCCTCGCGCGCCACCGAGGCGCAGCTCCTCAGCGACACGCTGGTGCGCGTGAGTCGCGTGATCCGTGGCACCGTCGAGCAGGTGTGGCGGGCGCATCACGACGCCGCGCTCGTCAGGCGATGGCTCCTCGGCCCCGACGGCTGGACGATGCCCGTCTGCGAGGTCGCCGTCGCCGTCGGAGGCCGCTACCGCTACGAGTGGGAGAACGCGCAGCTCGGGCAGCGCTTCGGCTTCGAGGGCGAGCTGCTCGAGTCGATGCCGCCGAACCGCGCCGTCACCACCGAGCAGATGATCGGCGTCGAGGGCCCGGCGACGCGCAACGAGCTGACCCTCACCGCGGTCCCCGGCGGCACGCTGATGGCGCTCGTCATCACCTACCCGAGCAAGGAGCTGCGTGACATGGTCCTCGGCACCGGCATGACCACGGGCATGGAGGCGAGCTACGCGCGCCTCGAAGCGTCGGTGCTGGCCGCGGCGTGACGCGCCCGGGTCGAGGCCGCTCACCGCGAACGATGGCGGAAGCGCATCGCGACGCGGTGTTCGGGCGCGGGGATCACGCGCCGCTCATCCGCGAGGATCGCGCGCATCCTCGGGCCGCACTCGTCCTCGGGGACGCAGACGAAGCCCGCGCGCTCATAAAATGCCTTGTTCCAAGGCAGGTGGTCATAGGTGGTGAGCCAGAGTTCTCCCGCGCGTACGGCCCAGCGCTTCGCGCGCTCGACGAGGGCGCGCCCCATGCCGCGCTGCATCCACCTCCGTCGCACCGAGAGCTGTTCGAGGTGCGGCGCTCCCTCGACGTAGCCCAGCGACGCGAAGCCCACGGGCTCTCCCGCGGGCGTGCAGGCGAAGAGCAGTCGCCCCTCGCGCAGCGCCTCGGTCCACTCGCGGATCTCGCGGCCAAAGAAGGCTTCGTCGCTCGTCACGTCGATGGTGATCCCGACGTCCGCGTAGAGCGTGCAGGCGTCTTCGTCGATGGCGCGCGCCACGTCGAGTTCCTCGCTGCGCCCCGGGCGGATGTAGAAGTCCTGCTGCGTGTTGGCGCCCCGACCGAGAGCCTCGCGGCGCAGGTCCATGAGGTAGAGAGCGTGGCCCTCGCCGTCCTCGGGCAGCGCGCGCAGGAATCGAAACCCCACCTTCTCGTAGGCTCGGATGGCGGTGGTGTTGTCGGGCACCGGGTCGATCACGCATCCGTTGATCCGCGGGTTCGCGAAGACGATCCGTGAGAGGAACGCCTCGATCATCGCGGGCCCGCGTCCTCGATGCGCGGCGTCGGCCTCGCCGATGAGCACGTCGCAGTTGGCGGTGTCGGGGTCGTCGATCCCGTAGATCCTCTGAAGGTCGGGGAAGTCCCCCGCGCGGACCCACTCGACCAGGCCCACCTCGCGTCCGTCGAAGCTCACCACGAAGGCCCGGATGGGGACCTCGCCCTCGATCACCGGGACGTACTCCTCGGCGACCTCCTCGGGGGAGCCCTTCTCGCCGAACCACCTTCGCGCGTGGGGCGCATGGAACCAGCGGTGAAGCTGCGGGAGGTCCTCTCTGCGCAGGGGCCTGAACGTGATGTCCGTGTGGTCGTCGCTCATGGCCGCAGCTACGCCGAAGGCCGCGCTGCGGTCACGCGAACTGACACGTCGATCTGGCCCCGATCACAATACCGACGATGAACGCGTCATCCCGCGAGGCACTCGAAGCGCGGGACGCTTGACGCGCGGCGCGGAGGGGTGGTCCGCTCCATTTGAGCCCTGCGCCTCGCGACAAGGCGCAGATCCCCGACACCGTGGAGCGCTCGCCGTCGTCGCGAGCGACGAGACAAACGCAGGATGTCGAACGACGAGACCGTCTCGGTCGTGCTGACCGCAGACCATCGCTACCACTACTGTCCCGGACGAGAGCTGCCTCCTCGCGCCGCGTGTTGAACCCGGATTATTCACCACGAGCACCGCGTGACGCTCGCCGCAGGTTGAAAACCTGCGGCGAGAGCGACGCCGTGACCCTGATGAATAGTCCAGGTGAAACACGAGGCGCGAAGGGGCAGCTCTCGTCCGGGACAGTAGTGCTACGCGCAGCACCTCGCCGTCGTTCTGGCGTCGATCACCGCGTCGATCGGCGCCCGCCGCGCTCTCGGTCTACGTCGTGAGCGATGACGTGACCGACGCGCAGAAGGTCGACGTCGCGCGCTCCGCACCGGGGGCCACGATTCACTGGCTCTCCGCGACCTCGTCGCTCCGAGACCGGCTCGCGAGCGCGCTCATGAAGCGGCCGAGCGACGTGGGCCTGAGCTATCTCACTCTCGCGGAGCTACCTGCGCCTGTGTCTCGGAACGATCCTCCCGGAGAGGCTCTCGCGGGTGATCTATCTCGACCGCGATCTCGTCGTGCTGCGCGACCTCAACGGGCTCTGGGAGCAGCCGACCGACGGTGCCGTGCTCCTCGCGGCGGGGAACCTTGGCAACACGCTCGGCGCGATGATTCCGAACTGTGGGGCGCTCGGACTCCCGAGCGGCGCGCTACTTCAACTCGGGCGTCATGGTCATCGACCTCGAACGATGGAGGGCGTCGAAGCTCGACGAGGTCCTGCTGCGGCACCTCGCGGAGAACATCGGCCACGTCCCCTTTGGTGATCAGGACGTGCTCAACGCAGTGCTCCACGACCGATGGCGCGCGCTCGACCCGCGGTGGACCTGGCTGTGTCTCGAGCCCATTCCCGAGGGCGACGAAGCCTTCGTCTATCACTATTGCTGGAAGGAGAAGCCCTGGATCGAGGGCAGCACCTGCCGCGAGAAGCACCTCTACGATCGCTTCCTCGAACTGACGCCCCGGCGCCGCGGGTGACGCGCCCGTCACGCGCTTGACGGCCGCGCGTCGCGCGAACGCATTTCAAAGGGCCGCGTCAGTCCGCGCTTCCGGTCGATGAATGCGCGGTGCGATAGTCGTCCGCCGTGCTCACGGTCGACGTCTCCATCGTGATCCCCGCCTATCGCGCAGAGGGCTTTCTGCACCGAGCGGTCGAGAGCGTGCTCGCGCAGACCTCCGCGAGCTGGGAGCTCATCGTGGTCGCCGATGACGGCGTCGACTACGGCGCTTCGTTGCGGGCACAGGGCATCGGTGACGCGCGCATCCGCTTCGGCTCCACGGGGCGCATCGGCGGCGGCGCCGGGACGGCGCGGAACGTCGGCATCGCGTCGAGCCGCGGCGACGTCATCGTGCTCCTCGACGCGGATGACGGGTTGCGCCCCGAGGCGCTCGAACGCCTCGTGCCCCTCGCACGCGAGCACGGCGTGGCCTACTGCGA
Source organism: Myxococcota bacterium (assembly GCA_052035985.1). GTDB lineage: Bacteria > Myxococcota_A > Polyangia > Polyangiales > CAISKJ01. The sequence continues at coordinate 80,464 of JBPOHC010000237.1, read as the reverse complement.
CGTGGAGTTCGTACGCGATCCCACGGGAGAGCCGCTGAGGAACCTCGATCGCGCGCTGCCCGCGGGCCTCGTCACGCTCGAACAGGTGCTCACCAGCCGCATTCACACGTACGCCTCGGTCGTCTTCGATCGAGCGCGGGTGCGCGCGCGCTTCATGGAGGGCCGCATCGGCTGGGAGGACACCTGCTTCTTCGTGCGGTGCCTCGACGACGCGGGGCGCGTCTATCACCTCGACGAGCCGCTCTACGTGTACCGACGTCGCGACGGCTCGACCTCGACGGAGAGCGAGCTCGGCGCGGCGGAGTACTACCGCGCGTCGGCCGAGAGGCTGCTGGCCGACGTCGCTGCGGGCGGCACGCTCGGCATCCGAGACCCGGCGTTGCGCGACGTGTTCGTGCGGTACCTCCGCGGTCGAGAGCACCTCGAGTCGGTGTTTCTGCGCGAGCACGCCGCGGGGCGCGTGGGTGACTTTCTGGCCTTCGCGGCCGCTCGCCCCGACCTCTTCTATCAACTCGAAACCGTCGCTGGGGGACCGTCTTGAGCAGGATCACGCGCATCGAGCTCAGCAAGGAGGCGATGAAGTTCTCCGCGGGCCACTTCACGATCTTCGGCGCGGGCGCGCGGGAGAACATGCACGGCCACAACTTCGTGCTCCAGGTCGAGGTCGACGCGATGGTGGGCGGGTCGGGCCTCGCGTTCGACTATGTGCGCGTCAGGCGCCTCCTCATCGAGCTCTGCAACCAGTGGAACGAGGTCTTCCTCCTGCCTGGGAACAGCCCGCACCTCCGCATCGAAGAGGAGGGCGGCTCGGTGATCGCGCACTTCGGCGACGAGCGGCTGGTCTTTCTAAAGCGCGACGTGCTCGTGCTGCCCGTCACGAACGTCACGCTCGAGGAGCTCTCACACCTCGTGCTCCAGATGCTCCTCCCGTCGCTCAGGAGCGACGAGGAGCCCGGCGTGACCCGCGTCGTCGCCCGCGTGTTCTCGGGCCCCGGACAGTCGGCCCTCTCGGAGTGGACGCGATGAGCGACCTCGCCATCATCACCGGCGCGAGCCGCGGCATCGGCCTGGCCTGCGCGCGCCTCTTTCTCTCTCGCGGCGCCGACGTCATCAGCCTCGCGCGGACCCGCGCTGGCACCGCTGGAGTCACCGAGCTCGCCGTCGACCTCGCGGCGCCCGGCTTCGAGCGCGACATCGCCGCGACGCTCGTCACGGCCGCGTCCGCGAGCGAGCGCGTGGTCGTCGTTCACAACGCAGCGCTCATGTCGCGCGACACCGTCGAGCGCGTCGACGCGACGGAGTACCGCCGCGTGCTGGAGGTGGCGCTCGTCGCGCCCGCGGCGCTCAATCAGATCCTCATTCCCCACATGCGCCCGGGGTCGGCGATCGTCTACATCGGCTCGACGCTCTCGGAGAAGGCCGTGCCCGGCGCGTTCTCGTACGTGGTCACCAAGCACGCCACGATCGGGATGATGCGCGCGACCTGCCAGGACCTCCTCGGCCGTGAGATCCACACGGCCTGCGTGTGTCCCGGCGTCACCGACACCGAGATGCTGCGCGAGCACGTGTCGAACGACCCCGCCGTGCTCGACGCCCTCCGAGCCATGACGGGCTCAGGCCGCCTCGTGACGCCCGAAGAGATCGCCGGTGTCGTCGAGCTGGTCGCGCGTCAGCCCGTGCTCAACGGCGCCGTGCTGCACGCCAACCTCGGGCAGCGAGAGCGGTAGCGTCACGCGTCGTCGCCCCCGTCGCCGAAGCTGCGCACGTCGATCTTTTCGGCCGTGAGCCAGCGGCGGAGCTGGTTGCGGTGCACGCCGAGGTCGCGCGCCGTGGTCGCCACGCGGCCGTTGTTGCGCCGCAGCGCGGCCTCGATCTCGTCGCGCGCGGGCAGCGACCTCTGCGGCGGGCGAGGCGCTGACGGCGGGGGCGTCGCGGCGATGTCGGACGTCGCGGGGGACGACCCGGCGCGGTCTTCGCGCGCGAACTCAACGCCCGCCGAGGCGGGGAGGTCCGCGGCGCGCACGCGACGCTCGCCGCGCGCAGCGGCTGCCCTACCCGCGGCGGTCACCTCGACGAGGAGCTCGCGGACGTTGCCGGGCCACGGGAGCGTCATGCACAGCTCCACGAGGGAGGCGTGGGCGGTGAGGCCGTCGCCCTGGAGCGCCGCTTCGAGGAGCATGGGCACCTCCTCGCGGCGGTCACGCAGCGGAGGGAGCGCGACCGCGGGGCGTCCCACGCGAAAGTAGAGGTCCTCGCGGAAGCGCTTCTCCGCCACGCGCTCGCGGAGGTCGCGGTGCGTCGCGGAGCAGAAGCGCACGTCGACAGCGACGGCGCGCGAGGCGCCCACGGGCATCACCTCGCCCGTCTCGAGCGCGCAGGAGCTTGGCCTGCACCGACAGGTCGAGCTCGCCGAGCTCATCGAGGAAGAGCGTCCCCCCCGTGGGCCTCCTGCACGTGACCCGCGGCGTCGGCGAGGGCGCGGCGACGGGGCTGCTCTTCGCGGCGCTCTTCCCCGAGCGCGTGCGCGCCGTGGTGTGCGTCAACGGCACCGTGCGAATGCTCCACGCGCCGGACTATCCCGGCGGCATCGACCCGGCCTTTCTCGACGGCGCGATCGATCGCATTCGCAAGCACTGGGGCGAGGCCCTCTTCGTCGACGCCGAGGCACCTTCTCGGAGCGACGACCCGGAGTTTCGCACGTGGTTCAGCGAGTACCTCCGCTCGGCCACGGCGCCCGGCAACGCGATCGCGCAGCTCAAGCTCAACGCCCTCGTCGACGCGCGATGGATCCTCCCCCACCTCCGCCTCCCCGTGCTGGTGCTCCACCGCGCGGACAATCGCCTCGTGCGCGCGGCCGATGGACGCTACATCGCGGACAACGTCCCCGGCGCGCGTTACGTCGAGCTCCCCGGCGGCGACCACCTGCCCTTCACCGGCGACACCGGGGCGCTCCTCAACGAACTCCGCGCCTTTCTCCGTGACGCGCGCCTCGACGCGCCCCCGGCGCGCCCCATCGCGCCCGTCGCCGTCGTGAGGGCCTCCGCGCCTGACGCTCCCGGGCTCCGCCTCGCGGCCGAGCGCTTCGACGCCCTCGGCGCGCGCCGCCTCCCGTGCGACGACCCGCGCGCCCTCATCGTCACGTCGCCCTGGTTCGGCAAGCTCGCCCTCGCGACGGTGAGCCTCTCCTCCGACCCGACGCTCGCCGCCTCGCTCAGCACGGTGATCCTCGACGAGGGCGCGGCCGCCGAGCTCGCGTCGCGCCTCGCAGCCTCGAGCGCGCGCAGTCCGGGGGAGTGCGTCGCCTCCGAGTCGATCAAGCAGCTCTGCGTCGGCCTCGCCCTCCGCTTCGAAGCCCTCGACGCCCCCTACGCCTGCGCCGCCTGGCGCGTCTCCGCCGCTCGCTAGCGTCGTCCGCTCGCCGTCACACGGTGCCCCTGTCGCCTGGCACGTGCCACGTGCCATGTGCCCGTGCCATCGCTTCAATCGTCACGAAAACAAGGCATTCCATGCATTCTTCAGCGCGTCGACCGCGGGCATGGCCCCTGCTCTATGTCAGGTCATCAACACGCTGACGGCGCCGCGAGGGACGCGGCCCGTCGATGCACCGCCGCCCGCGTCGACGACGCGCGCACGCCACGGAGTCATGACCATGAAGAAGCTCACCGCCCGCCTCGGAGTCGCCTCGCTCGCCCTCGCCCTCAGCACCGCCGCGGCGGGCGCCTGGGCCTCGAACAGCTCGTTCAACTACGGCGTGCACCTCAACAGCGCCACGGCGCAGGGCGTCGGCGTGGTGGGGCGCGCACAGTTCTATGTGCGGAGCGTCTTCGCGGCGAACAACGCGTACACGTTCTCGAACCAGACGGGTGGCGGTCAGATCACCATCGACCCCATCGGCAACGGCCTCTACGACGTGAACGCGAAGGTCGTGTGCGGCTCCTTCGTGGCGCGCGTTCACCGTCAGGCGCTCGGCCTCACGGGCGGCGGATCGAGCGATCCCAACGACACGATGTTCCGCCTCTTCGGCGCGGGCCTGCCCAACGCCTCGCAGTGGTACGACGGCATCGTGGCGCAGGGCTCCGTCGACCAGGGCACCGGCGCGAGCCTCCGCCACGTCAGCGTGGTGCGCCGCGCGACCCCCATGGTGACCGAGGGCTTCGTGGGCCGCAGCCTCGTGCTCGTCGCGAAGTACACCACCTCGGGCGACACCGGCCACGCGATGATCGCCGCGAGCTGGACCGAGGACGCCCCCGCGGCGGGCGTCGCGATGCCCGCGGGCGCCACCCGCCGCTGGCGCGTGCGCATCTACGACTCGACGCGCAACTCGCACTTCGACGGCGTGAGCCTCGCGACCGACAGCCGCGAGCAGGCCGAGTCGGGCGCGGGCTACGACAACGTCTGGGGCACCGACGACGACAACGACGACAACGGCATCGGCGAGGCGTCGATCCACGTCTTCAGCGACGACGCGGGCGCCATCATCGCGTGGACGTGGACCCTCGCCGACGCGCAGATCTTCACGCAGGCCGACCGCCCCATGGTCGCGGGCGAGGTCATCGTCACGCAGTAGCGCGAAGTCGGGATCGGCGCGATGGACGGCGCGGTCTTCGGTGCTCCGCCGCGGGGGAACGGAGAACGCGCTTCGTCATCGGCCTCACCTCAAGGCGCGAGCTGCTCGCACGTGAGCAGGCTCGCCTCTGCGCCTCGGCACATGAACGACGACGGGCAGAGCGTGCCGAGGCACGCGCAGTCGGCGGCCGCGCAGGTGGGGCGAGCGACGCAGCGGTACGAGTAGTCCGCGACGCAGCTCGAGCCCTCGACGTGACGACCCACAGGGCACATCCCCGCGTCGTCGGGCGGGAGGAACACGCCTCCCAACGTGCGCTGGCGGAGGCAGATCTCCGCGGCCGCGCAGGAGGAGCCTCCGCACGCGCCCGATGACGCGTCCGTCGCGACGTCGCTCGCGGCGTCTGCGCTCGCGTCACGCGCGGTGTCGGTCGGCGCGTCCGTCGCGGCGTCGCTGGTTGAAGTCGTCGGGTCACCGCAGCCCATCGCGGCGAACGATCCGAAGACCACAAGGAACCCGATCATCGAAGTACGCATAGGCTCGGTGCGGTCGCATCGCGGGCGATCGCCCGTCAACTTCGTGGCGCCTACGGACGAGCTGTGTGCGCCGTTTGGAGCGGATGGTGCGTCGTGCGCGCCCGATCAGTAGCCACCCCTCGGTTGTTCCCGTGAAACCCGCTCTCGGACTATGGGAACCCCTATTGCACGGCTGCGCAGTAGGATCACGCCCGAGCTGTCTACGGCCTCCTCGCCGAACCCCAACCGATCGGCAGCGCCGCGACCGCGTGGACTTCTGCGCGAGGACACGACATGGCCGACGTTGCACGCCAACGCTTCGATCAATCGCAGCGGTTTCTCCGCCCGCCTCGCCTCGACGCGCTCGGATCGAACGCCCGGAAGCGGATCCTCGTCGTCGAGGACGAGGAGCCCGTCGCGCGCGACCTCGCGCGGCGGCTCGCGGGCTTCGGGTTCGAGGTGCTCGCAGTCGCGGCCTCGGGCGAGGAGGCCGTGCGAATCGCCGAGGCCGAGCGCCCCGAGCTCGCGCTCATGGACATCTGCCTCGAAGGTCCGATGGACGGCATCGACGCCGCCCTCGCGATCCGTGAGCGCCTCGCGATCCCCGTTGTGTTCCTCACGGCCTACGCGGACGAGAAGCTCGTCGAGCGCGCGCGACGCGTCGAGCCATCGGGGTACATCATCAAGCCCTTCGACCCGCTGACGCTCCGTACGACCCTCGAGATCGCGTTCGACAAAGACCGCGTCGAGCGGCAGCTCAGACAGAGCGAGGCGAAGTATCGGGCCGTCGTCGAGTCGGCCCACGACGCCGTCATCACCGCCGACGGACTGGGCACGATCGTCGGGTGGAGCCCCGCGGCCTCGGCCCTCTTCGGCTACTCCGAGGAGGAGGCCGTAGGCCAGCCGCTCGCGCTCATCACGCCCGAGCGCCGTCGCGCGTCGCACGCGGCGGACCTCGAAGCGCGCCTCTCGGACCGCCTCGACGCGATGGACAGACCGCGCGAGATGCAGGGCGTCCGCAAGGACGGGAGCGAGTTCCCGCTCGAGGCGTCGTTCGCGCGGTGGGCGTGCCCGGAGGGGGAGTTCGTCACGAGCTTCGTCCGCGATATCACCGAGCGCCGCGCGGCCGGGGCGCTCCTGCGGCTCCAGAGCGCGGCCCTCGACGCAGTCGCGAACGGGATCATCATCACCGACGGCAACCACAAGATTCAATGGTCGAACCCGGCCTTCGCCGCGATGACGGGCTACACGTCGCGCGAGGCGCTCGGCAGGGTCCCCTACGAGCTCCTCAAGTCCGTCGTCGTCGGCGGCGCCGACCTCGACCACATCGACCGCCAGATCGAGCAGCACGGCGCGTGGTCGGGCGAGCTCATCAGCCGCCGAAAGGACCAGTCGACCTACACCGAGGAGGTGACCATCACCGTCGTGCGCAACGCCGCCGACGCGTCGAGGCACTACATCGGCGTGATGCGAGACGTCACCGACCAGCGGCGCCTCCAACAACAGTTCCTCCAGGCGCAGAAGATGGAGGTCGTGGGGCGCCTCGCGGGCGGCGTCGCGCACGATTTCAACAACCTCCTCACGATCATCAACGGCGCGAGCGAGCTCGCCATGATGGACCTCGGCGTCGACGACCCCGTGCGCCTCGACCTCCAGGAGATCCGCGAGGCCGCCGAGCGCGCCGCGCGCCTCACGCGACAGCTCCTCGCGTTCAGCCGAAAGCAGCTCGTCAAGCCCGTCGTGCTCAAGGTGAGCGCGCAGGTGAAGACCTCGGGCGCGATGCTCCGCCGCCTCATCGGCGAAGACGTCAAGCTCGTCATCCAGAGCCCGCCCGACGACGCCTGCGACAACGTCCTCGTCGACCAGGGACAGTTCGAACAGCTCCTCTTGAACCTCGTCGTCAACGCCTGCGACGCGATGTCGGCAGGGGGCACCCTCACCATCCAGACGCTCCTGGTCGATCTCGGCCCCGACTTCGCGGCCACGCACCACGGCGTCACCCCCGGGCCCCACGTGATGCTCTCGGTCAGCGACACCGGCGTCGGCATGACCGAAGAGGTGCGAGACCACATCTTCGAACCCTTCTACACCACCAAGGGCCACGGCAAGGGCACGGGGCTCGGCCTCGCGACCGTGTACGGGATCGTCGCGCAGGGCGGTGGCTGCGTGGTCGTCGACAGCGCGCCCGGTGAGGGGGCGACCTTCAAGGTCTATCTCCCGAGGATGAGCGAGCGGGCCGACGTCGTGAATCGACGCTCCGAGCACCCCGCCCGAGGCGCCGAGACGATCCTGCTCGTCGAAGACGAGTCGGGCCTCCGCGACCTCGCGACGCGGATGCTCCGATCCGTCGGCTACGACGTGATCTGCGTCAGCAACGGCGAGGAGGCGCTGGCGGCCATGGAGGGCCGCGGCCGGCCCGTGAACCTGCTCTTCACCGACGTGGTGATGCCGGGCATGAGCGGTCCCGCCCTCGCGGCCAGGGTCACCGAGCGCTACCCCGACACCCGGGTGCTCTTCGCGTCGGGCTACACCGAAGACAGCAAGGTTCGCGGCGACCTCTTCGACGACGCGAGGGGCTTCATCGCCAAGCCGTACACAATCTCGCAGCTCACGCGGAAGGTCCGCCAGCTCCTCGACGCGCCGCTTCGGCTGACGCGCGCAGAACCCCTCGTCAGCAGCGCGTGGTGACCGCGACAACGCGCGGACGCGGCGGGTTCGACCGCGCACCCTGCGTCTGGTCGCGCGCCGCGAGGCGGGGAATCGCCGTCTCGATGGCGGCGCCCGGTGGCCCAGGGCGACACAGCGTGATGGCTCGATTCCAAGGTGTTTCCAGGGGCACGCGGGTTGCGATACACACGCGACGATGATGAACCCCTCGAACGCAGACGCGCTCCGCGCGCTCCTCCGACGCATCGCGTGGACGCTCGCAGCTTCGTCGATCGCCGCGTGCAGCTCCACGGTCACCGACGCGCCCCCCGACGCTTCGACGGACACGCCCCCCGTCGACGTCCCCGTGGTCGACCGGCCCGTCGTCGACGCGCCGCCGACCGACGTGCCCGTGATCCGTGACGTGCCGATGATGCGCGACGTTCCGGTCACCGACGTGCCGCTCGTCGACGCGCCGCCCGCCGACGTCGACCCGTGCGAGGGGCGCCCCGTGAGCACGATGAACCCGTGCCTCGGATCCGACCTCCTCTTCGAATGCGGACTCCCCGCGGGTGTCGTGCCCGTCGACGGCGGCTTCGCATCGACCGACTGCGAGCGCATCTGCGGCACCGCGATGGGGTTCCCCGCGTTCACGTGCGAGCTCGCGCCGACCGACGGCGGACGCGGCGTGATGGTGCACTGCAACTACGCCTGCGGCGTCGGTCGCCGGGCCGACGGGTTCCGCTGGGACGACGGCGCGTGCGACGGCCTCGGCGGCTGGTTCGCGCACGTCTCCGCCCTCGAGGGCGCGGCCGTCGCGGCCTTCGATCGCATGGCCGATGAGCTCCGCGCGTGGGGCGCGCCCGACGAGCTCGTGGCCGACGCGATGCGCGCGCGGGCCGACGAGGTCGACCACGCGCTCCGCACCGCGAGGCTCGCCGCGCGCTTCGGTGCGCCGCCCGTTCCGTTCAGCGTCTCGGCGCCCGCGGTGAGGTCCATCGAAGAGGCCGCGATCGAGAACGCCGTCGAGGGGTGCGCCCGCGAGACCTACGGCGCCCTCGTCGCGTGGTGGCAGTCGCGGCGCGCGCGCGACGCCGAGATCGCCGCGGAGCTGCGCGTGATCGCCGAAGACGAGACCCGCCACGCCGCGCTCTCCTGGCGCGTCCACGCGTGGATGCGCACCCGCCTCGACGACGCCGCGTTCGCGCGTGTTGAACAACATCGCCGCGACGCCGTCGACGCGCTGCGAGAGGAGCTCCGCGGTCCGCTCCCGGCGGCCGTGATCACCTGGGCGGGGCTTCCTTCGGGCGACGACGGGGCGCTGCTCCTCGCGGCGCTCGAGCCGTCGCTCGCCTGATCGCGCGTATCTCCGCTGCGCTCCCGGTCGCGTCGTGAGACCTTCACGCCGATGGGAACCGCGACCCGCCTCCTCGCGTCGCTCTCGGCCTCGCTCCTCGCCCTCTCGTGGTGCGATCACGCCGCAGCGTTTCACCTCGAAGACACGCTGCGCGGGGGCACCCGCGGCAACGCCATCGGCGGCACCTTCACCGCGGACGGGTGGCGCGTCACGGGTCGCACCGATCGCATCTGGTACGCCGTCCCTCGGCTCGTCTCGGGGTCGGTGCAGTTCACCCTCGCGAACGTCACGATGGCGAGCCTCGGAGACACCTCCGACAACGAGCTCTTCGCGATGTACGAGGCGGGCTACGGCATCGCCGAGCCGCTGCGCTACGCGCCCGAGTTCCGAGAGAACAACTACAAGTGCATGCTCCGCGTCTACGCCAACGGAGAGGGCGCCCGCGCGGGGCAGCAGAAGCTCATGTGGGGGATGTGCCCCGGCGGCGCTCCCGGCTTCGGCGCGTGCTCGTGCGGCCGCTCATTCTTCGAGGAGCCCTTCGGCGGAAACGGCACCTGGGACGGCTCCCCGCAGCGCCTCCGCATCGAGTGGGGCGGCGGTCGTACGAGGTACCTCCGCAACGGCGTCGAGGTGCTCTCGATCGACTGGTCGTCGTCGGGCGTGACCTTCGGCCCGTCGGAGCTTCACCTCTCGCTCGGCACCTCTCGACCGAGCGCCGTCGACGCCGCGCAGCTCCCCGTGGGCGCGCTCTTCTCAGACCTCATCGTCGATGGAACCGAAGGGCCCATCGCGACGTGCCCCGGCGTCACTCCCCCCACCGACGCGGGGATGATGACCTCGGGCTCCGTGGTCACCGTACCCGCGATCGAAGACGTCACCGTCGACCCGGTGCACGCGACGACGGTGTACCCCGACGTCAACGATCTCGCCGTGGGCGCAGGCGATTCAGAGTTCTACGTGAAGTTCAGGGTCGGGCGCCTCGCGGGCCGCGTCGTGCGCGCGCAGCTCGTGCTCAACAGCGCGATGAACCCGTCCGCCGTGGGAACGGGCGCGAGCGTCTACACCGCCGCGAACGCCTCGTGGTCTGAGACCTCCCTCACATGGAACGCGCGCCCCGGCCGCGCGGGCGCTCGACTCGCGCGCGTCGACGGCATCTCGGTCAACGAGCCATACGTGTTCGAACTCCCGGTGAGCGCGGTCACGGGCGAGGGGACGTGGGCCTTCGCGGTGCTCCCCGAGCCGACCGACACCAACTCCGCGCACTTCGACTCGAAGGAGGTCTCGGCTGCGAGAGGCCCTTCGCTGCGGCTCACGATCGACCCCACGATGCCGCCGTTCGACGCGGGCGCGCCGCCTCCCGACGTGATCTCTCAGCCCGACGTGACCGCGCCCGACATCACCGTCTCTGACGTGATCTCTCAGCCCGATGCGCTCGCGCCTGACGTCACCGCGCAGCCCGACGCATCCGTCGATGCGCGCGTGGCCGAGGACGTCGCGCGTGACGTCACGGCGCGCGAGACCGGCTCCGACGAGGCGTATGTCGAACCGCCCGCGAGCGGCTGCGGCTGTCGTGCGGTGAACGCTCGCTCGTCGTTCGGCGGAGCGCTGGGGTTGATGCTGATCGCGCTCGCCCGCAGGCGTCAGCGGACGAGGTGAACCGCGCGGGGCGCGGTGGTCGCGGTGGTGTGGACCCACACCGATCGCGTCGCGCCGTCGACCCACCAGCCCGAGTCTGCGCCGTCGAGCTCGGCGCGTGAAGTCCGTCTCGGGAGCGAGGCTCCGTCGATCGTCACGTCGCGAAACGGCGCGTCGGTGCGCACGCGCAGGTACCACGGAGACGCGAGCGCGGGCAGGGTGACGGTGACCTCGGCGGCGCTCGACGCGACCTCGACGACCGAGGCCGAAGCGCCTTCGTGGAGGGTGAATCGTGACGTCGTCGCGTCGGGGTACACGAGCAGCGTGAGGGCCGCGGACGCCGCGGACGTTCCGAGGCCCGCGAGGTCAGCGTCGACGCGCAGCGGGATGATCGCGCCGCGTCGCACGTAGAGCGGGAGCCGCGTGCGGATTGAGGTATCGACGCCGCGGAGCGTGTCGGGGCCGTGGTGCGGGTCGCGCGCCGGAGCCCACCAGTCGTACCAGTCACCCGCGGGGAGCTCGACGTCGCGACGTCCCGTCTCGTCGAGCACGGGCGCGACGAGGAGCGCGTCGCCGAGGGTGTAGCGGTAGTCGCCGCTCCAGCGTTCCATCGCGCCCTGGGGGCGGAGCACCGGCGCGCCGCCGGCCCAGGCTTCTTCGGAGAGCGCGTAGAAGAAGGGCACCATCGCGTGATGGAGGCGCGCCCAATCGCGGTACGCCGCGGTGATCTCATCCGCGCGCTCGGGCACGGTCCACGGCGTGAAGTTTCCGCGACCGTGGAGTTGCATGAAGGGCGTGAGCGCGCCGAGCGCGATCCAGCGTTCGAAGGTGTCGACGTCGAAGGGGATGACCTGCGTGAGCTGTCGGTCGTCGCGGTCGAGGTATCCGCCGAGGTCCGAGCCCACCACGGGGTAGCCCGCGGCGGCCGAGCGGAACATCTCGTCGAGCGCGTCGATCATGCCCGCGCGGTCGCGTCGGTTGTCGCCCATCCACGCGACGGGGGCGTGCTCCCTGCGGGCGAAGAAGCGGCCCGGATAGAACTGATACGAGGCGTCCCACGCGCGCACCATCGTGGTGAAGTCGGGGCCTCGCCGCTGCCGCCCGTACGCGAGAAAATCCCTGTAGTACGCCTCGCTGTAGCGCTGGTGCGCGACGTCGCCGCCCGCGGTCGAGACCGTCCCGGTGGTCACGTAGCTGTCGCCGAAGTCGAGCTTCCACCCGTCGATGCCCGCCGCGAGGACGCCGTCTTGCTGGCGGTGCCACCACGCGAGCGCGCGGGGGTTGAAGAAGTCGACGGAGGCGCCGCGCCCCTTCCACCAGGTGTACGTGTCGCCGCGGTTGACGAAGAAGCCGCAGCGCGAGCCCTCTTCGAAGTTGGGCGAGGGCCCCGGGTAGTTGTCGCCGCCGACCTCGACGTCGAAGCTGTAGTCGTTGACGAGCGCGGTGATCCACAGCACCACGCGCACGCCGCGGTCGTGCATGTCGCGCACGAGCGTGTCGAAGCGGGGGTAGCGCGCGGGGTTGGGGACGAAGGTGTTGTAGTGCGTCTCCCACGGGCTATCGAGCACGACGGCGCCGACGGGGATGTCCCTCGAACGGAAGCCGTCGACGAAGTCGTAGGTGTCCGCGGTGGTCGAGATGTCCTTGGAGATCCAGGGTTCGAAGGTCCACCGCGGCGTGTGGGGTGCGGGCTCCGCGACATCGTCCGCGCCGCCGTCGAAGGTGCACGCGGGGGAGTCCGTCGAGGCGTCGCCGCGCGCATCGGTCGAGGCGTCGGCGACGGTCGCGTCGGGGGGCGCGCCCGATGGCGACTCGCAGCCCGTCGACGCGACGAAGAGCGAGGCGGCGAGGGCGATCGAGCGCGCCGAGGAGGTCACGGCACGGGTGCGAGCGCGACGCCGCGGAACTGGGTGTTGGCGGGCGCCGCCGCGACGGGGAACGCCGCCGTGGGCGGGAGCCCCGGGCGATCGCGGAAGAGCACGACGCGCGAGGTGCTCTCGGCGGTGACGGCGGCGATGACCACGTCGGGCCCGTCGCCCCACGCGGTGACGCCGCGGACGCCGCTCGCGATGCCGACGTTGAAGGTCGGGCCGAGGGTCCAGGTGGTGCCCGAGAAGTTCCATCGCTGGACGCCGCCGCCCGAGGCGATCGAGCGGTCGTCGGCGAGGTACAGCGTGTCGACGCCCGCGACGGCGGTGTCGCGATCGAGCAGCACGAAGCCGTAGGGCGACGGCCCCGACGCCGTGGGCAGACCAGGGAGCATCGTCGCGGGGGTCTCGGTGATGGGCGGCGTCCCTGCGGAGCCGACGCTGAACACGCCGTAGAAGCCCGGCGCGGGCGTGCTGGTCGACGCGGCGCCGTAGAGCCGATCGCCGAAGAAGCCGACGGTGCGCACGTTCGAGGGCATCGCCACGACGCTCACGGGCTCCGCGGCGCCGTGGAAGGGCTGGTACTGAATACCTCCGGGCGAGCCCGTCCCGGCGACCCAGAACGCGCTCCCGTCGGCGGAGACTGCGCCGCGCACGTTGCCGCCGCCGAAGGCCGCGCCGAGGGTGGTGGCGGTGTCGATCGCGCCCGTCGCGTCGATGCGCGCGACGACGCGCGGGACCGTCGCTGCGGTGCTCGACGTGACGGAGGCGAGGCCCGGCGCCGTCGCGTAGCCCGCGAGGGTGACGTAGCGCCCGTTCGAAGAGCGCGAGAACGAGCCCTCCGAGGTGGCGGTGCCAGAGACGGTGATCGGGCGATTCGATCCGCTCATCGCGATGGGGAGATTCAGCGTGGGCGCGCGCGTGGTCCCGTCGATCGACGCGCGGCGCTCGATGAACACCGCGGTCGAGACGCTGGCGAGCGCGGCGGTCCCGTCGCCCACGCGCAGGATCCACAGCTCCTGGAGCGGCCCCGGGAGCGTCGGAGCGGCGTCGACACCGGCGTCTGCGGCGGCGTCGGTCGCGACGTCTGTCACCGCGTCTGCGCTCGCGTCGATCGACGCGTCGACGACATCCGAAGAGGCGTCGACGGCGGGCACATCGACGACGGGCACATCGACGGCGGGCACATCGACGACGGGCACATCGACGACGGGCACGTCGACAGTGGGCACGTCGACAGGGGGCACGTCGGCGATCGGGACGTCGGTCACGGGCACATCGACGGCAGCGTCGGTCTCGACGTCGACCGCGGGCGCATCGGTCACGGGGACGTCGCCGGGCTGCGCGTCGGCGGGGGTCACATCCGCGGGCGCATCCCCGACAGGCACGTCGGTGGCCGGCGTGTCGGACGGTTGCGCGTCGGCGGTGTCGGCGGCGACGTCAGAGGCCGTGTCCGTGGTGCTGCCGTCGTACGGCGACGGGTTCGTCGGGTTGTTGCCACACGCGGCGGTCAGCGCGACCGCTGAAAGAAAGAGCTCGATTCGACGCATGGGATCTACACCTCTTCTGCCGCACGACTGCGCGGCGCGTTGCGCGATCTTCGACCACGGGACCGCACCCTCCGTCAACCGTCGGGCCGTGACGAGGGTGCGACGCCGACGTTCCGAGCGTCGCTCAGGAGTGCAGAAAGCCCCAGAGCATGAGGCCGAGCACGAGGCCGCCCGCCACGACCACGAGCACGAGGAGCACGGGGTGGACGCCGTCGGCGTCATCGGGCGGGGCCGTCGGGCGCGGCGGCGGCATCGTGAGGCCGTGCGGATCCATCCTGCGAGGCGGCGGCGGCTGAGCGGCGAGGGCGGCGCGGAGGGGGTCGGGCATCGCGACGTCGGGCATCGTCGACTCGATCGTCGCGAAGGTGAATGCAGCGCCCGGTGGCGCTTGCGCCGCGACGACGGGCGGACCCCCTTCAGACCGAAGCTCCTCACGCGGAACGGGCTGCGTGGTGTCTTGCGCGGGAGGCTCGTACGCGGGCGTCGGCGCGTCGATGACCTGGACGCTGTCCCAGGTGCTCACCTCGCCCCTCGGCGCGGCGAGCTGATCGGGGTGGGCGAGCACCGCGGTCCCCTCGTGGTGAAAGAACCCCCGAGCGGCCACTGGCGCGGCCGACGCGCGCTCGGGCACCGCGACGATGCGGGTCCCATCGGGGAGCGGCGCCGCACGCTCGGCGCTCGCGTCATCGCGCGCTGGCGCGTGCGTGGTGAGCACGGTCTCCTCGCTCGCGAACCACGACCTCGGCGACGGCGCGGGCTCTGGAAACGCGAAGCCGCCCGCCACCTCGCTGATCGTCGCGTCCTCGTCGAATTGAGCGAGCGACGCGGCGGGTGACGGCGCCGGGCTCACGCGCTGCGCGAGGGGCTGAACGGTCGTCGCGGGGATCGCGACGGGCGGCGCGGGGATCGCGACGGGCGGAGCGGGGATCGCGACGGGCGGCGGCGGCGCGGCGGTGGGGGGTGGCGACGGCGTGACGGCGCGTGAGTACGAAGACCCGGCGACGACGAAGCTTCGAGAGGGCGCCATCGTCGCGGCGCGCGGCGGCTCTGACGGCATCGAGGGCTCGACGCGAGACGCGCCCCGCGACGGAGGGTCCGCGGGCGACGGCGCCGCGCGCGGCTCCCACGAGAGGCGAGGGAGTACGCGCGCGAGGTCCATCGCCGTCGCGGGGGTGCGATCTTCGGGGCGCGCGCGGAGGAGCGAGGCGACGAGGTCGAGCACGGCGTTGGGCGTCTCGGGGCGCTCTCTCGCCACGGTGGCGCGCACCTCGCCGGGCTTCGCGAGGCTCAGCTCGCGCCACGGCATCTTCGCCGCGGGAGGCACGCACGCGTAGCCCGTGAGCAGCTCGATGAGGAGCACCCCGAGCGAGAAGAGATCCGACGCGACGGTGGCGTTCGAGGGCTGCGCGGACTGCTCGGGCGAGAGCTGATGCCACTCGTGCACCGAGAGCGAGGGCGCGTGCGCGGCGAGCAGCGGGAGCATCCCGAAGTCGACGACCTGCACGTTGAGGTCGCCCGAGCTCTGACGCGAGACGCGCACCTGCGAGGAGCCGAGCGAGCCGTGACGGATCTGCGCTTGATGCGCGTGACGCAGCGCCGTCGCGACCTGACGAAACACCTGCTCGACCTCGCGGAGCTTGAGCCGCTCGCCCGTCGCGCGACCGCGCTGAATCACGCGGTCGAGGAGGTCTCCCTCGGGGAGTTCCTGCACGACGAAGACGTCGCCGTCGGAGCCGCCGACGCCGATGGGGGCGATGACGTTGGGGTGCCCGAGCACCGAGAGCGCCCTCACGGTGTTCTCCGCGTGCACCCGCGGAACCGGGAGGAAGCGCGCGTAGTACTTCAGCGGTCCGGGGACGCCCGTGAGCATTCGACCGGGGAGCTGCGACGCGCCGTCGATCGATGCGCCCGCGCCGCAGTCGACCACCTGACCGACCCGCAGTCGGCCCGAGGCCTTGCAGACTTCGAACTGCATTCGATCTTCGGCCGACACGTGGTGCCCTCTCTACCCCAGGACGCGCCGGGAACTCCACTCCCGTCACGCCCGAAGCGTCGCGCGGCACCGCGGACCGCGCCCTCAGGTCTCGCGCTTCGGCACGTGCACGTGAAGCACGCTCTCCTCTACGGGAACCCCTACTCGCACGGGGAATCCGTAGTGTCCCGTCCCGCGGTGCACGTAGAGCCGCATCGTGCCGAGGCCCCAGAAGCCGTGGTCGGGCACCGACGAGACCGCGCTCACGAAGGTGTGCGGCAACCCCAGTCGCAACAGCCCCACCTGACCGCCGTGCGTGTGCCCCGAGAGCACCAGATCCGCCGCGCCCGAAGGGAGATGCGCGAACGCGCCCGGGTCGTGGAGGAGCGCCAATCGCAGCGTGCCCGCGGTCCTCGCGAAGCGCGCCGTGACGGCCGCGAGGTGCTGCGCTCGCTCGCGCCAACGGAAGTCGTACCCGATCACCTCGACGCGCCCCTGCGGCAGCTCGACGGAGGCCATCTCGTCGACGAGCAAGCGCACGCCCACCTCTCGAAGCGCCTTCGCGATCGTGTCTGGAACCTCGTGGTCGTGGTTGCCCATGCACGCGAAGGTCTTGCCTTCGAGGGCCTTGAGCGGAGCGAGGGCGCGCGCGAGTGATTCGCCCGCGTGGTGCGACTCGATCGTGAGCAGGTCGCCCGTGAGCAGCACGAGGTCGGGCGACTGCGCGACGGCGCGCTCACACACGGCGCGGAGCATCCCCTCGGACATGAACGACCCGAGGTGCGGATCGGTGATCTGCACGAGCCGCAGCGGAGCCTCGACGCGCTCGCTCCCATGCGCGACGCGCGAGAGGTCTTCGACGTGCGCGTCGTCGAGCGTGACGTGGACGTCGGTCATTCGATGCGCGAAGGACTCGACCGCGCCGATCGCCGCGAGGAGGTACGGCACCCACATCGACGACGTCACCGACGTGAAGGCCCCCGCCACGGCCCACGGGATCGCGAGAAAGGTCCCCGCCGAGAAGGCCGACGCGGGCCACGAGACGAGCGCCTTCCACGCGGCCGAGGGCATGCGCGAGCGCGAGAGCGACGCGACGTGGACGTAGAGCGCGGCCTGCCCGTACGCGAACAGGGGCATCGCGAACGCGGGGACGTGCCGCGCGAGCGAGCACGCCACGAGCGTGTGGATGCCGAAGATCGTGCCCACGAAGGTCGCGAAGGGTCTCCCCCCGCGTCGCCACGCGAGCCCCACGACGACGCTCAACGCCGCGACGCTGCCGACGGTGAAGAGGCTCACGACGCGCGCGCTCCGCTCTGAGAGAGCCCCGACGCGGCGGCCTCGTCGAGCAGCGCGACGACCTCGCCCGACGCGTCGCGAATGATCTGTCCGGGCCAGCGGAGCCTGTCATCGGGCCCGACGAGCGCGGCGGCCACGGCGCTGGCCTTCGAGGCTCCGCTCGCGATCATGAGCACGGCGCGCGCACGCGCCACGACGGGCGGCGTGAGGGTCACGCGCGAGAGGTCCGGGTCCATCGGCGGAGAGTGCAGCGCGACGACGTCACGCTCGCGCTCCTCGATGGCCGCGCAGCGGGGGTGGAGCGAGAGCGTGTGCGCGTCCTTGCCGAGCCCGAGGATGACCAGATCGAACACCGCGGGCGCGCCGAGCACATCACGGAGCGCGTGGGCGTAGCGCTCGGCCATCGCGTCGAGCGAGAGGCCCGCGACGTACATCGGGTGCACGCGCGCCGGGTCGACGGAGACGTGGTCGAGGAGGGCTTCACGCGCGCCGCGGAGGTTGCTCCGAGGGTCAGACTCGGGCACGGCGCGCTCGTCTCCGAGAAAGACGTCCCACTTCGTCCAGTCGACGCCGTCGCGCGCTCGGAGCGCCGCGTAGAGCGCCTTGGGGCTCTCTCCGCCAGCGAGCGCGACGGAGAACCGCGAGCGCTCTGCGATGGCTTCGTGCGCGCGCGCCGCGACCCACGCGGCCCCGAGGCGCGCGGCGTCTTCCGCGGTCGGCGCGGTGACCCTCGCCGTCATCGGGGCCTCATCGCGATGGGGCCCACGAGCCTCGCGGCGGCGGCGAGGCTGCGTTCGAAGAGCGGATCGCGCCGCGGCGCTTCGAGCGTGCGCGTGAGCATCTTGGGCTCCTCGGGCGCGCCGATGCGGACGCACTGCGAGGGCACCACGACGCCGGGCACCTCGGCCGACCAGCAGAGCACGCAGGCGTCGTCGACGGCGCGGCACACTTCGAAGCGCGCGTCGTCGCCGACGAGCTCCACGCGATGGATCGCGCCGGGATACACGCCCTCCTTCTCGACGGTCTCGAAGCGCACGGTCACGGCGTGGCCCGTTCGGTTCGTGAGCGTCGCCGTCGCGATGTGACCTTCGACGGTCCAGACGGGCGCCGCGGTCGACCATCCGAGCACCTCGCAGCACCATCCCGCGAAGAGCGCGGCCTGCGTCGAGGTGGCCTCGGGCTCGCGGCTCCCCGGCGCCAGCTTCACCGAGAGCTCGCGGAGCGTGGGGAGCTTCGCGCGGGCGTCGGGGTCGTCGAAGAAGCGCGCGGTGAACTCCTGCCACGTGCGCAGTCGCATCCACGTGAGGTCCGCGATGACGTACTCGCCGTTCGAGAGCGCGAGCATGCGGGTGAGCGCCTCGAGGTCGCGCAGGTCCATGTCCGACGTGTGCACCACGGCGACGTCGGCCATCTCGAGAAAGTGGTCGAAGAGCCTGTCGTTGTCGGGCAGGTCGCCCACCCACCACACATAGAGCGGAACGTCACCGTGCCTCACGCGTGCGAGCGTCGCGGGGATCCACGCGCGCGCGTCGCCTCTCACATCGAGGTCGAGGTCTTCACCGACGGGCGCGAGCCCCGCGCGCGTGTCGACGTGGAGCCCCGCGCGCGCCGTGATCGACGGCGGGTCACCGGGATAGCACGCGATGGTCACCGTTCGGCACGGGTGCGACGACACGACGGCGGGCAGGGCCGCGCGGGCCCGCGGGAGCTCGTCGGGCGTGGCGCAGAAGGCCACGAGGGTGAACGCGCTCGCGTGCGCGTCGCTGCGGCTGGTCTCCTGCCAGAGCGTCGAGAGCGAGCGCTCGACGTCGGTGAGCGGGATCTCCCTCACAGCGTCCTCCAGCGGCGTCCGTCGCGCGCGAGGAGGGCGTCGGCGGCGTCGGGGCCCCACGACCCCGCGGCGTAGGGAGACGGCTCGCGCGCGCCCGCCTCGGCCCACGCGTCGAGCACGGGGGTGAAGAACCGCCAGCTCTCGTCGACCTCATCGGCGCGCGTGAAGAGCGTCGCGTCGCCGAGCATCACGTCGAGGAGGAGCCGCTCGTAGGCTTCGGGCCCCGCGCCGCCGAAGGTCGCCCCGTAGCGAAAGTCCATGGTGACGGGGCGAAAGAGGTCGTGAGCGCCGGGCACCTTCGCGGTGAAGCGCAGCGAGATCCCCTCGTCGGGCTGAATGCGCAGCCCGAGCACGTTGGGCTCGCCGGGGAGGTTCGGAAAGAGCCGCTGCGGCAGCGCCTTGAAGTGCACGGAGACATCGGTGACCTTCTTCGCGAGGCGCTTGCCCGCGCGGATGTAGAAGGGCACGGCGCCCCACCGCCAGTTGTCGATGTCGAGGCGCATCGCGAAGTAGGTCTCGGTGCGGCTCGTGGGCGAGACGTCGGGCTCCTCACGGTATCCGGGCACCTGCAAGCCCGCGACGCCGCCTGCGTGGTACTGACCGCGCACGGTGCGAGCGGCGACGGCGTCGGGCGAGAGGTCCGCGAGGGCGCGCAGCACCTTGACCTTCTCGTCGCGCACGGCGTCGGCGTTGAAGTCCGACGGGGGCTCCATCGCGAAGAGGGTGACGATCTGCATGAGGTGGTTCTGCACGATGTCGCGGAAGGCGCCCGCGGTCTCGTAGAAGCGCCCGCGCCCCTCGACGCCGAGGTCTTCGGCGACGGTGACCTGCACGTGGTCGATGTGCTGCCGGTTCCAGAGGGGCTCGAAGATCGAGTTGGCGAAGCGAAAGGCGAGGAGGTTCTGCACGGCCTCCTTTCCGAGGTAGTGATCGATGCGATAGATCTGCTTCTCGGCGAGCGAGGCGTGGAGGGCCGCGTCGAGGGCGCGCGAGCTCGCGAGGTCTACGCCGTGGGGCTTCTCGCACACGACGCGGGTGAACTTCGAAGGGTCCCTGGGGTCGGCGACGAGCCCGGCGCGCGCGAGGTTCTCGACGATGGTGCCGAACACCGACGGCGGGGTCGACAGGTAGAACACGCGGTTGCCGCGGGTGCCGCGCGTGCGATCGAGCGCGTCGAGGCGGTCGCGGAGGGCGGCGTACGTGGCGGGGTCTTCGAAGGTGCCCGCGACGTAGCCCATGCCCTGCGCGAAGTCGTTCCACACGACGTCGTCGACGGGCTTCTGGCGAGAGAATTTTGCGAGCGACTCGCGCTGCGCGGCGATGAAATCCGCGTCGGAGAGCGCGCCGCGGCCGACGCCGATGACCGACGAGCCCGCGGGCAGGAGGCGCGAGACCGCGAGGTTGTAGAGGGCGGGGATGAGCTTGCGCTTCGTGAGGTCGCCCGCGGCGCCGAAGATGACGACGACGCAGGGCGCGGGGACGCGCTCGCTCGAGAGGCCATCGCGAAAGGGGTTTTGATCTTCGGGAGGGGTCACGACTTCTTCACCGCGTGGCCGCCGAACTGGTTGCGGAGCATCGCCAGCACCTTCGCGCCGAAGCTCTCCTCCTGGCGGGAGCGAAAGCGCATCTGGAGTGAGAGCGTCAGCACGGGGGCGGGCACGTCTTGATCGATCGCGGCCTGCACGGTCCACCGCCCTTCGCCTGAGTCGGGCACGAAGCCTTTGATGCCCGAGAGGTTCGAGTCGGCGCGCAGCCCTGCGGCGGCGAGCTCCAGGAGCCAGCTTCGGACGACGCTCCCCTTGCCCCAGAGCGCGGCGAGCGACGCGAGGTCGAAGCCGAAGGGCGAGGTCTTGAGGATCTCGAAGCCCTCGGCGTAGGCCTGCATCATCCCGTACTCGATGCCGTTGTGAATCATCTTGGCGTAGTGCCCCGCGCCGACGTCGCCGACGCGGCGATATCCGTCGGGCGGCGCGAGCGTCGCGAGGGCGGGCTCGACGACCGCGAAGGTCTCGGGCGACGCGCCCACCATGAGGCAGTACCCGTTGGCGAGACCCCAGACGCCGCCGGAGGTGCCCGCGTCCATGAACCCGAGGCCCTTCGCGGCGAGCGACTGGCCGCGAGACTGCGAGTCCTTCCAGTTCGAGTTGCCGCCGTCGATGATGACGTCGCCCTTCGAGAGCAGCCCCGCGAGCTCGTCGATCACCGACCGCGTGATCTCGCCCGCGGGGACCATCACCCACACGGCGCGCGGCGCCTTCAGCGCAGCGACGACCTCCGCGAGGTTCGAAGCGCCGATGGCGCCTGCCGTGACGGCCTCTGCGACCTTCGCGGGGTCGCGGTCCATCGCGACGACGACGTGCCCGCCCCCGAGGAGGCGCAGCACCATGTTGAGCCCCATCTTCCCCAAACCGATCATTGCGATCTGCATGGGCGCGGAGGGTAACACCCTCTCGGAGAGCGTTCGTGGCGAGTCGGCGCTACCTCGTCGCGCGGCGGGTGCGCTGCGCGGGGGTCGAGAGCACCTCGAGCTCCACCCGAACGACGCCCGCTCGAATCATCTGGAGCGCTTCGGCAGCGGCTCTCGAGAGGTCGATGATGCGAGACGGTCCCGCGAAGGGGCCGCGGTCGTTGATGCGCACGACGACGCGACGGCCGTTGTCGACGCGACGAACGGCGACGCGCGCGCCGAAGGGGAGCGTCCGATGGGCCGCGGTGAGCTGCTCGGGGTCGTAGCTCTCGCCGTTCGCGGTGGTGTTTCCCGCGAGGGAGTCGGCGTAGTACGAGGCCGTGCCCGTGAGGGCCTGGGCGGAGGGGTAGCGTGCGTTGCGGGGGGCCGACGCGCCGCACCCGGTGAGGGCGAGCGTCGCGCCCGCGAAGGCCATCGTGGCGAGGCTTTTCGTGAGGTTCATGGCGCCGCGCGAATGATCCCAGGACCGCGGTCGGTGACGCCAGTTTGTGGCGGAGGGAGTCGGGCTGGGCTTAGATGCCCTTGCGCTTGAGCATCTCGACGAGGGTCGTGCGGTTGAGCCCGAGGAGCTGCGCCGCGCGGTTCTTGTTTCCGCCGGTGCGGTCGAGGGCCTGGCGGATCATGTCGTTCTCGTACTCCTGCACGGCCTGACGGAGGTCGATGCCGGCGTCGGGGAGCGGTCGCGCGGTGCCCTGCGGCTGCTGCGCGGCGCGCCTGACCTTCGGCGGGAGGTCGTCGGCGCGGATCATCGGCCCGTCGCTGAGGAGCACGGCGCGCTCGATGGCGTTCTCGAGCGTTCGGATGTTGCCCGGCCAGTCGTGCGCCTTGAGCACCGCGATGGCGTCGTCGGTGAAGCCCGTGAGGTCGCGCCGCTCGACGCGCTCGGAGCACATGCGCAGGAAGAAGCGCGCGAGGATCTCGATGTCTTCGACGCGCTCGCGCAGGGGCGGGAGGTTCACGCACACGACGTTGAGGCGGTAGTAGAGGTCCTCGCGGAAGCGGCCCGCCGCCACTTCGGCCTCGAGGTCGCGGTTCGTGGCGGCGACCACGCGGATGTCGCAGTGCACCGAGCGCGAGTCGCCGACGGGGCAGTACTCCTTCTGCTGGAGGAGCCGCAGGATCTTCACCTGCATCGAGAGGGGGAGCTCGCCGACCTCATCGAGGAAGAGGGTGCCGCCCTCGGCCGCGGCGACCCAGCCCTGCCGCGTGGCGTGGGCGCCGGTGAAGGCGCCCTTGGCGTGGCCGAAGAGCTCGCTCTCGATGAGGTTCTCAGGGATCGCGCCGCAGTTGACCGCTACGAGGGGGCGCTTCGCGCGGGGGGAGGCGTCGTGGAGGGCCGCGACCGCGAGCTCCTTGCCCGTGCCGCTCTCGCCGGTGACGAGCACGGTGCAGCTCGATCCGGCGACCCGTTCGAGGGTCGTGAGCACGCTTCGAATCGCCGGGTGCCGCCCGATGATCTTTCCGCGGCTCGTCGGCTTGAGCGTCGCGCGACGTACGCCGGTGAGCTCCGTCTGTGGGTCCCAGATCTGAACCTCGGCCGTGGAATCCTGCCCGCGCATAAGTCCGATCCTCCTGCTTGACGATTCGTGGTGGGTACCCGAGCCGCATCAGCGTTCGGGTCTCTCACCACGTTCGAACGGCAGAACCCTGTCGGACTTGAGGGGAAATTCCAAGGGGTGATTAGAGTTTTCCCTGACGATTTCTGATTTGGACAAAAAATTGCCAGTATATGAACGCTGGTTTTTATTGATTGCATCTACCGCGTGGGGCTCGGCGCCTTGATCACGGCCTCTCGCCAGGCGTCGCGGAGGGGCGTGAGGACGCGCAGCACCTCTCCGAGCTTCTCGGCGTCCTGTTGGACGTTCGCGGCGACCACCTTCGACATGCAGAAGAGGTAGAGCCCGTGGAGGTTGTCGCAGAGCTCGGGCGAGTACGCGGGGTCGAGCGTCGACGCGAGCATCTCGAGGATCGAGTGGGCTCGCCCGATGCGCTCTCCCGCGCGGGCGCGCTCCTTCGCCCTGATCGCCGTCTGCGCCTCTCCGAGGAAGCGGAACAGGCCGTCGTACAGCATCACGAGGAGCTGCCCCGGCGTGCAGGTCGTGACCTGCACCGCGCCGTACTTCGCAAGCACCGTAGGCGTGTGAACGCTCATCGTCATCGTCATTTGCTCCCGTTGATGCTGCTGATTCCTGCCGCGGTGCCGAGCAGAGACTGGTAGCGGCTGACCTGACCCTCCATCGAGGCAAACTGCGTGCGCAGATTGTCAGCGTATTTCGCGAGGCGGCTCTGCATGTCGGTCACCTCGGAGCTGATCCGCCGCGACTGCGCCGAGAGCGAGTTGATGCGCGCGCGCACCGGGGAGCTGACGGTGCCCGTCAATGCGTCGACGGTGGAGGCGAAGGTGCTCATCGCGCCCGTGGCGCCGATGCGGGTGTCGGTCACGAAGAGCTTCGAGACCGCCTGCGGATCCGCGGCGACGGCGGTGTTGAACGTCGCGTCGTTGAGCTTCAGCGTGCCGTCGTTCTGGAGGTTCACGCCGACGGACGAGAGGGTCGTGTAGCGCCCCGTGGTGCCCGGCACGGCCGACGCGACGATGCGCGCGAGGCGATCGAGCGCGCCTCGGAGCGCGCGGTCGCCCGCGAGCTCCGTGTTCGAAGCCTTCTGGGAGCCGAAGCCCGTCGCCGCGTGCGTCGTCGAGACGATGTCGTTGTATGCGCTGACGAAGGCCTGGACCTTCGACTTGAGCGCCGTGCCGTCGCTGGCGACCGTCACGCGGACGGCGCTCGCGGTGGTCTTCACGAGGCCGAGGGTCACGCCGGGGACGGCGTCGGCCACCTGGTTGGTGGGCCTCGTCATCGCGATGTTGTCGACGGTGAACTGCGCGTCCTGCGCGGTCTGGTAGGTGTTCGGCGCGTCGCTGAGTCCGAGGGTCGCGTGGATCGCGGGGTCGGACTCGGTGAACGCGATGGAGGCCGTCGTGCCGGAGTCGAGCCCGCGGACCATGAGGCGGTAGCGCGAGCCGTCGTAGATGACGGAGGCGTTGAGGCGGGCGCCCGACGACGAGATCCGAGCGGCCACGTCGGTGAGCGAGTCGGTGCCCGCGAGGGTCACCGTCACGGGCGCCGCGCCGCCCACCGAGATGTTGATGTCGCCGGTGAGCCCGAGGGCGTCGCTGCTCGACGCGACGGTGTTGCTCTGCGTGCGCTGCTCTCGTGCGAGCTGCGTGACGCGGACGTCGTAGCCGCCGGCCACCGCTCCGCCAGCGCTCGACGCGACGATCGAGGTCGTGTCGGAGGTGCTGGCGGCGGTGGCGTTGAACTCCGCGCTGGTGTCGAGGGCGCGGGCGGCGGAGGCGAGAGACGCGAGCCGCGAGGAGAAGCTCGTGACCGTCGTGGTCGCCTGGTCGACGTTGCGCTGTCGGGTCTGGAGCGCCGTGAGCGGCTTCTGCTGCGCGTTCACGAGGCTGGTGACCAGCGCGTTCGTGTCGAGTCCAGAGGCGAGGCCAGGGAGGGTGACGGTCATTGTTGGCTCCAGGTGAGGCGGTCAGCGCGTCGCGTCTTCGTCGGATGGCGCGGCGCGCTGAGCGCCGTTCGGTGTCATCAGCCGCGGAGCAGGGACAGTGCCAGCTGCGGGGACTGGTTGGCCTGGCTGAGCACCGCGACGCCGGCCTGCGAGAGCACCTGGTTCTTCGACATGGCCGCGGTCTCCGACGCGATGTCGACGTCCTGGATGCGACTGAGCGAGGCCGAGAGGTTCGACTGCATCGACTGCAGGTTCGTGACCGTCGCGGTCAGTCGGTTCGTCGCGGAGCCCCATCCCTCACGCAGCGTGCTGAGGGTGTTGATCGCGGAGTCGAGCGTGCCGATGGCGGTGCGCGCGTTGGCGACGCTGTCGACCGCGGAGCTGGTCATCGAGAGGCCCGCCACGTCGGCGCCGCCGAAGCTGATCGACATGCGGTCGGCCGCGGCCACGTTGTTGATGCCCACCTGGAAGGTCACGCTCGTCGCCGAGCCCGAGAGCAGGTTGTGACCCGTGAAGGTGGTCACCTGGGCGATGCGGTCGATCTCCGACAGGTTCGCCTGGAACTCGGTGTTCAGGTTCGTCGAGTCGCCGGAGCTCAGCGTGCCGTTGGCGCCCTGCACCGCGAGCTCACGCATGCGGGTGAGGATCGAGTGGATCTGCTCCGCCGCGCCGTCCGCCGTCTGCGCCATCGAGATGCCGTCGCTCGCGTTGCGCTCCGCCACCGCGAGGGAGCGGACCTGGGCGCCCATCGACTTGCTGATCCCGAGGCCGGCCGCGTCGTCCGACGCGCTGTTGATGCGGTAACCGCTCGACAGCTTCGCGAAGTTGCCCGAGAGCGCGCTCTGGGTCTTCTGGAGGTGGTTCTGCGCGACCATCGAGCCAACATTCGTCTGGATGAAGAGGGCCATGATGCGACTCCTTTCGAGAGTGCGACGCGCCGCCGTTCTGGCTCGCGTCTCGGGAGGGTTTGTGTCCCGTCACCAGGCACGAACGGCCACGTTCGGGTTTTCTTGAACGAAAAAGAACGTGAATCGTTCGGAGGTCATTTCACCCCTCCTCGCTCTCGGGAGACGCGATGCGCGCGGCGCTCATGGACACCGCGTCGAGCAGGAGCGCGAGCTGCTGCGTCGAGGAGAACTGCGCGGGGTCGTTGGCCTGCGCCGTCGCGGTGTTCGCGATCGTCGCGTCGGCCGCGGGCGCGCTCTCGCTCGCGGGCGCGACGGCGTTGCGAGGGAGCCCGAGGAGCCCGCGCAGGTCGTTGGCGTAGCGCGCCTCGGGGCCCGTGAAGTACCCGCCCGCCTTGAGCGCGTGCGCGTAGCCGTCGACGTCGCCGCGCTCCGCGGCCGCGATGGCCGGCGCGTAGCGACGGTGGAGGAGCGAGAGGAAGTCCTGCGCGCCCTCGTCCATCGACGTGTACGCGCGGAAGCGGGCCTGCGTGCGGTAGCGCGTCGAGCCCTCCCACTCGTGCGTGGCCGAGACCGCGGTCATCCCGCTCGGGCTCGTGCCTTTGATGCCTCCGAAGTTGTAGTTGAACATGCTCCGGCCGCTGCCGGTCTCGAGGCACGCCTGCGCGGTCGCGAGGTCTACCAGCGAGGTCGAGGGCGTGCGCCCCGTGAGGTGCTGCTCGGCGCGCGCGATCGCGGCGCGGATCTCCGCGCGCGACGTGGCCGTGCGCGTCAGCGGGACTTCAACCGAAGGTCGTCGTGTGGGAGGGGTCTGGGTCGGGGTCGCGGGCGTCGGGCCGTTCGCTTCGATGCGCATGCGACCGAATTCGCAACGCGCGTGCCCGCGTGAATCAGGCGCCAGGCACGGTGCTCACGACGCGTCGGTCCGCCTCGCGGAACGCGTCGATCACGCGCTGAAACGCCTCGAACGTGCGCGTCGCCGTGACCATGTCGGTCATCGCGTCGACGGTCGTCGCGTTGGAGCCTTCGAGCGATCCGACCGCCAACGCGCTGTCGGTCGCCGTCGTCGCGGTGGCGCCCCCGGGGGCGAGCAGCGCGGCGCCCTCGTGCGTGAGGAGCTCGGGGCGATCGAAGCGCACGAGCCGCAGGCGACCGAGCGTCGCGCCGTCGCGTCGCAGCGCGCCGTCGGCCGAGAGCGTGACCTCGCCGCCGCCCGTCGGGATCGTGATGGCCTGCCCCGCCTCGTTGAGCACGGGGTGGCCCTGCGCGGTGCGCAGCGCGCCGTCGGGCGCGATCTCGAGCGACGCGGCGCGGGTGAAGCGCTCGCCGCGCGCGGTGGAGAGCCCGAGGTACACGCCTTCGGGCAGGGCCGCGTCGAGCGTGCGTCCCGTGGCGCGGAGGGTGCCCGCGCTCTGGTCGATCGCGGTCTGCGTCACGGTCACCGCCGAGGCGCGCTGCGCGGGCGCCGCGCCGGCCGCGCGCGAGAGCGCCTCTTGAAACACGGGCCTGACCCGCTGATAGCCGTCCGTCGACGCGTTCGCGAGGTTGTTCGCGGTCGTCTCGAGAAGCGCCGTCTGCGCGAGCGCTCCGCTCAGCGCGACATAGATTCCGTCGCTCATCGTCTACTCCCTGCCGATCGCGGCGCGAAGCCGGTGGACCGCCTCTGTGTGGAGCCTCGAGACCATCGACTCGCTGAGGCCGAGCACCACGCCGATCTCCTTGAGCGTGCACTCCTCCTGGTAATAGAGCGCGAGCACCTGCTGGAGGCGCGTCGGCAGCGAGTCGATCGCGTCGCTCAGCGCCATGCCGAGCTGCCTGCGGCTCATCTCCTCCTCGGCGCCGTCGTCTCCCGCGGCGACCTCGTCGTGGTCGAAATCGAGGAGCTCGAGGCGGGTCATCCCGGCCTCCGCGAGGTGCTGGAGGTGCTCCTGGTACCCCGCGTCGTCGAGGCCGAGCGCGTCTGCGATCTCGCGCTCGGTCGGCGAGCGCTGGAGGACCCGCGAGAGCTCCGCGATGGTGTGCGCGAGCTCGCGCGACGCGCGGCGCATGTGCTTCGACGTCGTGTCGAGGCCGCGCAGGTAGTCGAGCATCGCGCCGCGGATCCGGTACGACGCGTAGGCTTCGAACTCCTCGCCGATCATGCCTGGCGCCGCGCGGTGGAACGCCTCCATGAGCCCGAGCCAGCCGCTGCTCACGAGGTCTGCGACCGCGATGTGCCGAGGCATCTTGCGCGCTGCGCCCATCGCGATCCGTCGAACGATCGGGAGGAAGCGCTCGTAGTCCGCCCGGTCGAGCGTGTTACGCGCCTGCCCCTCCACTTGAGTGAGAGCGGGGACGTTCACGCGCCAGCTCCCTTCACTGCGATCGTGGACGCCAGGAGGTCATAGACCGCCGCTGCCGTCGCCTGCGAGATGTGTTCGGGCACGCCCTGTCCGGCGCAGAGCACAGACACCGGGAGCCTCGACGCGACGGGCGCGTGCACGAGGCCCGCGGGCGAGGTCGTCTCGTCGATCTTCGTCACCGCGAGCGCGGTGGGCCTCAGTCGCTCGAACGATCGGAAGGTCGCCTCGGCGTCCTGCGAGCGGAGCGCCGCGGGGACGCAGAGCAGCACGTGGCGCGAGAGGCCGCGGTCGGCGAAGCTCTCGGACGAGAGGTGAGACTCGACGCCGTCGGGCTTCGGGGCGCGGCCCGCGGTGTCGACGAAGATGAGGTCCGTCGTCGCCTCGTCGATGCGCCGCGCGAGCTCGTCGCGCGAGTTGGCGGTCATGAAGCGCGCGCCGAGGAGCGTCGCGTATCGACGGAGCTGCTCGGTGGCGCCGACGCGGAACCCGTCGCAGCTGATGAGCGTGACGGAGCGGCGGGCCATGCGCGCGTGCGCCGCGAGCTTCGCGATCGTGGTGGTCTTGCCCACGCCCGTGGGGCCCACGAGCGCGATCACGGAGCGCTCCTCGTCGGCGATGGGCCACGGGGCGACGCGCACGAGGTCGGCGAGCGCGGCGCGGAGTCGATCGGACGCGGGTGCGTCTTCGTCGTAGTGTCGGAGCGCCTGACAGAGCGCGGCCGCGGCGGGGCCGTCGATGCCCTGCGCGCGGAGGAGCGAGGCCATGGGATCGCCGACGCGGAGTTCGGGCGTCGCCTCTTCGATCGCGGCTCGGAGCGCAGCGAGCTCGGTGATGAACTCCGGAGGGACGCGCTCGGGTCGTGTCATGGCGCCCTTGATCGCGCGCAGCTCGGCGCGCAGCTCGGCGCGCAGCGCGTTGACCGCGGGGGCCGGGGTCGATGCAGGCGCCGGGGGCGGCGCGGGCGTGTCGTAGGCCCCGCGCGCGAAGAGGTTCTGCGTGGGGCGATGCGCAGGGGGAGGCGGTGTGGGCGGCGGGTCGGGCGGGGCCGCCACGATCTCGACCTCGCGGTTGCCGAGGAGGCCCGCGAGGCCAGGGCTGCGGACCTCGCGCGTGGTCAGGAGCACGGCGCCGCCACCGAGCGTTTGCTCTGCGGCGCGGCGGGCTTCCAACAAGGTCCGACCGCGAAAGATCTGGCGCGTGGTCATCGGGGACTCAACCTCCGCGCGATTCCATTGCAGGGGATGGGCCGAGACGTTCGATCACGCGCAGCGTCGCCGTGGGTTCGATCTCTCGGAACGATGCGACCGAGAGCTGCGGGATCTTCCACTCGAAGATCGCGCGGACGTAGCGGCGGAGATCTGGCGGCGCCACGAGGAGCGGCGTCGCGCCGAGGGCCGAGAAGCCACCGAGCGAACGCTCTGCGGACTGCACCACGGCCCTCAGGAGGGCGGGGTCGAGCGCGCCGCCGGTGCCCGCCGCGATCTCTCGGAGCGACGCGCGGAGCACGGACTCGAGCTTGGGGTCGAGCGTCAACGCGGCGACGGTGCCGTCAACGCCCCTGAAGCGTGAGGTGATGTGCGGCGCCAGGCGCTCGCGGACGAGCTCGGTGAGCTGCTCGGGGTCCTTGGTCTGCGTCGCGAGCTCCGCGAGGCCCTCGAGGATCGTGCGCATGTCCCTGATCGAGACGCCCTCTCGCACGAGGTTTCGCAGCACGCGCACGAGGTCGCCGAGCGGCAGGAGGCCGGGCACCACGTCGTCGACGAGGCGCGGCGCGGTGCGGGCGAGCACGTCGAGGAGGTGCTGCACCTCCTGGCGTCCGAGGAGCTTGTGGGCGTTCGAACGGAGCAGCTCGCCGAGGTGCGTCGCGAGGATCGTCGCGTGGTCGACCACGGTGTACCCGAGGGCCTCGGCGAGCTCCTTGTCGCGCTGGGCGATCCACCACGCGGGCATTCCGAAGGTGGGGTCGGTGGTGCGCTCGCCGTCGAGCGAGGGGCACGAGCCGCTCGGGTCGACCGCGAGGAGGCGTCCGGCGCGGCACTGTCCGTGGCCGACCTCGTTGCCGAGGATCAGCACGCGGTAGCCGCCGGGCGCGAGGCCGAGGTTGTCGCACACGTGCACCGGGGGAATGACCAGGCCCACGTCGCGCGCGAGCTGCTGGCGCAGCGACGCGACGCGGTCGAGCAGCGTGCCCCCGCGAGACGCTTCGACCACGCTCACGAGCTCGTAGCCCACTTCGAGGGAGAGCACCTCCATCGAGAGCGCGGCGTCGACCTCCTCGGCCGGGGTGCGCTTCTGATCGGTGGCGCCCGCGGCGACGCCCGAGGCGGTCCCCGCGGCGGCGCGCTTCGCCTTGCTCTGCGGGGTCAGCATCAGGATGCCAGCGATGGCGAGGCAGGGGAGCGCGGGCATTCCAGGGAGGAGCGCGAGGAGCGTCAGGATTCCGGCGGTCAAGGTGACGGTGCGCCGACGCCCGAGGAGCTGGTCGGCGAAGGCGCGACCGAGGGGCTCGCGCGTCGCGCTGCGCGTCACGACGATGCCCGCGGCGGCCGAGATCAGCAGCGCGGGGATCTGCGACGACAGCGCGTCGCCGACGCTCAGCACCGAGAAGGTCTCGCCGGCCTGGCTCACGTCCATGCCCGCGAGGAGGCCCATCACGAGGCCGCCGACGAGGTTGATCGCGGTGATCATCAGGCCCGCGATCGCGTCGCCGTGGACGAACTTGCTCGCGCCGTCCATCGCGCCGAAGAAGTCGGCCTCGCGCTCGAGGTCCTTGCGGCGCTTGCGGGCGGTGTCGGGGTCCATCGCGCCCGACGCGAGGTCGGCGTCGATCGCCATCTGCTTGCCGGGCATCGCGTCGAGGGTGAAGCGCGCGGCCACCTCGGCGACGCGCCCCGCGCCCTTGGTGATCACGATGAAGTTGATCACCGCGAGGATCAGGAACACCACGAGGCCGACGAGCACGTTGCCCTCGACCACGGTCTTTCCGAAGGCTTCGACGACGTGCCCCGCCGCGCCCGGACCCTCGGCGCCGTGCAGGAGGATGCGCCGCGTCGTCGCGACGTTGAGGCTCAAGCGCAGCAGCGTCGCGATGAGCACGAACGCGGGGAACGCGCTGAATTCAAGGGCTTCTTCGATGAAGAGGGCCGTGAGGAACACGCCGATCGCGAGGGCCAGCGAGAAGGCCAGCAGCACGTCGAGGACGGGCGCCGGCACCGGCATCACCATCATCAGGACGATGCCGATGACTCCGAGGGGGACGACCGCGTCCCAACGTCTGTCCGTGTCGCCGGGGACCGCGTCTGTACTCACGTGCGAGCGTGCTTCACGCGACGTGCCGACGGCCGGACGCGGTAGACCCACGCCAGCACTCGCGCGACGGCTGCGAAGTGCTTGCCGGGCACCATGCGCCCGACGGGCACCTCGGCGTCGAGGGCGCGCGCGAGCGGGCGGTTCTCGAAGATCGGGATGCCGTGCTTGCGTGCCTCCGCGCGGATCTGGAGCGCGATGGCGTCGTGGCCCTTGGCGAGCACGACGGGCGCCGCGTCACCCGACGCGTAGCGCAGCGCGATCGCGATGTGCGTGGGGTTGGTCACCACCACGTCGGCCTTCTTCACCTGCTGCATCGAGCGCTTGCGCGAGAGCGCGCGGGCCTTCGCGCGGCGCTGCCCCTTGACCTTCGGGTCGCCCTCCTGGGCGCGTCCCTCGTCGATGATCTCTCGACGGGTCATCTTCATGTCCTGCTCGATCTTCCACCAGCTCCACGCGTAGTCGATGGCGGCGACGATCGCGAGCGTGACGAGGGCGTGGAGCGTCACGCGCACCACGGCGTCGACGCATCGACCGAGGGCCATCTCGGGCGCGAGCCGCGAGAGGCCCACCAGCGACGGGAGCTCGTGCGAGAGCGCGCGCCACGCCACGAAGCCCACCACGCCGACGCGCAGCAGGCCGAGCGCCGTCTCGCTCGCGCCCTGACGGAATGAGAAGAGGTTCCCGAGGCCCGCGAGGGGGTTGAGCCGGTCGAACTTGAACTCGAGCGCCTCGGTGCGGAGCTCGAGGCCCGACTGCGCGAGCCCCATCGCCACCGCCGCCGCGGCCGCGGCGATCACCGGCGGCGCGGCCATCGCGACGAGCGCGCCGAGGCCCACGCGGAGCGCGCGGTCTCCGCCCGCGACGCTGAGCGCGCCGAGGTTCCCGAGCGTGGCCGAGAAGAGCACGTTGGTGGAGTGCGACAGCACGTCGCGAGAGCCGAGGAGCACCACCATCACGGCGGCCGTCGCCGCGAGACCTCCGGCGTCGCGGGCCCGCGCGAAGCGGCCCTCACGGCGAAACTCCTCGCGGCGGTGCGGGGTCGGGTCAAATTGCTTCTCGCCCTCGTCGCTCATCGCTGCGCGAGCTCCGAGAGCACGCGGTCGAGGGTGGGCGCGAGCGTGGCGAAGTGCCCCCCGAGCCCCGCGGCGACGTCACCGAGCGAGGCCATGAACACCGTGGCCCCCGCGGCGATGAGCACCGAGAGCCCGACGTTGAAGAGCTGGAGCGACGGCGCGGCGCGCGCGATCATGGCGAGCGCCACCTGCGTCGCGAGGGCGACGGCCACCACGGGGAGCGCGAGCCGGAGGCCCACGGAGAGCGCGTCGCCGGCGAGGTCGATGAAGGCGCCCGCGGTCGCGTCGAAGTGCGCGGTCGCGCCGACGGGCAGCGCGCGGAACGACTCGAGGAGCCAGCCGAGCGCGACCCTGTGCGCGCCCATCGACAGCGCGATGAGCATCGCGAAGAGCGTGATCGCCTCGCCGATCGCGGACTCCTCGGTCTCGAGCGTGGGGTTGAAGACCGACGGCGCCCCGAGCCCCGACGCCTGCGCGATGTTCTGCGAGAGCACCTCGGCGCCCGAGAACACGAAGCGGAACGCAGCCCCGAGCGTGAGGCCCACCGCGAGCTCGCTCGCCGCGGCGCCGACGGTGCGGGCGTCGAGGCCCGGCGCCCACGTCGGCGCGGGGACGATCATCCCCGCCACCCACGCGACCATCAGCGCGAGACCCACGCGCTGCGTGGCCGACACCTGCTTGCCGGGGAACGGCGACGTCGCCACGAAGCCCGCGACCCGCGAGAACGACAGCGTCGTCGTCAGGGCGAAGGGCACGAGCTCGTGGGCGAGGTCGCTCATCGTACGACGTGTTCGATGGCCTGGAGGCTGGCGCGCGTGTACTGCACCGCGACGCCCGCGAGCGAAGGCCCCGCGAGGAGGAGCGCCGCGAGCACGGCGGTGACCTTGACGACGAAGCTCACGCTGCCCTCGTTGAGCTGCGTGGCGGCCTGGAGGATGCCCACCACGAGGCCCGCGACGAGGGAGACGAGCAGCAGCGGCCCGGCGATGTGCACGGCCGTCTGGATGAGCCCGAGCAGCAGGGCGAGGGCGCTCTCGGTGGTCATGTGAAGCTCCGGAGGAGGGAGCCGACGAGCAGGTGCCACCCGTCTGCGATGACGAAGAGCATGAGCTTGATGGGGAGGCTCAAGGTCGAGGGCGGCACCATCATCATGCCCATCGACATGAGCAGCGACGAGACCACGAGGTCGATGACGAGGAAGGGCAGCAGCACCAGGACGCCCATCTGAAAGGCCGTCGTGAGCTCGCTCACCACGAACGCGGGCGCCGCGATGCGCAGCGGGACCTCCTCCTCGGTGGACGGCAGCGGCTGCCGCGCGGCGTCGTAGAAGAGCGCGAGGTCGGTCTCGCGCGTCTGCCGGAGCATGAAGCTCCGCAGCGGCGTGGTGGCGCGCTCGAGGGCCTGCTCGCCGGTGATCTGTCCGTTGGAGTAGGGGCCCCACGCGTCGCGCGCGATGGAGTTCGCGACGGGCGCCATGGTGAACGCGGTGATGAACAGCGCGATGCCGACGAGCACCTGCGTGGGCGGCGACTGCTGCGTTCCCACGCCGTGGCGCACGAAGCCGAGCACGATGATGACGCGCGTGAACGACGTCATCGTGAGCACGATCGCCGGGAGCAGCGAGAGGATCGTGAGGAGCGCGAGGATCTTGAGCTGAGGCGACAGGCCCGCGTCGTTCAGGAGCCCGCCGCCGCCGGGCTGCGCGGGGTCGGCCAGCGCGGTCGCTGGGGCCAGCGCAGCCGCGAGCGCCGCGAGGGCGAGCGCGACGGACCTGCGGCGGTTCATCGCGGCACCCCGAGCGAGATGAGGCCGCGGACCTGCTCCTCGACGTCGTCGTCAGGGGGCGCCTCGCGGGGCAGCGTCGGGCGGTGGCGGGCGCGCGCGTTGTTCTCTCGGGCGCTCGCGGCGCGCGCGGCGATGAGCATCGATTCGAAGCGCGCCGTGGTCTCGTCGGTGTTGCGCGCGGGGGTGATCGCGTGCGAGTGCGGGACCGGCGTCGACGGGACCGTCGGCTTCACGGGCACCGTGGCGGGCGCCGTCGCGATGGCGGCGGCCTCTTCGCCCTCCTCGAGGCTGGCGAGGTGCTGCACCGAGCCCGAGGTGACGCCGAGCAGCATGCGCTGACCCGCGACGTCGATGACGAGCAGCTCTCCGCGGTCGTTGAGGGGCGTGCGTCGGACGATGCGGAGCTCGGGGCCCGTCGAGGGGTCCGTCGCGGCGTGGCGGCGCTTCCAGTAGTAGAGGCCCGCGGCGACGGTGGCGAAGCCGAAGACGACCTTCCAGCCGTCGCCCGTGGTGCTCACGGGGGCGAGCGCGAGGGGGCGACTCTGGCGCACGGGGAGGGGCGTCCCGTGAGCGGCGCTCCCCGGGGCTGCGGCCGTCTCCTGGGGGCGCTCGGGCGCGCGCTGCGGGGCTGCGCTCGCGGCGGGTGCGGGCGCCGCGGCGGGGGCGGCGGGCTGCGCGGCCTCGGCCGCCATCTGCGCGAGCTTGTCGTTCGCCCCGTGACGGCGGTGGTGGCGTACGCGCGGTGCGATCGGTGCTGCGGCGCCTCGAGCGCCTCGCGCGATGCTCTGGGCATCAACCGCGGCGGGGGCCGTCAGCGCGCCGACGAGCGCCGTCAGCCCGATGACGCGGAGGAGTCGGATTCTCGGGCTCATGCGTGCCTCCCGGTCTCTTCGGCGACGAGCTCGGTGATCCTGACGCCGTAGCGATCGCCGAGGACGACGGCTTCGCCGCGGCCGAGGAGGCGACCGTTCACGTAGAGGTCGAGGGGCTCGCCGGCGGCCTTGGTGAGCGCGAGCGTCTGCCCGGGGGCGAGCTTGAGCACGTCGGCGATCCGCATGCGACGGCGCCCGATTTCGAGGGTGATCTCGACCTCGACGTCCCGAATGAGGTGGTAGGCCGACGCGGGCGTGGCGGGGATGGACGACGCTTCGATCGCGTCGACCAGATCGCCTGCCTCGGGGTTCGGACCGAGCGATGGGGGCGTGAGGTTCATGGTGAGCGGCGTCTCCTCTCCGAAGGACTTCGGTGAGCAGTCGCTACTTCAACGATCGTGCCCGGCCTCGATGCGCACCGCGATGCGGCCGCTCAGCGTGGTGGGCTTCGCGCGAAAGAGCACGCGCTGGTCGGAGAGCACGTTCACCGACGCGCCGACGAGCGCGTCGAGCGCGAGCGTGTCGCCAACCCTCAGCGAGAGGAGTCGATCGAGCTTCATGGGCACGCGCGCGAGCTCGACGACGAGCTCGATGTCGACGCCGTCGAGGGCGCGTTGAATCCGCGTGTCGGAGGGGTCCGCGGGGTTGGCGTCGGTGCTCGACGGGGCCGCGAGCGCGGCCTTCGGCAGCAGTAGGAACACGCGTCCAGAAGCGCCGTCTTCGCCGAGTTCGAAGGCGCAGATGAGGGGCGTCCCGTCGCCGCCCTCGACCTCGTTGCGCTCGGGGACCTGCGTGATGCGCACGTCGGCGCGCGTCGCGAGCACCTCGCCCATCGCGCGCGTGAGGCTCTCGACGACGCGAGAAACAAGGGCCATCTGCGGCGAGGTGAGCCCCGTTACGTTGAGCGTGGGGAGCGTGCGGCCGTCGCCGCCGAGCACGCCGTCGAGGACGAGCGCGAGCGCCGTGGCGTCGAGGACGAGCGCGCCCGGCGCCCCGCCGGGTTCGACGGCGAGGCGCGTGAGGTGAAACGGTCGCGGGAGGTCGCGGAGGAGGTCCCCCGTGGGGAGCGCGCGGGCCCAGGCGAGCGTGATGGGGATCTCACGTCGCGCGAGGAAGGGCAGCGAGCGGCGGAGGGCCGTCGCGAGGCGGGTGCTCTCTCGCTCGATCACCGCGGCGGCGCGCCGTACCGCATCGCCTTCGAGGGCGAAGCGCAGCGGCGATGGGGAGTCGAGCTGCGGGGCGCTCATTGGATCACGAGGTCGGTCACGAGCACACGCCTCGCTCCCGTCGCGCCCGTCGCGCGGAAGCGCTCGAGGAGCTCCCCGCGCAGGCGCTCGATCTGAGCGGGGTCCGACGCGGCTTCGAAGGTGACCGCGCGCAGGTGCGAGAGCGCCGAGTCACGGATCCGAGGGACGAAGGGCGTGACAGTCTCCTCCTTGGCGTGCGCGTCGAACTCCAGCGCGAGCACCATGCGCATGGGGTGAGGGTGATGCGCGGCGTCCGTCGCCATCACCAGGAACGGCTCGAGCGCGAGGGTGTACCCCGGCGGCTCGATCGCGGGCGCCGCGTGTTCGGCGTGCGCCTCCGCGTTGCCGTGCGAGCCCGCGGCCTTCGCGCCGCCGAAGGCCGCCGCGGCCGCGAAGATCGCGGTGGCTGCGAGGCCGACGACGCTGGCGCCGCGTCCCGAGGGAGGCGCCGCCTTGGGGTCGGCTGGTTCTTCTTTCTTGTCGCTCATACTTCGCTCCGCGTTCAGCGGCTGATGTTCATCAGCTCCTGGAGCATCTGGTCCGCCGTGGTGATGGTCTTCGAGTTCGCCTGGAACGACCGCTGGTGCCCGATGAGCTCGACGAACTGCTGCGTCACGTCGACGTTGCTCTGCTCGAGCGCGCCCGCGACGACCGAGGCGCGTCCGCCTTCGCCCGCGGCGCCCACCGCGGCCTCGCCCGAGTCGCGCGTCGCGGACCACACGTTGTGCCCCGAGCGAGCGAGCCCGTCGTTCGAGCGGAAGCGCGCGACCGCGAGCTTCGCGATCGCCACGGTCTGCCCGTTGGTGAAAACGCCGTTGACGGTCCCGTTGCTGTCGACGCGCACGTTGCTGAGGTCGCCGGGCGCGTAGCCGTCCTGGCGCTGCGAGGTGAGCGTGCTCGGCGAGCCGAACTGGGTCATGCCCGTGAGCCCCGTGCCGCCCGACGCGATGGGCGTGCCGAAGTCGAACGTGAGCGGCTGCGCGGGCCGCGCGCCGTTGAAGCTCACCGTTCCGCCGGCCGTGCTGGTCTGCGACTGGAGCGCGCCTGCCGTGTTGAACGTGAGCGTGCCCGTCGCGATTTCTGAGGCGCGTCCCGGCGTGCCGCCCGTGACCTCGGAGCCGTTCGCGAGGGCGTGGTACTCCCACGTGTTCGCGCCGGTCTTGCGGAAGTACACGTTGACCGAGTGCGCGTTGCCGAGCGAGTCGTACACCGTCATCGAGGTCGAGAAGTTCGACGTCGTGGCGGGGTTGGTCGGGTCCCACGCTGCGGTGGGGACGGTGGCCGTCGCGTCGACGTTCGCCGAGATCGTGAGCTGCCCCGTCGCGCGCGGAGGAAGCCCCGACGTCGGCACCTGGATGGAGCCGACGGTGGCGCTGAAGGTCCCGTCGGGGTTGGCGGCGTAGCCCTGCATCGCGAGGCCCTGCTGGTTCACGAGCGCGCCGTCGTTGCGCACGGTGGTCTGACCCGCGCGGGAGTAGAAGGTCCCCTCGACGCCGTCGAGCGCGCCCTGCACGACGAAGAACCCGTCGCCCGAGAGGGCCACGTCGGTGGGCTCTCCCGTGGTGAGCAGCGAGCCCTGCCCGAAGATCTGCTGCGCGCGGGTCATCCGCACGCCGCCGCCGACCTGGCCGCTCTGGCCCACGGCGCCGCCGAGCACGTCTTCGAAGATGGCGCGCGACTGCTTGAATCCGACGGTGTTGATGTTCGAAACGTTGTCGCCGATCACGCCGAGCGCGCGCCCCTCGGCCGAGAGGCCCGAGACACCTGAATTCATCGCGTTGCGAAGGGACATCGGGTCTTCTCCTGTCGTTCAGTTCAAGGCGTCCGCGCGGCCGTGCGGCCCGCGACGCTGACGAGGTCCGAGATGGGCGCGGAGGCGCCGTTCTCGAGGATGAGCTCGGGGTATCCGTGGTCGAACGAGACGCGCGCCACGGTGCCGGTCACGTCTTGCGTCACGTCGACGGCGCGCCCGTCCGCGGTGGTGGCCGAGATCGAGAGCGTGTACGTGCCTCTCGCCGCGGGCTGCCCGTGGTCGTCGCGGCCGTCCCAGGTCACGGGCAGCGGGCCCGCGCCGCGCGCGCCGAGCTCCATCGTTCGCACGACGCGCCCGTCGGCGTCGCGCAGCGTGGCGGTGACCTTCGCAGCGGGGGCCCCGAGCGTCACGTTCGCGGTCGTCGCGGAGACGCCGTCGTAGGCCACGCCGTGTCCGCGCACGGTGACCGTGCTGCCCACGAGCCCCACGGCCTCGTTGTTCGAAAGCCCCCGCACCTGCGTCGAGAGCACGTCGAGCTGGTTCGACTGCGTGATCGCCTGCTCGACGAGCGAGAACTGCGAGAGCTGCTGCACGAACTCCGTGCCCTCCATGGGTTGCAGCGGGTCCTGGTGAGAGAGCTGCGCCACGAGGAGCTGGAGGAACGCGTTGCGGTCCATCGACGGCGCCGACGTGGTGGTGTGCGATGCGCTCGCGCCGGCGGTGGCGGCGCTGATCGAGGTCGTCATGCGCAGTCGTCAGAGCACGATCCGGACCCGCCCCGACGGTCGCGCGCGCGTGGCTTCGCGCGTCGGAGCGACGACGTCGTCGCGCTCGTCTCCGTGCGTGTCGTGGTCGCGCCCGCCGTCGCGCGAGGAGCCGCGCGCGTCCGCCGAGGTCCACGTCCCCGCGCCTTCGAACGAGAGGCTCGTCAAGGGGATGTCGGCGGCCCTCACATCCGCCGCGATGGCGTTTGCGTGGGCGTGGAGCGCGTGGGCCGTCGCGGCCTGCGCGGCGCGCACCTCGACGGTCACGGCCTCGCGCTCGCTCCTCGCGCTCACGGTCACGCGCCCGAGCTCGGGGATCACCACCTCGCCGTGCGCGGCGTTCTCGATCGCGCGCTGGTTGATCGCCGAGGTCTGCGCGCTCATGAGCCGCGCTCGCAGCGGATCGTTCTCAGCGGCGGGCGCCTGCGTCGGCCCGTTGACGGCCGTCAACCCGCTGTCGGTCAACCGCGCGCTGGGCGTCGCGAGCGAAGCGGCCCACGGCGAACCGGGCGCCGAGAGCGACGCGCTGGCGAGCTCGCTCGACGCGGTCTCCTGTCGCGCGGCGGAGGTGCCCGGGCGGACGAGGTCGTCACCGCGCGCGGACTCGTGGGCCTTCGCGGCGAGCGTGGCCGAGACCTTCGAGGGATCGATCTGCGCCGTCGTCGCGCGCGCCGCAGGGGGTGCCTCTCGCGCCGGGGTGTGCTCCTTCGCGCTCGCGTCGATCGCGGGGGCGTCGGCGTTCAGGTCGTTGTCCGTGGCATCTCCTTCGAGCGGACGCTCTGGCGACGTCTGCGCGGCGCTCTTCATCGAGCGCTCGGGTCCGAGGTCCGCGCCGCGTGACGCCTCGTGATCGGGTGACGGCGCGGAGGGCGTGTCGAGCGTCGCGTCGGGCGAGGTGATGTCGACGTGCTGCGCGGGCGCGGGCGGCGCGATCTGCATGAACGCCGAGAGCATCCACGCCGCGATGTCTTCAGCGCGTGGTGCTTCGGGGGCCGCCGCGCGTCTGGCGTCGTCGTCGAGATCGACGGCCTCGTCGCGTGACGCGCTCTCGCGAAGTGGCTTCTCCGAAGGCTCTTCGGGGACCTCGAAGGACTCGTGCTCGCGCGCGTCGGCGGCGCGCTTCGCGTCGGGAGGGCGCCTCTCCTCGTTCGCGCGCTTCGCGTTGGGGGAATGCCTCGCGTCGGCGGCGCGCTTCGTCTCATGCGCGCGGCCCGGCTCGGGCGACGCCGTGTTCGGTGACGACGCGATCTGTGGGACGTTCATCGTTCTCTCCTCGCCGTGCGTGCGGCGACCTCATCCGACGCGATGCGCTCCTTGCGATCGGTCACGGCGCGCTCGGCCGACGCGAGCCCGTCGCGCCACAGCTCGATGCGCCGCAGCTCGGAGCGCGCGGCGACGAGCGACGCGTGGGCCTGCTCGACCTCCTTGCGGGCCTCGCGTGATCGCGCCGCGGCGCGGTCTGCGCGGAGCTTCAGCGTTCGCAGCCAGGCGCTCGATTCGGCGAGGTCCGTGCTCGACGCGCAGCTCCCGTCCGACGTCGTCTCGCCCGCGCTCATCCACGCCTGCTCGGCGTCGCGCGCGGCCTGCTCGGCCTCCTGCGCGGCCATCGTCGCCTTCGCGCAAACGGCCTGCGCGAGCTCCACGTCGCGCTTTCTGAGGTCGACGATCCGCTCGGCTCGACGCACGCGCTCGCCGCTCATCGGGCCGACTCCGCGGTGAGCCGCAGCGCCGCGAGCGCGTCACTCCGCTGCACGCCCTCGTCGAGCCGCTGACGCACCAGGGCCTCGATGCGCGGGAGGGCCGCGCGCGCCCGGTCGACGCGAGGATCAGAGCCCGTGACGTACGCGCCGATCTGGATGAGGTCGGCGGCGTCTTCGTAGGCCGCGAGGAGGCCGCGGACCTTCGCCGCGTCGTCGAGGTGCTGCGGCGTGCAGAGGTCCTGCGCGAGACGCGAGACGCTTCGAAGGACGTCGACGGCGGGGAAGATCCCTCTGTCCGCGAGCTTGCGCGAGAGCACGATGTGACCGTCGAGGATGCCGCGCACCGCGTCGGCGATGGGGTCGTTGAGGTCGTCGCCCTCGACGAGCACCGTGTACACCGCGGTGATGGAGCCTTCGCCCTCGCAGGTCCCCGCGCGCTCGAGGAGCGACGGGAGCGACGCGAAGACCGTGGGCGTGTAGCCCTTGGTG
This sequence comes from Myxococcota bacterium, assembly GCA_052035985.1. Taxonomy (GTDB): domain Bacteria; phylum Myxococcota_A; class Polyangia; order Polyangiales; genus CAISKJ01. The sequence continues at coordinate 39,002 of JBPOHC010000237.1, read as the reverse complement.
AGCGGCGGCTCACCGGCCGCGAGGGTGGCCTCGCGCAGGGCCATCGCGTAGCGCGTGACCGAGTCCATCACGAGCAGCACGCGCTTGCCCGCGGCGCGAAAGTGCTCCGCGAGCGCCGTCGCGTAGAGGGCGCCGCGGGCGCGCACGAGGGGAGGCTCGTCGCTCGTCGCAGCCACCACGACGGAGCGCGCGAGGCCCTGATCGCCGAGGGCGTTGCGAACGAAGTCTCCGACCTCGCGGCCGCGCTCGCCGATGAGCCCCACGACGATCACATCAGCCGACGCGTGACGGCACATCATGCCGAGGAGCGTGCTCTTGCCGACGCCCGTGCCCGCGAAGAGCCCCACGCGCTGACCGAGCCCGAGGGGCAGCAGCGCGTCGAGCACGCGGACGCCCGTTCCGAGCGGCTCGTGGATGGCGCGGCGCGAGAGGGGCGGCGGGGGCGACGCGCGCACGGGCGCACGCTCCGCGCTCTCGGCGAGGGCGCCGTCGAAGGGGCGCCCGAAGGCGTCGACCACGCGGCCGAGGAGGGCCTCTCCAGCGGGCGAGAGCCCTCCGTCGTTTCGCGTTCGAACGCGCATCCCGGGCGAGATTCCGGTGGTGTCTCCGAGGGGCGCGGTGAGGAGTCGGCCCTCGCGAAACCCGAGCACCTCGAGGCGCAGCGTGCGGCCCATGAGGTCGAGCTCGACCTGCGCGCCGACGGGCGCGGTGATGCCCTCGACGCCGACGAGCACGCCGACGACCTCGCGCACCCGCCCCTCGGCGGCGACGAGGCTCGCGGCCGAGGCGCGCTCAACATACCGTGAGAGGTCGACGCGTTCGGCGTTCACCGATCGCCTCCATCGAGCGCTTCGCGCACCGCGGCGAGCCGCGTGGTGAGGCTCGCGTCGGCCGTCGAGGCGCCCGCTCGCACGACGCACGACCCCGGCGGCAGCGAGGGATCAACCGTGACCGCGTGGGCGCCGACCGCGCGGGTCCACGCGTCGGGAGGCACCGCCTCGCCGATGTCCGACGACACCGCGAGCGTCGCGTCGTCGCGCGAGGCGAGGCAGGCGAGGGCCTCGCGCGCCCACTCGGTGACGAGGCCCGGGTCCGTCGAGAGCTCCCTCCCGACGACGCGCTCGGCGATGACGAGGGCGAGGCGCACGAGCTCGGGCTCGCTGGCTTCGAGCACGCGCGCGCGCGTCGTGGTGAGGGTCTGGGCGAGGGCCGTGGCGTGCGCGGCGAGCCCTGCGTTCTCCTCACGGAGCGCGTCGCTCTCCTCACGGAGCGAGTCGATCTCCTCGCGCAGGAGCGAGTTCTCCTCGTGGAGGGCGGCGTTCTCTCCGCGCGCGGCTTGATCCTCCTCGCTCATCACGTCGTCGGGCACCGCCGCGGCCTTCGGAAAGGTCGTGGGGCTGTCGTCTCGCGCGGCCTCGGGGCTCGACGCGCGGAGGCTCTGCGTCGGCGGCCGCGCGGGCGCGCTCACCGGAGGCCGGAGCGACGCGCGCGATGGCAGTCGCGTCGGCGGGCGAGGGGCCATCCACGACGGGGTCGCGTCGGCGCCGGGGACCGCCGCGCTCTGCGCCATCGAGCGAGGCATCCACGAGAGCGAGGTCGGACGCTGGGTGTTGCGCGCCATGATGGCTTTACTCTCCTTCGCGACCGAGGTCGACGCGGCCTTCAGACTCCATGCGCAGCGCCACCTCGACGACCTCGCGCCGCGCGGCGTCGACCTCCGAGCGGCGGATCTTGCCGAGCAGCTCGAGGTCGTCTCGGATGAGCTCCGCGGCGCGCGCCGAGAGCCCCGCGAAGACCGCGTCGGTGACCTCGGCGGAGGCGCCCTTGAGCGCCATGACGAGGCGCTCCGAGGGCACCTCTCGCAAGATCTCGCGCATGGTCCGCCCGTCGACGCGGCGGAGGTCTTCGAAGGTGAACATGGCCTGGCGGACGCGCGTGGCGAGGGCCTCGTCGTTCGCTTCGAAGTCCTTGAGGATGCCCACCGCGGGGGTGCCGACGGCGTTGAGCATGGCCGCGGCGCGCGCCACGCCGTCGACGCTGACGAGCGTGCTCGCGTCGGAGGTGGGGAGCTCGTCGACGAGGGCCAGCGCGACGTCTTCGAGCACCTTCGCGGGCAGCTCCGTCAGTCGGCTGACGTGCTCGACGACGAGCACCTGACGGTCCGGCGCCATCGCCGTGAGAATCGCCGCCGCGGCCGCGGGCTCGAGCCGCGTGAGGATCGCCGCGGCCATCTGCGGCGGCTCGCGGGCGAGGAGCACGGCGACGGCGTCGGGCGGGGCCTGCTCGATGCGCGTGAAGGGGCTCATCACGCCGTCTTCGAAGACCTGGTGCGTGCGCTCCTCGCCGAGCGCCGCGGTCGAGAGCTTGCGCAGATACGCGAGTCCGCCGCGCGGCACCGCCACGGCCCCTCGCGAGCGATCGAGGAACTCGCGCCACGTCTCATCCATCGCGCCCGCGGGCACGTCGCGCATGTTCGACGCGACCGCGCGGAGCTTTCGGAGGTCGGCCTCGCCGAGCTCTGCCATCAGCGGCCTCGCGGCCTCTTCATCGAGGGAGAGCAGGAACAAGACGGCCTTCTCTGCGCCTGTGGTCATGCGTCGTTGCTGGAGCAACGCGCGTACCCGTCACGAGGTGCGCGGCTGGCGCTCGGGGCTCTCGGTGCCGAGCCACGCCTGCAACACGAGCGCGGCGGTGGCGGGGTCGGCGAGCACGCGCGCGTGGACCTCGGCGCGGAGCCGCTCGCGCGCCGTCTCGGGGTCGAGCGGCACGGCGTCTTCTTCGGCGGGGAGCGCGGCGAGGGGAGGCGCCTCGGTCATCACTTCGGGCTTGCGGGCGCGGCGTCGCAGGGCGGACACCGCGACGATGAGCAGCACCAGGGCGATGGCGACGGCGGCGCCGATGTAGAGCCGCGCCGAGCGGGCGGGGCGCGCCGCTGCGGTCGCCGCGCGCGACGCCGCGGCGGGGGCCGCGAGGGTCTCTTGAAACGGGATCGAGGTGACGGTGACCGCGTCGCCGCGGTCGTCGCTCGCGCCCACGGCGCCGCGCACGAGGGCCCTGATGCGCTCGACCTCTTCGGCGGGGCGAGGCGTGACGCGCGCGTGACCGTTCTCGTAGGTCGTGACGCCGTCGAGCACGACGGCGACGGTGATGCGCTTGATCGACGCCTCCGTCGCGACGCGGTGCTCGCGCACGTGATCGATCTCGTAGTTGCGCGTGTGCTGCTCGCGGACCACGCCGCCGTCGGCGCGCCCCCCGGGGGTGCCCGTCGGCGTGGCGCCGCCGAGGTTGCTCTCGGCGCCCGGGACGCCCGCCATCGTGGGGGCCGTGGCGCCGCCGACGTGCTCGAGGGACTGCTCCTCGCTGCGGAGCGTGGCGCTGTCGCGGTTGTAGGTGTCCTCGGTGCGCTCGACGCGCGCGAGGTCGAGCTCGACGCTCGCGCGCACGTCGACGTGGCCCTCGCCCACGACGCGCTCGAGCATCGCGCGGGTGCGCTCTTCGAGGTCAGACTCGAGGGCGCGGTGCTGCGCGCCGCGGTCCTCTTCGCCGCCGGCCTCGCTGCTCTCGCCGCGGGGGCGACGGAGCATCTCGCCGTCGGTGGTGACGAGGGTGATGCGGTTGGCGTCGAGGGAGGGGACCGACGAGGCGACGAGGTGCACGACGCCCGAGACCTCCGCAGCGCCGAGGCGGCGACCGGGGCGGAGGCGCACGACGATCGACGCGCTCGCGGGGTCGTTGCGAGAGACGAAGACGCTGCGCTCGGGCATGACGAGGTGAACGCGGGCCGACTGCACGGCGCCGAGGGAGCCCACGGTGCGCGAGAGCTCGCCCTCGAGGGCGCGGCGGAAGAGCACGCGCTGTTCGAACTCCGTGGCGCCGAGGCGCATGCGGTCGAAGGCTTCGAAGCCGACGCCGCCGCCGCGGGGGAGGCCCGCGGAGGCGAGCTCGAGGCGCAGCTCGCGGACGCGCGCCTCGGGCACCTCGACGACGTTGCCGTCGCCCTGGAGGCGATAGGGGACCCTGAGCTCCTTGAGCTTGGTCACGAGCGCCGCGGCGTCGTCGCGCTCGAGCTGCGAGTACAGCACCCCCCAGGTCTCGACGCGCGAGCTCCACACGACCCAGCCCGTGAGGGCCGCGGCGGCCAGCACGGTGCTCGCGAGGAGCACCCGGGCGGGGCGCGAGAGGCCGGTGAGCCAATCGCGCGCGATCGCGAGGGGGCGCGCGACGGAGGGCGGCAGCGCTGGTCGGGGCTCGTCAGACACCGGTCCGCCAGATCTCGTGGAATGCGTCGAGGAGCTTGTTCCGGATGGAGCCCACGAGCTTCACCCCGATCTCTGCTTCCTTGACGGCGATCATGGTGCCGTGGATGTCATCGGTGGCTCCCGCGGCGAGCGCCTCGACCTGGCGCGCTGCGCTCTGGTCGGCGGCGTTCACGCGCTGCACGGCTGCGGTGAGGAGCCCTTCGAAATCAAGGCCGCCCGCGACCGGCGTGGCCCCCTCGGGCCGCGCCTCGATCGAGGGCATCATCGGGACGACGTGGGCGACAGGGGCGACGGCGTTCATGACTACTGCCCGATCTTTAGCGCGGAACGGGCCATCGCCTTGATCGACTCAATGCTCGTCACGCCGGCCTCATAGGCCCGCGACGCCGTCATCAGGTTGACCATCTCCGTCACCACGTTGACGTTGGGGTAGGTGACGTAACCCTGCGGATCTGCGTCGGGATGTCCAGGCTCATAGAGCCGCTGACCGGGCGTCGGATCGGGGCGCACGGCCGCGAGGCGGACGCCCTGCACCTGGCGGAGCACGCCGTCTTCGGCGTCGGGCGCGACGGGGTCCACGGCGAACACCGGGTCCATGCGCTGGTAGGGCGCGCCGTTGGCGCCGCGCGTGGTGTGTACGTTCGCGAGGTTGCTCGCGATGATGTTCATGCGGCCGCGCTGGGCGGTGAGGCCCGAGCCCGCGACCTCGAGGGCGCTGAAGACGCCCGCGACGGCGAAGGGGGAGCTCATCCGCGCCTCCCGTCGTTCGCGGCCCAGTCGAGCCCCTCGAGGTGCTGCGACTCGAGCACCGCGAGGGTGTCGTAGCGGAGCTGGTTCGCGGCGATCTTCACGGCCTCGCGGTCGACGCTCACCGCGTTGCCGTCGAAGCCCGGCGCCGACGTCGGGTCCTGCACGACTTCGAAGCGCTCGGTCGAGCCGCGCGCGCCGGTGAGGTGCCGCGGGTCCGTGGTGGCCAGCGCCGAGTTGAGCTCGTCTTCAAACGAAGCGCCCCGCGCGAGGTCGAGCGGCCGGTAGCCGGGCGTGTCGATGTGGGCGAGGTTCGAGGTCAGCAGGTTGTGACGCTGGAGGTGAAAGTCGAGCCCTCTGTGGATGCGCTCGGCGGTGTCGAGAATGCCCGTCATCGTGGACTCCTGCCGCGGCGAGCGTCCACGAAGCGTGCCGCGTGAGCGCGGGCGCTCTGGCCCGTCCGTTGCCAGCGGAGGGGACACGATGCTCAAGCTCACCCGCCTCAACAACCACACGGTCGCGATCAACCCCGACCACATCTCGTGGGTCGAGGCCATGCCCGACACGACGCTGTCTCTCATCAACGGCGAGAAGCTGCTCGTGCGGGAGTCGCTCGATGAGCTCATCGCGTCGGTGATCGAGTACCGCCGCACGGTGAGGATGATCGAACCCGAGGGCGAGCCGCTCGGCCCGCCGGAGGGGAGCCCGCCTCGCCTCGGCGCGCCTACGGTCACCATCCGGCAGAGCGACTACCCCCGACGTAGCTCCTTTCCGCCCGCCCGTCACCGCGGAGAACGCTGATGCAACCGGGACCCCTCATCGGGATCGCCTTCGCCCTCGCGGCGATCCTCATTGGCAACGCGCTCGAAGGCGGTCACATGAGCTCGATGGTGGGCGGTCCCGCCGCCCTCATCGTGCTCGGCGGCACGATCGGGGCGGTGATCGTCCAGTACCCATTCCCGACGTTGAAGGCCGCGATCAAGGCCGCGGGCAAGACCTTCAAGAAGCCCACGGTGGAGCCGCGCGCGCTCGTCGACGAGATCGTCGGGTACGCCAACCAGGCGCGCCGCGACGGCATCCTCGCGCTCGAGAAGGTCGCCGCCACGGCGTCTGATCCGTTCCTCTCGAAGGCGCTGATGATGGCCATCGACGGGGCGGACTCGAACGCCCTCCGCGAGACGATGGAGATCACCATCGGGCAGGAGGAGGAGCACGGCGAGGACGCGGCGAAGGTCTACGAGGCCGCGGGCGGGTACAGCCCCACCGTCGGGATCATCGGCGCCGTGCTCGGGCTCATCCACGTGATGAGCAACCTCTCGGACATCGGCGCCGTCGGGCACGGCATCGCGGCGGCCTTCGTGGCGACGATCTACGGCGTGGCCGTGGCGAACATCCTGTTCCTGCCCATCGCGGGCCGCATCAAGATGCAGGTGCGCGAGGAGACCAACCTCCGCTCGCTCACGCTCGTCGGCGTGCTGGCGATTCAAGAGGGCATGAACCCCAAGCTCGTTCGCGAGCGCCTCTCGGCGTTCATCCACGACCACGGCGACGCGAAGGCGGGCGGCGCGGCGCCTGCGGGAGAGGCCGCGCGCGCCTAGCGCAGCGCAGCCGCGAGCAGCCAATGCGAAAGAAGAAGCACCCGGAGCACGTCAACCACGAGCGCTGGCTCGTGAGCTACGCGGATTTCATCACCCTGCTCTTCGCGTTCTTCGTGGTGATGTTCGCGGTCTCGCAGGTCGATTCGAAGAAGGTCGGACGCTTCACCGAGAGCTTCTCGCGGGCCGTCGGCATCGGCGTCTTTCACCACAACGGCCAGGGGATCCTCCCGGGCATCGAGAGCGTCATCGCCGATCCCCGCGACGAGGGCAACGTGCACGGCGCGCCGCAGGTGAACCTCAACGACCTCCACGCGATGCTCCTCGCCGTCACCGAGCAGGACGAGGCGATGGCCGACATCCAGGTGATCCGCCGTCGCAACGAGTTCGTGCTGCGCCTGCCCGAGACCATCCTCTTCGCGAGCGGCGACGACTCCGTGAAGGACCCCGCGATCCGCGCGCTGCGCCTCCTCGCGGCGAGGCTGCGCGCGCGCGCCGTCGACGTGCGCGTCGAGGGGCACACCGACAACCGCCCCATCCGCACCTCGCGCTTCCGTTCGAACTGGGAGCTCTCGACCGCGCGCGCCACCGCGGTGCTGAGCTGGATGATCGAACCCGACGGCCTCGCGCCCGCGCGCACGTCGGCCGCGGGATACGGCGAGTTTCACCCCATCGCGGCCAACGACACCGACAGCGGGCGACGCCAGAATCGACGCGTCGACCTCGTGGTGTCGGTCCACGCCGAGGCGCCCGAGGAGGAGGTCGTGTTCGACGCCCGCCAGGACGGAGGCGCGCCCGACGCCCCCTCCGATGCCGCGACCGCGGCAGCGCCTCCGAGCGATGCCTCCGCGCACGCCGCCGAAGAGCCCGCTGCCCACGCCGCCGCGGAGCCCGCCGCACACGCCTCTGCCGAGACCGCCGCACACGCCGGGCACGCCGAGCCCGCGCCCTCCGCTCACCCGTCGCACAAGCCGTCATCGCACTGACGAAGCGTCAAGGTCGTGGCGTGCCGCGACCTTCGCTCCGGGGCCCTCGCATCGCCGCGTCGAGCGCGGATCGCGTGGCACCGCTCTCGCAATCTCATCCGCCATGTTCCGATCTCTCCACATCGCATCGACGGGGATGGTCGCGCAGGAGACCAGCCTCGACACCATCTCCAACAACCTCGCGAACGCCAACACCACGGGCTACAAGCGGCAGGAGGCGCAGTTCGAGGACCTCGTCTACCAGAACCTCAGACCCGTCGGTCCGGGGCCCGCTGGAGGCGCTCCCGGCGGCGCGCAGGTGGGCTCCGGCGCGCGCGTCGTCGGCATCTCGCGCTACTTCTCGCAGGGCCCCATTCAGCAGACGGGGAACCCCCTCGACATCGCCATCGAGGGCGCGGGCTTTCTGCCCGTGAACCGCGCGAACGGAGAGGTCGCCTACACGCGCGCAGGGTCGCTCAGGCTCGACGCGCAGGGGCGCATGGTGACCACCGACGGGCTCTCCATCGAGCCCGCGATCACGGTGCCCCCCGACGCGACGAACATCTCCATCGCGTCCGACGGAACCGTGAGCGCGACGCAGCCCGGACAGCACGCCGCGACGCCGCTCGGGCAGATCCAGCTCGTGACCTTCCCGAACCCCGACGGGCTCCAGGCCATCGGGCACAACCTCTTCACCGCGTCGGGCGCGAGCGGCGAGGCCACCAGCGGCGCGCCGGGCAGCGACGGCCGCGGGACGCTCATGCAGTCGGCCCTCGAAGGCTCCAACGTCGAGGTCGTGCAGGAGATGATCGGGCTCATTCGCACGCAGCGCTCGTACGAGATCAACTCGAAGGTCGTCTCGGCGGCCGACGAGATGCTCCGCAACGCGACGCAGATGCGGTGATGACCATGCGCGCCCACGCCCTCGCTCGCATCGCGCTCCTCGGGGCCATCGCCCTCGGAGAGTTCGCCGCCCTCGCGGTGCCTCCCTCGCGCGTCGAGGTGTCGGGGCTCCGGGTGCGCGTCGGAGACGTCGTCCGCGACGCCCCCGCGACCGTCGCCGACGTCGACCTCGGCCCCGCGCCGCAGGTCGGCGGATCGCGGGTCATCAACCGCGCGCAGATCCTCGACGCCGTGCGCGCGCGCGGCAACGAGGGGCTCCTCCGGCTCCCCGAGGCCGTGCGCGTCGTCCGTCGCGTGCGCTCGCTCACGCCCGGCGACCTCGATCGCATGGTGCGTGACGCGCTCCCGCAGTCGCGGCTCCCCCGCGGCGCGACGCTCGCGGCGGTGCGCGCCCCTCGCGCCATCGAGCTCCCCGCGGGGTGGACCTCCGTGACCGCGGAGCTCCCCCGGCCTCCGCGGCGCGCGGGGACCTTCGCGACCGCCGCGATGCTGACGCTGCGGCTCGGCGACGAGGTGATCGCGCGCGCGTCGGTGCCCGTCGAGCTCGCGCTGTCGGCCGAGGCCGCGGCGCCCGACGTGGCGCGGGGCGGCGCGCTGACGCTGCTCGTCCGCGCGGGGCTCGTCGAGGTGCGCGTGGGCGTCAGCGCGGCGATCGACGCCGACGTGGGCGACACGCTGCCCGTGGTGCTGCGGCCGTCGGGGCGCGTGCTCCGCGCCAGGCTCATCGAGCGCGACCTCGCGCTCGCCGTGGAGGGACCATGACCCGCGCGCTCCTCTGGGTGGCCTCTGTCGCGCTCGCGAGCGGATGCGCCTCGCAGAGCGTCACGACGCACACGCCCCGTCACAGGGACTACACCGCCGGCGCGTACGCGCAGCGCGACCCCGAGTCGCGGCCGGGCAACGGATCTCTCTTCAGCGACGCGGTGTCGGGCTACCTCGAAGACACCCGCGCGGTGCGCGTCGGCGACCTCGTGGTGATCCGCATCGACGAGCACGCCGACGCGAACCACGGCGCGACGACCAACCTCCGACGTGAGTCGAGCCACGAGATGGGCGTGTCGAGCGTGCTCGGGCTCCTCCCTGCGCTGCGCGCGGCGTACCCCGAGCTCGACCCCACGCGGCTCCTCGCCTTCGCGAGCCGCACGAGCTTTCAGGGCGACGGGGCCACCACGCGCAACGGCGAGCTCTCGGGCAACGTCGCGGTCAGGGTCGTGCGCGAGATGCCCAACGGAGACCTCTTCCTCGAAGGCACCAAGGTCGTGCGCGTGAACAACGAGCAGTACCACCTCTACGTGTCGGGGCTCGTTCGCCGCGCGGACATCGCGCAAGACAACTCCGTGGCCTCGTCTCGCGTCGCCGACGCGCAGATCGAGTTCAGCGGCGAGGGCGACGTGGCCGACACCAACCACCGGGGGTGGCTCCTGCGCCTCCTCGACGTGATCAACCCCTTCTGAGAGGAAGAGCCCTCCGATGCTCCGCTCGCCACGCATCCTCGCCGCGATCCTGGCCGCGGCCACGGTCTTCGGTCGCGCATCCACGGCGCGCGCGGAGCACCTGCGCGAGCTCGCCGAGGTGGCGGGCGCGCGGAGCAATCAGCTCCTGGGCTACGGCCTCGTGACGGGGCTCTCGGGCACCGGCGACGACATGTCCGTACCCTTCACCGCGCAGTCGGTCCTCGCGATGCTCCGTCGCCTCGGCATCCAGGCCGACCCCACGCAGTTCCGGCTGCGGAACGTGGCGGCCGTCGTGGTCACCACGACGATCCCCGCGTTCTCGCGGCAGGGCACGCACCTCGACGTGACCGTGTCGTCCATCGGCAACGCGCGCTCGCTCTCGGGCGGCGTGCTGCTCCAGACGATCCTCCGCGGCGCGGACCAGCACGCGTACGCGGTCGCGCAGGGCCCGCTCACGGTCGGAGGCTTTCAGGCTCAGGGCGCGAGCGGGTCGTCCGTGCGCAGCGGGTCGACCACCGTCGGACGCGTCGCCGAGGGCGCCATCGTCGAGCGAGAGGTGACGTCGACGCTCGTGCACGACGGCGCGCTCCGCCTCGACCTCCGCACGCCCGGGTTCACCGTCGCGTCGCGCATCGCGGCGGCCGTCAACACGCGCTTCGGCGCGGGCACGGCGACGGCGACCGACGGCGGCGCGGTGTCGGTGCACGTCCCCGAGGGCACCGAGGTGGTCGACTTCGTCGCGACGCTCGAAGACCTCGACGTGACCCCGCTGCGAAGGGCGCGCGTGGTCATCAATGAGCGCACCGGGACCATCGTCGCTGGCGGCGACGTGCGACTCACCGCGGTCGCGATCGTGCATGGAAACCTCACCATCGTGATCCACGAGACGCCCACGCCGTCGCAGCCCACGGCCATGAGCACCGGGAGCACCGCGGTGGTCCCTCACAGCGAGGTGACCGCGACCGACACCGCACCGTCGGTCGCCTATCTGGCCGCCGCGCCGACGCTCTCCGACGTGGCCGCCGCGCTCGGACGCCTGGGCCTCAACCCGCGGGAGCTCGCCAGCGTGCTCGAGGCGCTGCGCGGAGCCGGCGCACTCGAAGCGGAGGTCTTGATCCAATGACGAACCCGATCCTGCCCGTCGGCGTGAGCGCCGCGGGTGCCCTCACGTCGAGCCCCACGCGCGCGAACCAACGGGGCGACCTCCACCAGGTCGCCCAGGAGTTCGAAGCGATGCTCCTGCGCCAGCTCCTGAGCGCGGCGAAGATGGGCGGAGGCGCCGGGGCCTACAACGACATGGCCGTCGACGCCCTCGCGAACGGGATCAACCAGGCCGGCGGCGTAGGGCTCGCGCGGCAGATCGAAACAGTGCTCAGCGGGCAGATCGGAGGCAATCAACCGACAACGTCACTTTCCCATTCAAGTCCTGACCGGAGTGGCCGTTCTTCCGAATGAGCAGAAGTCCCTCACTTCACCTCACGGAGGTTCAAATGCGCATCCCCGACTCGTACTCGAGACTTGGGATCAACGCCGCCCAGGCAACTCAGAAGGTCTCTCAGGTCAAGGGCTCCCCCGTCGACGACGCGCACCCGACGTCGGCGGAGGATGTTCACGTCCGCTTGTCTGCGAAGGGGCGCGAGCTCTCGATGCAGGCCGACGGCGAGGTCGACGGCGCCCGCGTGGCCCGATTGAAGGCGTCGATCGAGTCGGGTGAGTTCCAGGTCGACGCGCGCCGCATCGCCGACCGCATGCTCCAGGGAGGTTGATCGTTCCATGTTCACGCCTGAGTCCATCTTCGACCGCTTCGAGCTGCTCCTCGAAGAGGAGCGGGTCGCCCTGCGCGGCCTCGACGGCAACCGCGTCGGCGCGATCGCTGACGAGAAGTCCGCGCTGATCGAGCAGCTCCAGCAAGTCGGCCTCGCGGGGCGCAGCGAGCTCAGCCCGCGCCTCCGCGACCTATCTGCTGGGCTGCGTCGCAACGCGGTCCTCCTCGCGCACGCGCGCGACTGTCTCCGCGACGTGCTCTCCGTGATCCACGGGGCACCCACGGGCTCAACCAAGACACCGAGCGCGGCACCAGCGCGGATCTCCCTGCGAGGATGACGTGAGCTCCCTCTTCTCCCTCCTCAGCGTCGCGCGAGACGGCATGCAGGCTCAGTCTGCGGGCCTCTCGGTGACGGGTCAGAACATCTCCAACGTCAACACCCCGGGCTACGCGCGACGCTCCGTCGCCCTCTCGACGCGGCCCGTTCAGGGGTCCAGCGTCGGCGGCGTCGAGGCCCAGTCCATCATCCGATCCTTCGACCGCCTCGCGCGCGGGCGCGTCGTCGAAGAGCACGGCCGACAGGGCGCCGCAGACGCGCGCTCGTCGGCGTTGGCATCGGTCGAGTCGGTGCTCGTCCCCGGCGGCGCCACCATCGCCGACCGCGTGGGCTCGTTCTTCCAATCCCTCGACGCGCTCAGCGCTTCGCCGTCAGACACCTCGGCGCGCCTCGGCGTGCTTCGCTCCGCCAGCGACCTCGCGCAGCAGATCTCGGGCGCCGCGTCGGACCTCGAAGCGCAGCGCGGCGACCTCCTTCAACGCGCGCGCGGCGTCGCGGGCGAGGTGAACGACAGGCTCGGGCGCATCGCGTCGCTCAACACCCAGATCGCAGAAGCGTCCGCGCGTGGCGATGCCGGCGCCGACCTTCGCGATCAGCGAGACCAGCTCGTGCAGGAGGTCGGAGACCGGGTCGGCGCGCGCGCGGTCGAAGACGCCACCGGTCAGATCACGCTGTTCGCCGCGGGCTCCGCGCTCGTCGACGGCGGTCGCGCGTCGCCGCTCAGCGTCGACCTCGACGCCTCGGGCAACCTCCGCGTGCAGGCGCAGGGGACGAGCGGCTCGCTCGTCGACGTGACCTCCTCGGTGACGCAGGGCACGCTCGGCGGTCTGCGCGAGGCGCGCGACACCGACATCCCCGCCGCGACGGCCGCCCTCGATCGCTTCGCCCTCGACCTCGCGACGTCGGTGAACACCGCGCACGCCGCGGGCTTCGGCCTCGATGGGACGAGCGGGAGGCCCCTCTTCTCGACGACCGCGACGGCCCCCGGCGCCGCGCGCGCGTTGACGCTCAACCCCGCGCTCGAAGGACACCCCGAGCGAGTCGCCGCATCGTCTCGCGCAGCAGATCTCCCCGGGGGAAACGACATCGCGCTCCAGCTCGCGGGCCTGGCGAGTCGGCCTCTCGGCGTCGGCGCGGGCAACCCCGCCGAGCGCTTCGGCGCGATCGCGGCTGACATTGGCACCCGCCACGCCTCGGCGGAGGCCGAGTCCGAGCTCCGCGCCGACACGGTGCTCCAGGCCGAGAGCATGAGAGAGAGCGAGTCGGGGGTGTCGATCGACGAAGAGACGATGAACCTCAACCGATTCCAGAGAGCGTTCGAAGCGTCGACCCGCGTGCTGCGGGTGGCCGACGAGCTGCTCGACAACCTCATGAAGTCAATCTGATGCGCATCACCGAGAACATGACCCTGGCCGCGGCGCGCCGCGGTCAGGCCCAGGCGACCCGACGGATGGCCGACGCCTCGCGCGTCGCCGCGTCGGGCCAACGCGTCAGCGCGCCCTCCGAAGACGCCGTCGCGTGGTCGAGCGCGGTCGGACACGAGTCGCGCATCCAACGCATGGAGGGGAGGCTGCGCACGAGCGATCGCGTGATCGCAGACCTCGACCTCGCGGAGTCGACGCTCTCGAGCGCCGGAGACCTCATGGCGCGCGCGAGGGAGCTCGCGGTGCAAGGCGCCAACGGGTCGTTGGACCCTCGGGCGCGCGCGGACCTCGGGCGCGAGGTGACAGACATTCGCAACGCGATGGTCGCCCTCGCCGACACGCGCGGCGCGGGCGGGTACATCTTCGGCGGGACGCGCTCCGACGCCGCGCCCTTCGACGCCCTCGGGGCCTTCTCGGGCAACGACGTCGAGACCCGCGTCGAGGTCGCCGACGGCGTGACGGCGCGCTCCAACGCGAGCGGCGCGAGGGCCTTCACCGCAGCGGGCGGGCGCGACATCCTCGCGGACCTCCAGACGCTCGCCAACGCGTTGACGGCCGACGACGTTTTGACGGTGCGAAGCTCGATCACGTCGATGGACTCGGGCCACGCGCAGCTCGTCGCCGCGCGCGTCGAGACGGGCCTCGGCGCCGAGCGCTTCCGCTCCGCCGCGGAGGTGACCACCAACGCGCTCACCAACGCCCGCGCGGCGAAAGCGAGCCAGGTCGAGGCCGATCTGCCGAGCGCGCTCACCGATCTGACCACGACGCACGCGGCCTACGAGCGCGGCGTCGCGGTGACGCGAGAGATCCTCCAGACGCTCTCCTCCGCTCGCTGACGACATCGGCACCGCGCGTGCTTTGAGGGTTCGCGGCGCGCTTCGCGCTGACGATCGACCTCAACCACGGACGGACCGATGACCAACCTCCTCCTGCACAGCCTCACGGAATTCGACGAGATCATCTTCGCCCTCCTGGGGCGCGTCAGGCCCACCTCGATCCTCGAGATCGGGTCGGAGACCGGGGTGTACTCCGATCGACTCTTCGCGTTCTGCGAAGGCGTCGGCGCGGAGCTCGTCACCGTCGAGCCCTCTCCGTCGCTGCACCTCGTCGAGCGCGCGCTCACGAGCGAGCGGTTTCACCTCTACGAGGGCACGAGCCTCGCGTACCTCGAAGCGCCCGGGTGCAGCTCCGAGGTCGCGCTCATCGACGGCGACCACAACTACTTCACCGTCTACAACGAGCTCTCGCTCATCGCCGCAGGGTGGAACTCCCGAGGCATCGACGGCGTCGCGCTCCTCCACGACGTGGGGTGGCCCTGCGCGCGGCGCGACGCGTACTACGACCCGGGCGCGCTGCCCTTCGTGGTGACGCACCCGCACAGCTTCGAGCTCGGCGTGAGGCCGGGGTCCGCGTCGCTCGTGAAGGGCGGCTTCCGCGGCGAGGGGGCGTTCGCGTGGGCGCTGCACGAGGGAGGGCCCCGCAACGGCGTGCTCACGGCCGTCGAAGATTTTCTCCGTGAGCACCCGGAGTTCGAGTACCGCCAGATCGACGCGGTCTTCGGGCTCGGCGCCATCGCGCGTCGCGGCGGCGAGGCGGCGAGGCACGTCGCGGAGGTCTTCGCGCCCTACGACAATGAACTGATGCGGCGCATGGAGCGCAACCGGCTCGACCTCTGGCACAAGGTCATCGAGCTTCAAGACACGCTGCGCCTGCCGACGCCTGCGCTGGCAACGGCGCCGCGCGTCGGGGTGACGTCGTGATCGCCACGCAGCCCATCGTCGTCGCGCCTCGCCGCACGAAGGTTCGCGCGCCCGACCTCGCGCGGGTGATCGACGAGTTCGCGGGCAAGCTCCGCGTGCTGTCGCTCGACTGCTTCGACACGATCGTGTGGCGGCAGGTCGCGACCCCCATCGACCTCTTCTACGATCTTCAAGAGCACCCCGCGTTCAAGCGCCTCGGCTACAACGCGAAGCTCAGGGTCGCGTCCGAGGCGGCCGCGCGGCAGGTGAAGGTCGTGCGCACGGGGCGCTCGGAGGTCTCGCTCGCGGAGATCTACCGCGAGGCGTTTCCGGCGCTCACCGACGCCGAGGTGACCGAGCTCTCGGAGGCGGAGCTCGAGGCCGAGATCCGCACCTGCTACGCGTTTCCGGCGGCGCTCGACCTGATGCGCGCGGCGGCGCGCAAGAGCCTCAAGATCATCATCGTGAGCGACACGTACTTCAGCGAGGCGCAGCTCCGGCGGCTCCTCGCCGCGACGCTCCCGCCTGACGTGAACCGCGCGATCGATCGGGTGTTCACGTCCTCTGCGCACGGACTCTCGAAGACCCAGGGGCTTCACCTCAAGGCGCTCGAGCGGATGCGTCAGCCTCCGCGCTCCGTGCTCCACGTCGGCGACAACGAGGCGGCGGACCTCTCGGCCGCCGTGCGCGCAGGGATCAACGCGGTCCACTTCGTTCACCACGACCCGTGGCTCGAGGAGATGAACCGGCTCCAGGCGACGGCGACGAACCTCCTCGCGCCGTCGGTGCGAGAGAACCAGTCGATGCCGATGCCCTTCAGGGGAATCCTCGTCTCGCGCTTCGGCAAGAGCGAGGGCGTCTCCGCGGTCGATGTGCTCGGGTACGCGGGCGCAGGGCCGCTCCTCTACGCGTTCGGGCGGTACATCCTCGACGAGATCGCGTCGCTCCGCGCGGCGGGCAAGCGCGTCAAGCCGCTGTTCCTCCTGCGCGACGGATACCTCCCGCGGCAGGTCTGCGACGCGATCGCGGGCGCCGAGGTCGGAACCTCCGTAGCGATCAGCCGCTTCGTCTCCTACGCCGCGTCGTTTCGAAGCGAGGCCGACGTCGAGCGATACCTCGCGAAGTCCGTCGGCAGCGGACGCTTCGAAAGCCTCGGCCGCCAGCTCCTCCTCACGCCAGCGGAGACGGCTGCGATCACCGAGAAGGCCGAGCGCGCGAAGGTCCCCGTTGAGGAGTTCGTTCGCCAGATTCGCCAGTCCGACACGCTGCGAACGATCATCGAGCGGTCGGGGGCGATGCGCGCGCGGCTCTTTCGGTACCTCGAAGTGAACTGCGGCCTCGAGGCCGGAGACACCCTGCTCTTCATCGACCTCGGGTACGAGGGAACCGCGCAGCGGCAGCTCGAGCCGGTGTTCCGCGACGAGCGCGGCGTCGAGATCCAGGGGCGCTACCTCCTCGCCGCACGCACGCCGGGATGGGAGCGATCGCGCGGCGGTCTCCTCGACCCCTCGTGGTGCGACGACCGGGCCCTCGCCTCGCTCGTCACGTACATCGCGCTCATCGAAGACCTCTGCACGTCCGACGACGGCAGCGTGGTCGACTACACGCAAGACGGCGCGCCCGTGCGAGACACGCGCGTCCTCCCGGCGGAGCAGTACGAGAAGATCAAGCCGCTCCAGGCGCGCTGCGTCGAGTTCGCCCGCGACGCCGAGCGCTTCTTCACCGCGTCGGGCAAGCGTCCCGCGCCCTCATCGCTCCGCACCGCGGCGCTCGGCGCGCTCGGTCGGCTCCTCTTCACGCCGAGCGAGCCCGAGGTGTCGTACCTCGAAGGCTTCAGGCTCGACATGAACCTCGCCACGCAGGACTCGTACGCCCTCTTCGATCGCGACGAGGGCCTCGCGGGTCTGCGCCGCCGCGGCATGTTCTTCATGGAGCACGGCCAGCGCACGCTCCGAATGAACTACCCCATCGAGCTGCGCTCCGCGGGCCTCGAGCTCTCGCTCACGCTCCTCGCGCAGCACCGCTACGCCCTGGAGTTCTCGCGCTCGGACATGACCCTGCGGCGCGAGTCGCTCGGGGTGCTCGTCGCGCGCGGCGGCGACGCCTCGATGCACGTCGTCGAGGCCAACGCGACGCACGACGGCTTCTTCTCGCTGATCATCCCCGCGGGCACGCGCGACCTCCGCCTCGGCGTGATGTTCGGGCGCCCGTTCGCGTGGATCCAGCTCGAGAGCGTCCACCTCATCGAGGTCGGTCAGCTCTACGGCCGCGACGAGTCGCTGCACACCGAAGACGTCTCGGGGTCGGCTCACACCGAGCACATGGTCGAGCGAGGCCCCGGGATCTTCGAATGCACCTCGGAGGCTGCGTTCCTCTTCGTGGCGCCGCCGCCGAAGTCGGGCGACCGCGCGTCGTACGTGTGCCGCGTGGTGTTCCGGCCGCTCGCGATGCGCGAGCAGAAGGCGCAGTAGCGGCCTCCGGGCCGCGGCGCGAGCCTCGAAGGAGTCGACATGGAGTCCATGAGTCGCGCGCTCGTGCTCGTCGTCGACGGTGACCCCGTCGTCCTCGACGCGCTCACCCAGCTCATCCGTCGCAGCTACGACGTGGTGAGCGCCGCAGACGGAGAGGCCGCGCTCGAGCTCCTCGAAGCCGAGGTCGGCGTCGCGGCCATCGTGTCTGACATGCAGGTGCCGGACATGGACGGCGCGATGTTCCTCGCTCGCGCGCGTCAGGTCGCGCCCGACGCGCTGCGGATCCTCCTCAGCGGGACGATGGACTTCGACGCGGCCGTGGCCGCCATCAACGAGGGCCAGGTGTTTCGCATCCTCGCGAAGCGCTGCACGCCCTCCGCGCTGATGGCGGCCGTCGACGCCGCCGTCGAGCAGAACCGACTCATCCTGTCGGAGCGGGTGCTCCTCGAGCAGACGCTTCACGGCGCGGTAAAGACGCTCACCGACATTCTCTCGCTGACGGACCCGCTCTCGTTCGGGCGGGCGACGCGTGTGAAGCGCCTGGTTTCTGAGCTCGCGATGCGCCTCGGCGTGGTCGATCGGTGGCAGGTCGAGGTCGCCGCGATGCTGTCGCAGATCGCGAGCGTCACGCTGCCGATGGAGACCGTCGAGAAGGTGCTCTACGGGCAGGACCTCACCGAGGCCGAGCAGGTCATGGTCGCGCGCATGCCTGCGGTGACCGAGCAGCTCCTCGCGAACATCCCGAGGCTCGAAGGCGTGCGCGAGATCCTCGCGGCCTATCCGCGCGACCATCGCAACGTCGAGCCCGACCGCGACGACCCGAGCAGGCGCACGTTGGAGCGTCACGCGCAGATCCTCCGCGTGGCGATCGACTACGACGTCCTCGAGATGCAGGGCGCGTCGTCGGGCGTCGCGATCGACACGATCCGCGGACGCACGGGCCGCTACGACCCTCGCGTGATCGAGGCGCTGGTGGTCGTGCGAGGGCGCAACACGCAGCGGCACGAAGTACGAGAACTCCCGCTCCGCGCGCTCTCGGCGGGGATGGTGTTCGCGCAGGACGTGAAGCTCGCCAACGGCACGCTCCTGGTCGGACGCGGCGGTGAGGTCTCTGCGAGCCTTCTTCAGCGCGTTCGCAACTTCCGCCCCGGCGCGATCCGTGAGCCGATCCGGGTGCGCCTTCGTATCGCGTGATCGCGCGAGCGTCACGCTGCGGGTGGAGGATGAGGGATTCGAACCCCCGGATGACTTTCGCCATCTGCGGTTTTCAAGACCGCCGCCTTAAACCACTCGGCCAATCCTCCCGATGGTCGCGATGAGGGATCCTCGATCCGCGCCAGAAGGGGAGCGAACACTAACGCAACCCGAGCGTCGATGCACGCCCCTCCCGCGGGCTACTGCGGCGACTCCGCGGTCAGCTCGTTGCCGCTCGCGTCGATCGCGCGCATCCCGCCGAGCGAGAGGCGGAGGTCTCGGTCGAAGCGCGTCGGATGCTCGTACCAGAAGCCCGCCGTGCGGATACGCAGCGTCTGGGGGGCGCCCTGCGAGCGCGTGTTGTCGATGTAGCGGATCGTCGGCCCGTCGTGGTGATGTCGGCGGTCGCGGCGCGGTCGGACCTGCGGCGGGACCCTCCGCGTGAGCGCGACGCGGAGCGGTCGATCGGTCACCTGGCGGGTGGCGTCGCCGAGGATCGCCCCGTGCGCGTCGAGGAGCTCGATCGTCACGCGGCCGAGGTCGCGGCGCGCGCGGATCATCACAGCGCGTCGTCGCGCGTCGTCGTCGACCACCGCCAGCGCGAGGGGGGGCGCGGGGTCTTGCGAAGACATCCATGACAGAGACCAGGGCGACGTCGCGGGGGCGCGCGCGCTCACCCGGGCGGGGGTCGTCCCCGTGGGCGCGACGACCTCCCAGGCGCGCGCCACGGGGCCAACCGCGGCGAAGGGAAAGCCGCCGTTGTCGACGACGAAGACGCCGAGGCGAGGTCCCGTCGCGCCGATCCAGGTGCGGTCGCGCGAGCCCGCAGCGCCGCTCCACACTGCGGCGAACTCGGCCCTGACGTGCGCGCCCTCGCCGGGGACGCCGAGCGTCGCGTACCAGCCCGACGTCGCGGGGTCTCCCGTCGCGTCGCCGTCGTCGACCACGGACGCGAGGAAGGCCGTCTGCGACCCGGTCACGACGCGTCCGGCGAGCTCGTCGTCGGCGATCGAACGGAGCGCGCGAGTCACCCTCGAGAGACCGTCGAACGCGCGGAGGAAGCCCTGGTCCCGCTGCCTCGTCTCGGCGCTGCGCGCGTCGCCCCATTCGAACATCGCGCGCGCCACCGCGAGCGATCGATCGGCGTAGGTCGAGAGCGCTTGATACGTCTCGGGCGCGGCGTCGACCCACGCCGTCGGGGGGGCTCCCGCGGGGCTGCCGCTCGGGCCCGTGGCGATGTGCTCCTCGCGGTCGAGGTAGCGGCCGAAACCCGCCAGCACCGCGTTCATTCGCAGGTCCGCGAACGCCTCCGTGGTCGTGAACGACGGGGCGCGTCCTGCGGGCGTGTGCGCGAGCCCCCTGAGCGCCTGAAGCCAGTGCGAGGGGAGGTCGTTCTCGCGCATCGCCGAGGCCGCTTCGGCGCGCGCGCGCGCCAGCGACTCGGGGCGTCCGGGCGCCTCTCCGCGCGCGTCGTCGAGGAACGCGCGCGCCCGATCGACGCCGAGGGCGTACGCGACCTCCGCGGCGTTCGTGGGGCCGCTTCGGTCCGCGGCGAGGCTGTCTCCCGCGGCGCTGCGCGCGCCGAACATCGACGCCACGACGGGCCCCGCGGCGACGCCGGGGAGCGGCGGGCGCGCACCCCCCGCGACGTTGCGCGCCACGAGGCGAAAGCGCTCGAACGTGTCGGCCGCGCGCAGGTCGACGATGTGAACGTTCTCGCGCATCACGTTGACCTGCGCGAGCGACACGTCGCCGCGTCGGCCGTTGAGCAGCGACCACGCGCGCTCGAGGCGGGCCACGTCGCTCGCGACGCCCGCGCGCTCGATGAGGTCGGCGAACGCGAGGGCGTCGAGGGCCTCGCGGGGCGTCTCGCGCGCGTCGGGGAGGGGCCCCGGGTGCGAGCTCCGACATCCGCGCGACACGAGGTTGAGCTCGATGCGAGACAGCCACGCCGTCGCCCGCGCGTACCGCGTGAGAGGGCGGCTCCGCGCGCGCCGTCCTGAGGGCGCGAACTCGCTGAAGTCAATCACGCGGGGACGACCGAAGAGGTAGCGCTCTCCGCGTCGCGCGCCCGCTCTCGCGGCGTTCACGAGCTCCGTCGCGGCGGGCTGCGCGCCGAAGGCCGAGGGCACCGTCCCCTCGTCGATCTCGAGGAGCGAGCGCGCGACCGTGAGCAGCAGGTCGACGTCGGTCGCGGCGTCGTCGGGCATCGCGCGCGACGCCGAGGGGAGCGCCTCGTGCATCCGTCGCAGCACCTGCGCGAGCATCGGCGCGAGCGTGTGCTCCTCGACGTGCTCGACGAAGGGGCCGTGCAGCGACGTGGCCGCCGCGATGATCGAATCGGCCGACACGTAGATGGGCAGGTCGGCCTGGCGGGCGATCTGATAGGCCTCGATCCACGTGGTGGTCTGCGCGCGATCGAGCACCACGAAGCCCTCGCGAGAGAGCGCTTCGAGCTCGATGGGCGCGAGCGTCAAACGCCGCTCGACGCGGTCGATGTAGCGGGGGGCCGTGATGTGATCCCACGGTCGCGCGGGGGCGATGGCGCCGCGGGCGGACTCCGCGGGCGCGTTCAAGACCGCGTCGAGGGCCTCGCTCCAGTTCGACGTGTCGGCGGCGTCTTGCGGGGGCTGCGCTTCGACCCCGGCGTCTCGCTGAATCCTCGCGCTCCTCGAAGGAACGGTGAACTCGGGCGGGTTGAGCCTCGGTCGCACGCGGCGCGCCGACGCGTTGGCGCCCACGGTCGTCGCGCAGCCCGTCAGCGCGAGCGTGCAGAGCGTGACGACCGCGGCGGTGGACACAGGGCCGGGCGCGGCGCCCTCGTCGACGGTCGAACGCCTGGGCATGTAGGAGATGGTACTCAAGCGCCCCGCGGCCGGGGGGTCAACAAATGCACGGGACTTCAGGCATTTCTAGGAGGCCGAGAGCGGCGTGAGTTCGGGGAACAGACGTCCCGCTTCTTCGTGTGTGAGCGCGATGCTCTGGAGCTTCGGCGCCCACGTCACGTCGACCGAGAGGAGGAGCTCCTTGCGCGGCGGCACCAGGGACTCGAGCACGGCGAGGAGCGATTTCGCGTCGAGCCGCGGCGGCAACGGGGGCAGCGGGCACCGCGTCGCCACCGTGAGCACCGCGATCACTACGCCCACGGGCGGTCCCGGCGGACGCTGCGGCTGACCGATCGACGCCACGCGCTCGTGCATCGTCTCGGCGACGCGCTCGAAGAACGAGAACGACTCCTCGGAGGTCATCGACCACGTCTGGACCGCGGCCGCTCGGATCGAAGGGTGCACCCTCGCGAGCGCGTCTCGCATCGCCGAGGCCGTCGCGTGGTGCGTCGGCGGCGTCGTCGCGTCGGGCCCCCCGCGCACCTGCGAGAGCGTGTGCTCGACAGAGGCGCGGAGGTTCCAGTCGAGCGCGACGGCCACGCAACGGATCTCGACGCCGGGATGCATCGACCCGACGCGCGCGGCCGCACGCTGCGACGCTCTCGACGGGTCTCTGCGCTTCGGCCCCGTGAGCTGAAGCGTCAGCGCGACGCCGAAGCCCGCGACCAGCGCCGCCGCGACGGCGCCGAACCACCAGCGCGGCGGTCCTACGGACTCAGAGCGCGAGGCCGTGGCCGCCACCATCGCGCGCTCTGCGGCGGGCACCTCGCGCGCGGTCGGCGTCGCCAGGAGCACCCCGTCCTCACGCGGCGGACGCGTATAGGTTCCGCCGCCGGGTGAGGCCGTCGAGGCGTCGAGGGGCTGCGCGAAGGCCGCCCTCGACCACAGAGCGACGGTGACCACGAGAGGGAGGAGCGCGCGCTTCATCGAATGAGGTCGCGGAGCGTACCGCTGTTGTGATGGCCCGCGCACCTGTGCGAACGTCGCGCCGTGCAGAACCCGTGGCGCGCCCTCGGCGTGGGACTCAGCGTCGTCGCGGGACTCGGCGCGGGCGGCGTCACCGCGTCGACCATGCGCGTGCGGCGCTCGTCCGAGGCCCCTCCCGAGATCGAGCGCGCCGCCGCGATGCGGGCCTTCGAGTCCGAGCGCGCCGTCGCGGTGGGGCTCCGCATGACCCTCGCCGAAGAGGCCCAGGCGCCCGCGGAGAAGTCCGGCGCGATCGGCGGCGTGTGGTCGCGTCGCATCGCGATCGGCGCGCGAGAGTGCGTCGCAGTCATCGCGACCACCTACGGCCATCACAGCCCCGTGGCGCTCGCGCTACAAGCGCGCTCCGACGACGACGCGCACATCGCAACCGGCATGGTCGCGCCCCTCTCGCTCACGCGCGCCGAAGGTGGACTCGTCGCGCAGGTGCAGTGGTGCGAGGCCGAGGCGCACACGCGCGTCGCGGTCTTCGAAACGCGCGCGCTCACGCCGAGGGTCTTCGAGCGGCCGCTCACCGCCACCGTGCATTTCGCCGTGTATCGCGGCGCCTGGGACGCCGTCGGGGGCACGACACGGCTCCGTCGCGGCGCGTTCGCGTCGTGGGCCTTGCGGCAGTTTCCGCCGCAGTACGCGGTCGATGAGTCGCGCGCGCACGTGCCGACCGACGGAAGGATGCTCGGCGTCGCGGTGCCCATTCGACCCGACGGCGCGAGGCTCCTGCCCGCGAACGCGGCCACGTACGGCGCCCTCTATGAGCGCGCGCGCAGCGGTCGCGACGTGGTGGTGAACCCTCGCATCGACCCTTCACGCCCGCCCGATGAGCCCTGGGGGACGGGGCTCCCCGTCGATCTCACGGGGCTCTATCAGCGGCTCCGCGGTGACCGTGACGCGACGCCGCCGACGGACCCGGTCTTCGAGGTCGGAGGCGGTCATCGGAGGGTGCTCGCCGTGGTCGACGCCGCGAGCCTCGGGGCGCCCTGCGTCGCGCTGATGTTCACGCGGATCTTCTATGAGCACAGGGCCGTCGTGTGGCGACACGAGTCTCCCGCCGACGCGGGGAGGCTCCTCGACGCGCGCGAGAACTCCGTCGTCGATCGGATGTGCCCCGCGCGCGGCGTGACGCTCTACTCCGTCGACGATCGCGATCAGGAGGACTGGTTCATGCGCGTGTTCGCGTTGCCCGCGCCGGAGGCTCCCGCGCAGCTCGAGGCGCCTGTCGCAGAGGACGCGCCGCCTGCTCATGGCGCGCATCACCGCGGGTCTTCGAGTCACCACCACCGCGGACGATCAACGAGGAGGCACCGATGACGTCAGCCGTGACGCTCTGGATCGTTCGGTCCGCTTGCGCCGCGCTGTGGATCGTCGAGCACTTCACGCTCGCGGCGCGCGCGCGCCGCAGGGGCGCGTCGAGGGGCCTCGCGTGGACGCTCCCCGCGCTGCCGTGCTGGCGCGCGGGTGACAGGGTCGGGCCGGGCGCCTGGGTCGCGCTCGCGCTCGTCTACGCCGTCGCGAGCGTGCTCTCTTCGAAGCTTCGGTGAGTCGCCAGAGACGCGACGCGAGAGAGCGACGACGCGGGCGTGACCTGTGTTAGAAACGCGAGAACCGCCTCGCGCGCTGCGACCAGGGACACACATGGCGAAGGCCCAGTCTCCGCTCCTCGGATACAACACGAACGTTCGCCACAAGGGGCGGGTGTTCCACATCCAGACCGAGGACTCGGGCATCGCGCGCCCGCACGTGATCACGCACCTCTTCGCCGACGGCGGGCGTGTGCTCAAGACCGCGAAGACCTCGTACGCCGACCTCGTCACCCTCGACGACGTGCAGGTGCGGGTCAAGAAGCTCATGCAGGACCAGCACAAGGCGATGTTCATCGCCCTCCGTGACGGTCAGTTCGACGCCCAGTTCGAAGTCCCCGCGGCGCCTCCCGCGCCCGAGCTCGCGACCCCTGTCGCGGCCGCCGTGACCGATCTCCCCGACGAGACGCCCACGCTCGTCGCGCCGCCGCCGCAGCCCATCGTCGCCGTGCCGCGCGAAGCCTTCGACCTCGAGGCCGTCAACGACGACGACGGCGCCATCGAGATCGACGAGAGCGCGTTCATCGAGCCGACGGAGTCGTTCCTCAACCTCGACGAAGCCGCCACGCCAGAGCCCGTCGTCGCGCCGCCTCCGCCTCCGCTGGCCTCACCTCCGCCCGCGCTCGTTCCGCCGCCCGTTCGCTCTTCGAAAGCCTCGGGGCCGTGGGTCGCCGCGCCGCGCCTCCCGACGCCCGCGACCGCCACGGCGAGCGCTTCTTCGAAGCCTCCGCCGCTCCGCGCTGCGCCCGCGCGCACGCCGCCTCCCGCGATTCGCGTCCCCGCCGTCGCGCCCGCGCCGCCCGTCCGCGCGCCGCTCGTGAGCGCGCTGCAACCCGCGAAGGCGCCCGCGCCCGCCACGCGCAGCGCGACGGGGTTCGGCGAGCGCCTCGTCACCGAGCGCTCCCTCGACGAGGTGATCCTCGCGTACCTCGCGGAAGAGCTCGACGAGCCGCGAAACCGCTGATTTGCAGGGCGTGACGGTGCCTCGTCGCTTCCGCCGAGGCGCTTGCATCGTGGGCCTCGCAGCGAGCACACTGGCCCGCGTGAGGCGCCCGCCGAGACAGACCACCACGCTGACGGAGCGCGTTCGACGCGCGCTCGTCGTCGCGATGGTGACGCTCTCGGTGCTCATCCCCGCCGCGTTCGGGGGGCTCACCTACGTGTGGTGCGCGCCGATGGAGCGCGCGCTGCTCCACACCTGCTGCCCCGCGTCGTCGCATCACGCCCGCGAGGCCGCCGTCGAGCAGCTCTGCTGCGAGGCCCAGCGCGTCGCGCCGCTCGCGTCGTTCTCGGCGGACGCGCCGCCAGACCTCTGGGTCGCGCCCGCGCCGCTGGTGTGCCTCCTCGCGCTCGCGGTGCTCTTCGCCGTGGGCTCCGACCCGCCGCCCGCGTGGACGAGGATGCGGGCGAGGCTCGCGCGCGCCGGGCCTTCGCCGCCGCTCTATCTCCTGCATCGATCGCTCCTGAATTGAGCCACGCGTCGGCCTCTCGAGGGGCCGTCGCCGCGCGCGCTCGCGTGCCGTCGACGGTGGTGTGCCGCGGCGCGCTCGCGCGTCGCGGAGATGCGTAGCGCGCGGAGCGTGTTCGATGCGTGGAGTCTGGTTGATCGCGGTGGCGGCTTGCGGGTGCGCGGGCGCTGGCGCCTGGGGTCGATATGAAGGGCTCGTGAGGGCCTCGACGGAGCGCGCCGCCGAGGGGAGCGCGACGTCGCCGCTCAGCACGCGCGCGGCGATGGTGCGCGCCGCGGTGTCGCACGACCCGGGGATCACCGCGCGCGCCGCGAGGGTGAGGTCGATGGTCGAGACCGCGCGGGCCGAGGGGGCGCCCCCGTCGCCCGAGGTGAACGCGCAGGCGTGGAACGTCCCGTTCTCGCGCCCGTGGGCGCTCGGCGACGCGGACATGTACATGGTGGAACTCCGGCAGAGGCTCCCCGCGTGGGGCTCGCTCGACGCGCGGTCGAGGGCCTCGCTCGCGGGCGCCGACGCCGCGCTCGCGGAGCTCTCAGCGAGGGAGCGCGAGGTCGCGCGCAGGGCCACCGAGGCGTGGGCAGACTACGTCGCGTCGGCGCTGCACCACCGCGTCCACCACGATCACCTCGCGATCGTCGAGGAGATGCGCGAGGCCACCACCGCGCGCGTCGCCGTGGGCAGCGGGCTCGATGAGCTGGCGCGCGTCGAGCTCGAGCGGACGCGCGTGCTGCGGCTCCTGGCGCGCTTCGACAACGACCGCGAGCGCGCCTCACGGGTGCTCGAGGTGCTCACGGGGAGACGCCCCGCGGCGCCCTCGGAGCTCGAAGACGAGGCCGCGGGCGAGACCGTCTCGATGACGCGCGAGGCGCTCCTCGAGCGGGCCGTCGCGAGGCAGCAGCGCACGCGCCAGGCGAGGGCGCGCGTCGTCGCGGCGAGGGCCACGCTCGACGGCGCGAGGGCCGAGGCGTCGAGGCCCGAGTTCATGGTGGGCCTCAGCGGCTGGTTCGATCCGAATCATCACAACGGCTACGGCGCGACGGTGGCGATGACGCTCCCGTGGCTCTGGGGGCCCGGCGGCGCGCGCGTCGCCGCGGGCGAGGCGGGCCTCGCGGCCGAGGAGGCATCGGTGAGAGAAGCAGAGTTCACCACGCGCGAGGAGGTCATCGAGGCGCACGCTCGCGCCGAGGGGATCGCGCGCGAGCTCTCGCTGGTGCGCGTCGACGCGCTCCCCGCGGCGCGCAGGGCCCTCGACGTCGCGAGGGGACGCTACGTCGCCGGCGGGGGCCAGCTCCTCGCGTGGCTCGACGTCGCGAGGATGCGGCTCGACCTCGCGATGGACGAGGCCGACCTCGTCGTCGACCTCGCGCGCGCCGTCGCGGCGCTCGAAGAGGCCGTGGGAGAAGCGCTCCCGCGCCTCGCCCTCGAACGAGAGGGAGGCGCGCGATGACCGCGGGACCCTCTCGACGATCGCTCCAGGTGATGGCCGTCGTGCGGTGGGTGCTGATCATCGCGGTGACCGCCGTGGCGAGCGCGAGCGTGTATCGGTTCTGGGGGCCGCTGCCCGAGCGGGCGGGCCTCACGCGCGCGCTCTACTACTGCCCGATGCACCCGCAGATCACCTCGCCCACGCCGGGGGAGTGCCCGATCTGTCACATGTCGCTCGAGCGGATCCCCGACGACCGCAGCGGCGACGCGCACAACCACGGCGCCGACGACGCGGGCGCGCCCGTCGACGGCGGCGACGCGGGGCAGAGCGTCGCGGCGCACCTCGTGGAGGTCACGCTCACCCTCGATCGGCAGCAGCTCGGAGGCGTCGCGAGCGAGCCCGTGCGCGCGAGCGGCGACGCGCGGTCGCGGCGCTTTCCTGCGGTGGTCGAGGTGCCCGAGGGCGCGCGCTCCGAGGTGCGCGTGCGGGCGCCGGGCTTTCTCGAACGCGTCGCCGTGCGCGAGTCGGGGGTGACGGTGACGCCCGGACAGCCCCTCGCGTGGATCTACTCCCCGCAGCTCTTTCAGACGCAGCAGGAGCTCTTGAACGCCACGCGCTGGGGCGGTCAGCCCGGGGGCGGACGCTCGGCCGACGTCGTCGCGGCGTCGCGCGTGGCGCTCGAGCTCCTCGGGATGAGCGCGACGGACATCGACGCGATGGTCACGGCGGGCGCGCCGATTCGGGCCGTGCCGCTGCGGTCGAGCGCGACGGCCACGGTGGTGCGCGTGAACGCGGTCCCCGGGCTCTACGCGACGCCCGACACGGCGCTCTACGAGCTCGCGGACCTGCGGCGCGTGTGGATCGTCGCGACCGTGCGGGAGCGCGACCTCGCGGGCATCCACCGCGACGTGATGGCGCGCTTCGTCACGGGCGGCGGCGCCGAGGTGAGCGCGCGGGTGCTCCTCGTCGAGACGTCAGTGTCGGCGGACTCTCGCGCCGCGCGCGTCCGCATGGAGGCCGTGAACCCCACGGCGCCCCTGCGCCCGGGGACCTACGGCGAGGCCGTCTTCAGCGACGTGGCGGGCGCGTCGACGCGGCTCGAGGTCCCGCGCGACGCGGTCATCGACACGGGCCTCGAGCAGTACGTCTTCGTGCAGACGGGGGAGGCCACCTTCGCGCCCCGGAGGGTCCGCGTGGGCGCGCTCACGGGCGACCGCTTCGAAGTGCTCGACGGACTCACCGCGGGGGAGCGCGTCGTCTCGCGCGGGACCTTCATGGTCGACTCCGAGAGCCGCCTCCGCGCCGCGCTCGCGAGGGGAGCCGCGCGATGATCACCCGCCTGCTCGAAGCCTCGGCGCGCAACCGCGGCCTCGTGATCCTCTTCGCCGTCGCGCTCGCGATCGCGGGCTACGTCTCGATGCGGCGCGTGCGCCTCGACGCGATCCCCGACCTCTCAGACCCGCAGGTGATCGTCTACACCGAGTGGATGGGGCGCGCCCCCTCGGTGGTCGAAGATCAGGTCACGTACCCGCTGGTGACGGCCCTCCTCGGGCAGCCCCACGTGGCCGACGTGCGCGCGCAGACGATGTTCGGAATGAGCTTCGTCTACGTGATCTTTGAAGAGGGCACCGACCTCGCGCGCGCGCGCACCAGCGTGCTCGAGCAGCTCTCGGCGGCGCGCAACCGGCTGCCGCCCGACGTCTCGCCGCGCATCGGCCCCGACGCCACGGGCATCGGCTGGGTGTACCAGTACGCGCTCGTCGATCGCAGCGGGCGGCGCGACCTCGGCGAGCTCCGCGCCACGCAGGACTACGTGCTCCGCTACGCGCTCGCGGCGGTGCCCGGCGTGGCCGAGGTGGCGAGCGTCGGAGGCTACGAGGCCCAGTACCAGGTGACGCTCAACCCCGACCGGCTGCGCTCCTTCGGCCTCTCGTGGGAGGACGTCGCGCGCGCGCTCCGCGAGGCCAACGGCGAGGTCGGCGGTCGGCTCATCGAGATGGCGCAGCGCGAGTATTTCGTGCGAGGCCGCGGCTGGATTCGCTCGCCGCGAGACCTCGAGTCCGTGGTGCTGCGCGGGTCGCCGGGGGGCGCCTCGGTGCGCGTCGGCGACGTGGCCTCGGTGCGCGTGGGGCCCGAGATCCGCCGCGGCGCCTCGGACCTCGACGGCCGCGCGGAGGTCGTCTCGGGCGTCGTGGTGATGCGCTACGGCGAGAACGCGCGGGAGGTCATCCACCGCGTCGAGGCGAAGCTCCGCGAGGTGCGCGGGGCGCTGCCCGAGGGCGTCGAGG
Organism: Myxococcota bacterium; assembly: GCA_052035985.1. Taxonomy (GTDB): domain Bacteria; phylum Myxococcota_A; class Polyangia; order Polyangiales; genus CAISKJ01. Next base: position 9,520 of record JBPOHC010000237.1, on the reverse strand, counting down.
TGGTGCCCGTGTACAACCGCGCGGAGCTCATCGAGCGCGCGATCGACACGCTCCGCCACGCGCTCACCGAGGAGATGATCGTCGTCGCCGCGGTGATCGTGCTCTTCCTCCTGCACCTGCGGAGCGCGCTCCTGCCGATCCTCTCGCTGCCCCTCGTGGTGCTCGCGTCGTTCATCCCGATGAACCTCCTCGGCGTGCCCGCGACGATCATGTCGCTCGGCGGCATCGCCATCGCCGTGGGGGCCACCGTCGACGCCGAGATCGTGATGGTCGAGGCCGCCCACAAGAAGCTCGAGCACGCGCCCGCGGACCTCTCCGAAGAGGACCGCGCGAAATTGCTCGCCGAGGCCGCGCGCGAGGTGACGCCCGCGATCTTCTTCTCGCTGCTCATCATCGCGGCGAGCTTCATCCCGGTCTTCGGGCTCGAAGGGCAGGCGGGGCGGCTCTTTCGCCCCCTCGCGTTCACCAAGACCTTCGTGATGCTCTCGGCGGCGCTGCTCTCGATCACCGTGGCGCCCGCGCTGCGCGACGTGCTCGTGCGCGGCAAGATCTACCCCGAGCACCGGCACCCCGTGTCGCGCGTGATCCGCGCGGTGTACGAGCCCTTCGTCCACGTCGCGCTCAGAAACCCGAGGACCACCGTGCTCCTCGGGGTGATGGCGGTGCTCTCTGCGCTGCCGCTCGCGACGCGGCTCGGCAACGAGTTCATGCCGCCGCTCGACGAGGGCGACCTGCTCTACATGCCCACGACGCTGCCGGGCATCTCGATCGAGGAGGCGCGGCGACAGCTCCAGCGGCAAGACGCGATCATTCGAGACGTCCCCGAGGTGGCCGCGGTGCTCGGCAAGGCCGGACGCGCGGAGACCCCGACGGACCCCGCGCCGCTCTCGATGTTCGAAACGGTCATCAGGCTCAAGCCTCGCGCCGTGTGGCGCACGCGCTACACGCGGCGCTGGTACGTGGGACGAACGCCCGCGTTGATGCGCCCGCTCCTGGAGCGCTTCTGGCCCGAGTTCGCCCCCATGACCCGCGAAGAGCTCATCGCCGACCTCAACGACCGGCTGCGTCTGCCGGGGTGGACCAACGCGTTCACGCAGCCCATTCGCAACCGCGTCGACATGCTCTCGACGGGCGTGCGGACGCCCGTGGGGCTCAAGGTCCACGCGCACGATTTCGAATCCATCGAGCGCGCGGGCACCGCGCTGGAGCGCGTCCTTCACGACGTCCCGGGGACGCGCAGCGTGCTCTTCGAGCGCTCGACGGGCGCGTATCAGGTCGACGTGACGCCCGACCGCGAGGCCCTCGCGCGGAACGGCCTCTCGATCGAGACGGTCAACGCGATGGTCGAGACCGCCATCGGCGGAGCCCCCGTCACCACGGTGCTCGACGGCCGCCGCCGCGTCACGGTGAACCTCCGCTTCGCAGAGGATTTTCGCACGAGCCTCGACGCGCTCCGCAACCTCCCGGTGCCGCGCGGCGAGGGGTCGGTGCCCCTCGGGAGCGTCGCGCGCGTCGAGATCCACGAGGCCCCGCCCATGATCCGCGACGAGGGCGGTACGCTCGTGGGCTACGTCTACGTCGACCTCGACGCGAGCCGCGACGTGGGGCGCTACGTGCGCGACGCGCGCGAGGCCGTTCGAAGCGCCATCGCCCGCGGAGAGCTCCGCCTCGAGCGCGGCGCGTGGCTCCAGTGGACGGGGCAGTACGAGCTCCTCGCGGCGATGGAGGCGCGGATGAAGGTGCTCATCCCGCTCGCGCTCTTCATCGTGATCGTGCTGCTCTACCTGCAATTCAAGAACTTCACCGAGGTGGTGATCGTGCTGCTCTCGGTGCCCTTCGCGCTCGTGGGGAGCGTGTGGGCGCTCTACCTCCTCGACTACAACCTCTCGACGGCCGTCTGGGTCGGGGTCATCGCGCTCGTGGGCCTCGCCGCGCAGACCGGCGTGGTGATGATCGTCTACATCGACCACGCGTATGAGAAGCGCTTCGCCGCGGGGCGCATCCGCTCCCTCGAAGACATCGTCGAGGCGCACGCCGAGGGGACCATCCAGCGCGTGCGCCCCAAGCTCATGACCGTGAGCACGATGCTCTTCGGCGTCGTGCCGCTGCTCTGGGCCGATGGGTCCGGCGCCGACGTGATGAAGCGCATCGCCGCGCCCATGGCCGGGGGCCTGCTCACGAGCGCCTTCCTCACGCTCGAGATCGTGCCGGTGATCTACACGTACTGGCGCTATGAGCAGCTCCTCTGGCGCCGCATCGAGGGCACCCGCGCCCTCGCGTGGCTGACGGCGCTCACCCGCGTCGCGACCGTCGCGGGCCTCGCCTGCGTGGCGCTCCTCGCGTCGCGCTTCTACGTCGACCCGGCGCCCGCGTGGGTCGCCGCGGCGTGGCGGGTGTCGGCGGGCGTCGCGCTCGCGTCCGTGTTGGTGTATGCGCTCGCGCGTCGGAGTCACGCGCGCGCGCTCGAGGACGAGTCCGCCGCGCGCGTCGCGGCCCCCGAAGGAGACGAAGCATGAAGCACACGGTGATGATCTCGCTCGTCGCGGCGCTCTCCGCGACCGCCTGCAAGAAGACCGAGGCGCCCCCCGCGACGCCCCACGCGGCCGCAGAAATCACGGCCCCCGCCGACGGACGCGTCGCCATCGCCGTCGACGGTGAGGGCTACCACCCCGCGACGATCCGCGCGGCCGCCGGGCGTCAGCTCACGCTGGTGTTCACGCGCACGACGGACGAGACCTGCGGCCAGCAGCTCGTTTTTCCGACGATGAACATCCGCCGAGACCTCCCGCTCAACCGCGCCGTCGAGGTCCCTGTGACCGTGCCCGCGTCGGGCGCGCTCGCCTTCACCTGCGGGATGAACATGTACCAGGGCTCGATCGTGGTGCAGTGACCGGTCAGATCGCGTCCATGCCGAGGCCGCGATCGGAGGAGATGACGAGGTCGGCGGGCACGTCGGCGGAGGCGTCGGTGGTGACGCTTCCGCCGTCGGTGCACATCGTCGGCGTCGGCGAGCACAGCCCCGTCAGGGTGCAGACCCCGGGCACGCCGCCCGACGAGCAGCGCGCGCCGCACGAGAGCGCGGTCGTGACGCAGCCGACGGAGGTGCCGAGACACGAGAGCGTGCCCGGCGAGCAGCCGTCGCCGCACGCGCCCCCGACGCGGGCCTCGCAGCCGTTGAGGGGGTTGCGGTCGCAGTCGACGTAGCCCGGCGCGCAGTCGAAGGTGCACGCGCCCGCTGCGCAGCGCGGCGCGCCGTTGGGGCCGCTCGGGCACACGCTCCCGCAGGCCCCGCAGTTGAGCGGGTCTTCGCTGATCGCGCGCTCGCAGCCGTTGAGCGGGGCGCGGTCGCAGTCGCCCCAGCCCGCGTTGCAGCGCGCGACCTGACACGCCCCCGTCGCGCAGTTGGAGCTCGCGTTGGGGAGCGCGCACGGGAGCCCGCACGCGCCGCAGTTCGAGAGCGTCGCGAGCGACGCCTCGCAGCCGTCGGAGACCACGCGGTTGCAGTCGGCGTAGCCCGGCACGCACGAGAAGCCGCAGACGCCGCCGGCGCAGGTGCGCGTCGAGTTCGTGAGGCTCGTGCAGGGGCCGCCGCAGCGCCCGCAGTTGTTGACGTCGCTCGCGGTGTTCACGCACGCGCCGCTGCACACCGTCGTGCCCGCGGGGCAGGTCGAGACGCACGCGCCGGCGCTGCACACGGTGAGGGTGGCGCACTGGTTCGAGCACGCGCCGCAGTGCGCGCCCGAGGTGTTGAGGTTGGTCTCGCAGCCGTTCGACGCGACGCCGTCGCAGTTGGCGTAGCCCCCGAGGCATGCGTTGAGCGCGCACGCGCCCGACACGCACGTCGCCGTCGCGTTGGCGAAGGAGCACGCGCGGCCGCAGCCTCCGCAGTGCGCGGCGGCGCTGCGCGTGTCGACCTCGCAGCCGTTGACGGGGTTGCCGTCGCAGTCCGCGTAGCCCGCGTCGCAGACGCCCACGACGCACGCGGAGCCGCTGCACGCGCCCGTCGCGTGCGGTCGCGCGCAGTTCGCGCCGCACGCGCCGCAGTTGCCGGCCGAGCTCCGCGTGTCGGTCTCGCACCCGTTGGCGAGGAGGCCGTCGCAGTCTCCGTAACCCGCGTTGCACACGAAGCCGCAGTTGCCCGCCGCGCAGGTCGAGACGGCGTTGAGGGCCGTGCAGGCGTGCGTGCAGCTCCCGCACGTGACGGCGGCCGAGAGCGACGCCTCGCAGCCGTTGAGGGGGTTGCCGTCGCAGTCGGCGAAGCCCGCGTTGCACAGGATCCCGCAGGCGCCCGCGCTGCACACGGCGGCGGCGTTGGCGCGCGCGGGGCACGCGCTTCCGCACGCGCCGCAGTTCGAAGCGTTGGTCCTGAGGTCGATGCAGGCCGCGCCGCAGGCCGTACGGCCCGTCGAGCACGACATCGCACACGCGCCCGCGCTGCACACGAAGCCCGTTCCGCATGAGCGTCCGCACGCGCCGCAGTTGGCGCCGTCGTTCTGCGTGTCGGTCTCGCAGCCGTTGAGCGCGACGCGGTCGCAGTCGTTGCGTCCCGCGGCGCATGCGCCCACGGTGCAGCTCCCGCCGACGCACGCCTGCGTCGCGACGCCGGGGAGCGCGCACGCCGTCCCGCACGCGCCGCAGTTCGCGATCGACGCGATCGACGCCTCGCAGCCGTTCGCCGCGTCGCCGTCGCAGTCGCCGAAGCCCGCCGCGCAGGCGAGCCGACACACGCTCGCGCGACACATCGGCGTGGCGTTCGCGGTGCTGCACGCGAGCCCGCACGCGCCGCAATTTCGAGCGTCGGACGAGGTGTCAACGCAGGCCCCGCCGCACGCGCGCTGACCGATGGGGCACGCGCCCGTCTCGAACGCGTCGCTCGTCGCGTCGGCGGCGTCGTCGGCCGCGTCGTCGGTCGATGCGTCGGTCGTCGAGGCGTCCGCGAGGTCGTCGGGCGCGCCGTCGCCGGGCGCGTCGAGGTCGCCGTCGAGCGCTGATCCGTCGCGCACGCCGCCGTCGAAGCGGAAGTCAGGGGTCACGTCGGGGAGCGTCCCCACCGTGCGCGGCATGCAGCCGTTGAGTCCGCAGGTCTCGTCGGGGAGGCACTCGCGCGCGAGCACCCGGCACCGATCCGCGAGAAAGACCGAGAGGAGCTTCGTGCGCTCGGATTCGAAGGGCGCGATGGCGTAGTAGGTGAACATCGCCGCGCGGGCCGTGCCGTCGCCGCCGGGGTCGCTCACCGCGTCGACGTTGACCTCGACGGAGTGCGGATCGTTGTCGGCCGCGGCGATCCCGAGCGTGCCCGGGAGCTCGAACGACTGACCGTTCACCACCTGGAGGAGCGGGTACGTGAGCCGCTGTCGCACGGAGCCCGTGGTGGGGCTCTTCACCGTGATGCGCACGTGCGTGAGCGTGCCCATGGGGCCCTGCGCCATGTCGGTGTCGACGAGCAGGATGATCTGCGTGCGAGGCTTCGTGCACGCGAGGAGCGTCGCGAGGAGGAGCAGGGCGAGGGGAGCGCGGCGCGTCTGTCGGTTCATCGTCCGCCCCTCACGGTGAGCGCGTCGGTCACGTTGCCCAGCGTGCCTTGATAGGGCGGCGCGAGGTCTTGCAAGAGGAAGTACGCCGCCACGCCGCCGCCCGCCGCGAGCGCGCCGACGCCGAGCCAGAACCACGGGCTCTCGACCACGCCGCGGCTGTTGCTCAGGTTCGCGCGGAGCGTCTGGCTCTGCCCCGCGAGCGCTTCGAAGCGCCGACGGAAGGTGTAGTACCCCTCGGCGCTCACCTCGAGCGTGTGCGACCCCGGACGCACCGTCTCTTCGACGCTGCCGAAGCCCACGTTCTGACCGTCGATGCGGACGAGCGCGCCCGACGGATCGGCGGTCACGGTCACCCGCGACGACAGCACCAGGGGCACCATGCGCAGCATCACCGTGCTCTGTGATCCGCGCGCCACCTCGACGGTGCGGTTCTCGCCCGCGAAGCCCTCCGCCGCGGCGACGATGACGTGCCGCCCCGGGTCGACCTCGACGGACTCGTTCGCGCGCACCGCGGCGCCGTCGATCTGCACCGAGGCCGACGGCGGCTCGACGAGGAGCACCACGCGCCCGAGCCCCTCGGTGAGCTCCTGCACGTAGCCGTCGACGCGCGCGGCGAGCTCGGGGTTCGTGGTCGCGCCCGACATGCGAGAGAACTCTCGAAACGCCGCCATCGCCTCGCGGTTGCGCCCCACGGCCCGCAGCGCGAGGCCGAGGTTGAAGTGCACCGCGGGCGTCACGCGGAGCTCCTGCGCGCGACGGAGCTCGATGATCGCGTCGGCCCAGCGCTCGCTCCCGATGAGCTCGACGCCGCGCTGAAAGTGAGCGCGGGCCTCTTCGCGCACGGGGTCAACGGCCCTCGCCGCGGGCGCCGGTGGTGGCGGCGGCGGCGGGGGCTCGGGCGCCGACGCGTCGGGCGGAGCGCCCGCGTCGGGGGTCACCTGCGCGTCGGCGCGCGAAGGCGCGAACACAAGGAGCAGCGCCGTGAGGGCCGCGGATCTGCGAGCGAGGAGCGTCATTGTGTGTGGTCGTAGTCGGTGAGCGGAGCGTTCTCTCGCGGCGCCGCGGGACGGGCCGGCTGCGCGTGCGTGTCGACGACGGGAGGCGTCGGCTCGGGAGGCGGCGCAGGGGGTTCAACGTGCGGCGCCGCGGGTGGCGCGGGCACCAGCACGAGGGGCGCGACGGGCCCGGTCCCCACGGGATGGTCGTAGGGCGTGGGTGTCGAGTGCGCGCCGTGACGACCGTGACGCGACGAGGGACGGCGCCGCTCCTCGGTGTCGGCGTCGGGCGTCGCGGGGCTCTGCGGCGTCTCGACGTGCGTCGGCGCCGCGGGCGTTGGAGGCGTGGCCGTACTCGCGTCGACGGGCTGCGCGGCGGGGCGCTCGGGCGCGGTCACCTCGGCGACGGGCGCGCTCGCGGGCGTCGGCGCGCTCGGGCGCCGCACGATGATGGCGATGGCGGCGATGGCGACGAGCGTCGCGAGCGTGACGCCCACGGCGGCGACGGGGAAGGGCTTGCGGCGCTTGCGCGGGTTGTTGAGGAGCACGACGGGCTCGTCGGTCGTGTCTCCCATGGTGATGTCAGAGATGGGGCCCTGCGCGCGAACGGGGCCGAGCTCGATGACCGGGTCGTCGTCGGGCTCGGGGCGCGAGAGGCGAACCTCTGGCGCCGCGCCGAGCGCCGCGACGTGCTCGCGCGAAGACCGCATCCCACCGGGGAACGAGCCGCGCGGAGGGAGGATCTCGCCCGCGTCGGTGGCGGCCTTCAAGATCGCTTCGAGAAAGGCGCCCATGTCGGGGTAGCGCCGAGGGACGTCGCGCACGATGGCCTTGTCGATGACGTTCGCGATCGAGACCGGCAGCGTCGGGAGCTTTCGCACGAGGCGCGTGAACTTCCCCGCGTTCACCGCGAGGAGCACCGCCGTGGGCGTGGGGCCTTCGAAGGGCAGCGACCCCGTGAGCGCCTCGTACCAGACGACGCCCATCGACCACACGTCGGCGGGCGCGCCGATGCGCGAGGGGATTCCCTCGCCCTGCTCGGGGGACATGTACGCGGGGGTTCCCATCACGAAGCCCGTCTGCGTGACGTGCTGATCGCGCTCCTCGTCGAGCGCCTTCGCGATGCCGAAGTCGAGGATCTTCGGGATGAGGTTCCCCTCGGCGTCGGTGTGCAACACGATGTTGTCGGGCTTGATGTCGCGGTGCACCACGTTGCGCGCGTGGGCGTACGAGACCGCGCGCATCACGGGGATCAGCACCTCCGCGGCCGCTTCGAAGCTCAGCGATTTCTCGCGCGTGAGCATGCGCCCGAAGGACTCGCCTTCGAGCAGCTCGAGCACGATGAAGACGGTGCGATCGGGCTCCTCGCCGAGGTCGAGCACGTCGACCACGTTGGGGTGCTTGAGCCCCGCCGCGACCCTCGCCTCACGGAGAAATCGCTCTGCGGCTTCGGGGTTCTCGACGTGCTCGTGGCTGAGCACCTTCACGGCGACGGCGCGGCCCGTCCACTCGTGCACGGCTTCGAAGACGGCGCCCATGCCGCCGCGGCCGAGGATCTTGCCCAGGCGATACTTTCCGCCGAGGAGGGTGCCGACGCGTTCTTCGTGGGTGAGGATGGGCACTCGCGCGGACTCCGATCGGTGAGCCTACACCCCTTGCCCACCGCGACGGAACGAAGACGAGCGCCGCGTCAGGTGATGCGTGTTCGGTCGGCCACCGGCGCGGGCGGGGGGCAGGGCGAGCGGGCGGGTCTTCGGCCACCTCCACGGAGCGGCGGGATTCGTGTGGCGGACGAAATCGCGCGGTATTGTCGCCCTTCATGACGTCGCCTCGAACGCCGACACGACCCTTCAGGCGCATCGCGCGCGCCGTGGCCCTCGCGACCGCGGTGAGCTCTGCCGCGGCCTGCGGCGACGCCGATGTGACCACTCCGCCGCCGCCGCGCAGCGAGCCCATTCCTGCGACGACGCAGCGCTCGGGCGACGCGGCCGCGGGCTACGAGTACCTGCGCTACGGAGACTTCATCGGGTCGGGCGTGCCCGTCGACGTGTTCCTTCAGTTCTTTCAGGGCGCGCGCGTGACCAACGAGCTCGAGCGCACGGGCGACAACGCCACGCTCCCTCGCGCGTTCAACGCCTTCGACCTCACCGTCGACGGCCGCCGCGTGCGCGTCGTCGGCGGCACCACGTGCTTCGGCTGTCACGCGGGCTCGATCAACGGACGCTTCATCCCCGGCCTCGGCAGCACCACGGCGAATTTCACGGCCGATTCGAGCGCGCGCGTTCGCCTCCTCGACACGCTCGTGCGTGCGCAATACGGCGAAGACTCGTCGGAGTGGCGCGCGTACCTGCCCTTCAGCCGCGGCGCGCAGGCCGTAGGGCCCTTCGCGACGACGCCCTTTCCCGGCGTCAACGGCGCGTTCCTCCTCGAAGACGCCGCCGCGTCGCACCGCGACCCGCTCAGTCTTGCGTGGCGCGACGAGCCCGCGTGGTCGAGCGCGCCCACCGCGGAGCACCCGCGCATCGCCTCCGACACGCCCGCGTGGTGGCTCCTGCGCAAGAAGAACGCGCTCTACTACAACGGGATGGGCCGCGGAGATTTCGCCCGCATGCTCATGCAGGTCTCCGTCGTGGCCGTGCGCGACAGCGCGCAGGCAGACGGAATCCTCACGCACTTCGGCGACGTGCTCGCGTGGCTGCGGGAGCTGCGTCCTCCGACCTATCCCGCGGCCGTCGACACGGCGCGCGCCGCACGTGGACGCGTCGTCTTCGAAGACCGCTGCGCGAGCTGCCACGGCACCTACGGCGAGGGAGGCGCGTATCCGAACCTGCTCGTTCCCATCGCGACGGTGGGCACCGACCCCGCGTACGCGGAGCAGTTCATGGCGCCCGGACGACTCACCGACTGGTTCAACCGGAGCTGGTACGCGGGTGCTTCCGCCGAGACCGCGAGGATGGTCCCCACGCGCGCGTATCTCGCGCCGCCGCTCGA
>JBPOHC010000328.1:0-2575 GCA_052035985.1 Myxococcota bacterium | reverse complement strand
AGGCCACGCCGACGGGCACGGGTCGCAGCAACGGATCGACCTGCTCCACGGGGACCGACTGCGCGAGCGGCTTCTGCGTGAGCGGCGTCTGTCAGTCGTCGCCCACGGGCACGGGTCGCGGCAACGGTTCGGTCTGCACGACGGCGAGCGACTGCGCGAGCGGCTACTGCGTGGGCGGCGTGTGCAGCGCGACGCCCGGCACCGGCGGCGGAAGGCCCGTTGGCTCTTCTTGTGACGTTCCCTCGGACTGCGCGAGCGGCGTCTGCACGGGCGGGATCTGCCGCGCGTCCGACATGGACGGCGGCGTGGTCATGCCCGCAGACGGCTCCGTGGGAGACAGCGGCGCGGATGCGGGTCTCGACGGTCCGAGTTCGGATGGCGCGACCGACACGGGCGAGCTCAACCCCGACAGCTCGGTGCCGGGTGAGATCTGCTTCAACGGCTTCGACGACAACAGCAACGGCCAGGTCGACGAGGGCTGCGACTGCTACATCGGTCAGCGACAGTTCTGCTACCCCGGCGATCCCTCGGCCGCGGGCATCGGGCCTTGCGCGTGGGGCACGCAGAACTGCACGGGCGCAGGCGCCGCGGGCACGGTCGGGTCGTGGACGGCGTGCACGGGCTTCGGATCGCCCGCGCCCGCGGAGGTCTGCGGCGACGGGTTTGACAACAACTGCAACCGCGACGTCGACGAGGGGTGCCCCTGCGACAAGACCGGCTCGACGCGGAGCTGCTACGCGGGTCCGATGGGCACGGTCGGCGTGGGCGTGTGTCGCGCGGGCACGCAGACCTGCTCGACGGCGAGCACCTGGGGAACGTGCACGGGGCAGTTCCTCCCCGTGATCGAGCGCTGCGATCGCATCGACAACGACTGCGACGGCACCATCGACGAGGGCTGCAACTGCACCGTCGGCGAGACGCGCAGCTGCTACCCGGGGCCCGCGGGCACTTCGGGCGTGGGCCTCTGCCGCGCGGGCACGCAGATGTGCAACGCGAACCCCGACGGCACCTCGGACCTCGGCCGCTGCGTCGACGCCGTGGTCCCCGTCACCGAGAGCTGCGACGGGCGCGACAACCACTGCAACGGCTCGATCGACGAGGGCTGCGTCTGCGCGCCCGGCGACACGCGCTCGTGCTTCGCGGGATCACCCTCGCAGATCGGCGTGGGCGTGTGCCGCGCGGGAACGATCACCTGCCTCGAGAGCGGACGATGGAGCGCCTGCGTCGGCGCGACGAACCCCTCCCCCGAGGCGTGCAACGGCAGCGACGATGACTGCGACGGAACCATCGACGCGGACTGGTGCGTGTGCGGCGCGGGCGAGACGCTGGTCTATCACCGACGCGACTTCCACATGCGCGGCGACCGCTCGATGGTGTCGCCGGGCGACAACATGCCGACGCTGCTCCCGAGCTGCGAGCCCACGCGTTGCCCTGCGGGACAGGTCTCCGTCGAGGTGAGGCCCGACGTGTTCCGCTGCGTGGGTCCGCCTCGCTCGTGCCCGCCCGACCTCTACCCCTACTACACGCAAGGCGGCACCTGGCGCTGCGAGCGCGGCTGCGAGGTCGTGGTCACCTACGGCGGCCTCTACGACGGACTCATCGTGTGCGCGGAGCGTCCTACCGTGACCTGTCCGCGCGGACAGACCCCGCACTACGCGTTCGAGTCCGAGGTCTGGGAGTGCCGCCCCATGTGCGACAACGGCCAGTACGACATCCACATGCTCGGCAGCGCCGTCATCTGCATCCCCTGCTGATCGCCTCCCTCGCGACGGGAGCTCCAACCCGTCGTACCTACATGTAAGCTCAAAACTGGCGGCCCCTTCGCAGAAGGTGGAACGGTGGCTTCAGCACCGGAGCGCGACCGTTCGAGCGCACCGTCACCGTGACGGCGCGTCGTGTCGCTGCGTCCGCGTGACAAGAGGAGAGAATTCCCCATGATCATCGGAAGGGAGCGCCGCTCGCGGCGTTCGGACGACCTCGCGATGGCGTTGCAGTACCTGCTCTCGGCGCAGCGCGAGCGAGCGGGTCTGACCCACATCCTTCTGAGCACGGTCGACGGGATCCTGCTCGCGTTCGACGGCGACCGCGCGGAGTGCGAGGAGCTCGCGGCCTACGCGCCCTTCATCGCGAAGGGACAGGGCTTCGCGCTCGATCCTCGACGGCTCACGGGCGTGACGGTGCACCCTTTCAAGTGCGGCAAGGAGAGCCTGCTGCTCCTCCTCCGCGGAGAAGATCAGGGCGACTCCGTGGCCGCGGTGCTCATGGCGAGCATCGAGGGCGTGGTGCGCATCCTCGGGAGCTGAGAGAGAGTTACTGACGCGAGGCGTGAGCGGCGAGCACGTGCGCGACGCAGCACGTGAGCCGCTTGCACGTCGGGACGTGGAGATACTCGTTGGGTCCGTGCGCGTTGGAGCCGGGCCCGAGCACGCCCGTGATCAGAAACTGCGCCTCGGGGAACTTCTCTCCGAGCATCCCCATGAAGGGGATCGTGCCGCCCTCCCCCATCGCCATCGTCGGCGCGCCGAAGTAGGTCTTCGAGCTCTCGTTGAGGGCGACTTCGAGCCACTGCGCGAGC